>JABIYR010000068.1 GCA_018702695.1 Nitrospina sp. | reverse complement strand
GAATGGGATTTGGCTCTCGACTACTATTTCACCACCCAAGACGGTCTCAGTATTCAAGATGCCATGAACGTGTTCGACGAGTTCGAACGCAACCACAATACGAAATGGGATCTTCGAACCTGCGTCCGCGAATACATCTTCCTCTATATCGATAAATACGGCTCGAACCACCTGCCGCAACTCGAAGTCACCCCCGAACAACGCCAGCAAATGCAACACCCCGCCATAGGCATGGTCTAACTGCTAGGCGCAGGGCCCGCTCTGCAATAGCTTTTTTGAGCTGGCAAAAGGGTGCTTCGGCTCAATGGACCCCTCTTTCTCAAAGAGGGGCTGGGGTGATTTGCATTTAGGGGAGATTTTGACCTTCCTTTCCACTTCTTATCTCATTGTAAGACCACCTAAATAGTTAAGTTAATGTTGTAAGTAGATAAGTTAACTTAACTATTTGGGTGGCCATGAAAACCAACATCATAGATTACATCGTTAAAAATACTGCCCTCAAGCAAAAAGATATTGCGGCAAAGCTAAATGTGAGCCGTGCTCAAATTTCGAAGTGGAAAGCTGGAGAAAGTATACCTTTTGAGAGAGAGGAAGCTTTGAATAAACTGGCTGGGTTATATGGTTGGAATACAGATTGGGCGATCCTTAGTAAAACTGAAGAGAACGGTCAGGCGTGGTTTAAATATTTAGCTTTCATGGGTGAGGGCGATAATCGACATTTGATTCACGAAGCTGAGTGCTACGCACCACAACTTCTTCTATTGTTGGAAGAACTGGGAGCCTCAATCCCAAAGCAGGCACCTTTGGTTGAAGATGTTGAAAAAGAAGAATACAAGCTTACTAGTTTTGATTCGATGATTTGGGAACTGACAGAATATTATGAGCCTCTAGTCACATGGTGTGAATACTATTTGTTAAATGATATAGACCTTAATAATGATTCAGATGAATATTTGGATTTACGGTGGGAGTTAGAAGAATTTTCCCAAGTTATTGCTCTTCAGCATGTTGATAGAAAACAGTTAACTTCAGTGGGCATTGATCTTGAGGCATTTGATAAATTTTTTATAAAAACCAACAATGATATAAAAAGAAAAATTGGTGAGCTTTGTAAGGTTATGAATAAAGAAGGGATACCCTTCGCTACTGATTACTTTGAATACCTGAATTGTGACCCTAAAGATTTGGGCGATAGGATTAATTTTAATGAGCTTTTTGGTGATAGCGCAGAGAGTGTTGATGATTTATTGCCGTATGGCGAGCGCAGAATTTTGGAAGAAACCAAAGCGACTAAAACGCTCCTTGAAGAACTACATATAAAAATTGATACGCTGTTATCAGAAAAAGATAAGAAAATGCTTGATAAGGAGTTGGAGCATACCAGCCCATTGAGAAGAATTCGAAATAAATAAATTTATACCCGGAACATATGGAAATAATCGCTAAAATTATTGATTCGCTCGCTTGGCCAGTAGTTGTTATTTGGCTTGGTTACTTATTTCGTGGAGAAATTAGAATTCTCTTTGGGCGTATCAGTCAGTTGACATACAAAGATCTACAACTGAATTTGAAAAAGAATTTAAAATAGTGAGTCTTAGCAATAAGTTGATTTTTACAAATCACCCCAGCCCCTCTTTGAAAAGAGGGGTTCATAAAAGTTTCTCTTCTATGAGTGGGCTAGCCTTTTTCTACCAATTTTTCTATCTCTACCATTACCGCATCTATATTGCCTTCAACTTCCTGATTGGTAAATCGGATAACAGTTAAGCCTTGTGATTCCAAAAATTCAGTTCGTTTAATGTCTTTTGTTTGAGTCACGGGTTCACCGTGACTGTTACCATCAATTTCTATGACCAATTGAAATTGGTAGCAGTAGAAATCAACGATGTAGTTCCCAATGGGTTTTTGTCTATTGAAAGTTGTTGATTCATAGAACGGCATTTTTCGTAAGCTGTTCCAAAAATGTGTTTCGGCAGGTGTCGGTTGATTGCGGAGCTTGCGAGATATTTTTTAAGATTCGTGTTGTAAGGTAATTTTTGGGGCATGGAGTTTTATACTACTAATCATGAGTAATGTGAACTGCCTAGATAATTAATCACCCCAGCCCCTCTTTGAAAAGAGGGGATCATTATTTGTCCTGCGCCCAGCAGCTATTTCCCAATACAGAATTGACCGAAGATTTTATCTAGCAGGTCTTCTTCGAAGGTTTTGCCGAGTACGGCTCCGAGGTGTTCCATTGCTAAGGTGACATCGACTGCAACTAGCTCTTCGGAGTATCCGTCTTTGAGGCTGGTGCTGGCTTTTTGTAGCGATTGCGCCGCTTTTTGCAGGTGGTCTCTATGGCGTTCGCGGGTGATGACTAGCGATTCGCCGGAGCGTTGACCGGCGGTGGCTTTTTGGTGCAGGGCTTCTTTTAGGGGGTTGAACCCATCCAGCGTTTTGGCAGACAGGGTGAGTGGTTTTTCTTCGGCTAAAAATGATTGGATCTGGTCAGACTGCCAAGTGGAGGGCAGGTCGGATTTATTGAACACCACGATCTTGGGTTTATCGACCACTTCTTGCATTAACAGTTTGTCGTTGTCGTCGAGCGGTTGCGAGGCATCGAACACGACTAGGGCCAAGTCGGCTTTTTCTAGCGCGGCGCGGGTTCGTTGAATGCCTTGTTCTTCGATCATTTCGGGGTTATCGCGCAGTCCGGCCGAATCGATAATGACAATATGGATGTCTTTGATGCGGGCGCGTTCTTCGAGTGTGTCGCGGGTGGTTCCGGCAATGGGGGTGACGATGGCGCGGTCTTCTTGAAGGAGTGCATTGAGTAGGCTCGATTTCCCGACATTGGGTTTGCCAACCAACGTGACGCGCATGCCTTCTCTATAAATTCTGCCTTGCCGAAAAGACAGGACGAGTTCGTTGAGTTCTTTCTCGACTTGTTGAATTTGTATTTGCGTGGCCTCTTGCGATTGAAAGGTGAGGCCGTCTTCGGAGAAGTCGATGGAGGCTTCGAGTTGTGCTTGTACGTTCAATAAATTTTGATGCAAGGTGTTGAGTCGGCGCGAAAGCCCGCCTTTGAGCTGTGATAAAGCTGAGTTGAGAGCTTGGTCGGAGGCCGACTCAATCACATCGGCGACGGCTTCGGCCTGTGTCAAGTCGAGCCTGCCGTAGGTGAAAGCGCGGCGGGTGAACTCACCGGGTTCTGCCAGTCTGGCCCCTTGTTGTAAAACCAAAGCCAAAATTTTTGCAGTGATCCATGACCCGCCATGAGAGTTTATTTCTATCACGTCTTCGGCGGTATAACTTTTGGGTGCTTTAAAAAATGTGAGCAGAACTTCATCGGCACATTGTCCGGTATCGGGGTCGCGGATTTCACCGAATAGAACTTTTTGTGTTGGGAATTCTTGTGGACTTAATCCGGATGCGGGGTGGAAGAGCTTATGTGCGATGCCCAACGCGTTTTTGCCGCTGATGCGGATGATTCCCACACCTCCTTCACCGGGGGGGGTGGCGATGGCTGTAATGGTATCGGAGGGTTTCATGATGGGTATTCGTGTTCTCTACAGATGAGTTGGACATCTTGCACGCTCAAAGATTCGTGCGTCAATCCACAGACAGAACCTTTTTCATTTTTCTCGTTAAAGCGGCAAGTGTGGCAGGCGGCAAAAGCTTTACGTTGGTTTGCTTTTTGCATTTCAATCAAAGTTGAGCGTAAAACAGAATTCAGTTCTGAGATCTTTTTAGAGTTGGCCTTTGCCAGAGAGGGGGTAAGAGTCTTATCGGCGCTGGTGTGTTTTATAAGGTTTTTCCCTTTGACAGTGGGGCTGAGGTGGACGATGCGTTTGTCTTGTTTATCGGTCTGTTTACGCAATAAGCCTTTTTGTTCAAGAATCTTGAGAGATTGAGAAACGGTTCCTTTCGTTAGCCCGAGATACTCTCCGACTGCTTGCGGTGTGTCCGAATAGCGATTGCATTGGGTCAAATAGGTTAGAGCTTCCATTTGCACGGGTTGCAACCCGTACTTCAAGGCAAAGGCCCGTGTCTCCATACGCAGGAGATTGCACAATCGTTCTAATACCTCATTGACTTCGGGAAGACTCATGTTTTTATTGTATCGCCTCGATACCTGCTTGACAAATTATTTTCTCTATGGCATTTTAATAATTGTATTGATTCGATACTATAATTGAGATTTAACTTAAAGGAGAAAATAATGAAGAACGCTGTTTTTTATCATGCTGGTTGTCCCGTTTGTGTTGCCGCAGAGGATATGGTGGCTAAGGCCATTGACCGCAGTCAATATAATCTTGAGGTGGTTCATTTTGCACAAAGCCCCGACCGTATTGCAGGGGCTGAAGCTGTAGGTGTTAAATCTGTGCCAGCGATGGTGTTGGATGATCAGGTGTTCCACATCAATTTCGGCGCGTCCATGGCTGATGTGAAGGGGTCTTAGTTATGGGTCGGGCGTTAGCCCTTGTTGGGTGGCTAACGCTCGACACCTTACATCCTTAAAGTTAAAAAATATTTTTTGTTGTGCTTTAAAAGGAGAAAATAGGATGTCAAAGCCAAGTCAGGGTGAGGTCAAATCTTTATGGCGGTATCCGGTTAAATCAATGCAGGGTGAGGAAGTATCTGCTGCCAGTATCGAGGATAACGGGTTATTGGGGGACCGTGCCTATGCCTTGATTGATGCGGACGATGGAAAGATAGCTACTGCCAAGAACCCCAGAAAATGGCCTTCCCTGTTTAGTTTTAAATCAACCTTTATGAAAACACCGAGTTCCGGTGAAACAATGCCTGCTGTTTGCATTCAATTACCGAATGGAACTTCTGTAATCAGTGCAGAAAAGGATATTGATCAAATTCTTTCAAAAGCTCTTAACCGTAAGGTGACACTTGCTGTAACGGGGCCCTCTCATTCCAATTCTTCGGAAGGAACTTCAGAAGAGTATTGGCCGGATATAGAAGGTCGTGACAAAAGAAATACGACCACAGATTTTGCGCTTCCTAAAGGGACATTTTTTGACGCTGGGCAGATACATCTCTTATCGACTTCTACCTTAGCCCGGCTGAGTGACAGTTATTCGCAAGGTAACTTCGATGTTCAGAGGTTTCGCCCTAATATTGTTTTAGAATCGAGAGGGAGTGAAAAATCTTTTATAGAGGAAACATGGATAGGTTGCACACTGGCTATTGGAAATGACGTTCGTATTAAAATTACGGGTCCGACCGGTCGCTGTGTAATGACTACTCTAGCTCAGGGAGATTACCCTCAGGATCATGGGATATTGCGTACTGCGGTGCAACAGAACCAGGGTAATGTGGGAGTCTATGCTTCGGTGATTAGAAAAGGTCTTATTCGAACGGGAGATCAAGTGCGACTTGAATCATAATGTCTCTCTCCCGATGGAAAAAGCGATTGCCCGCTTCCTGCACGGGCCTTCGGTCATGCTTTGGAGATATGGTAGATATAATATTGCTGAGAGATGGTCAGGACGTTGTTAACGGTCCAATAAATAACCAGCCCAGCGGGGAACGACAGGAACATGAAGGTGAACACGATGGGTAAAAACATCATGATCTTTTGTTGCATGGGGTCGCCCATAGATGGGGTCAGGCGTTGTTGCAAAAACATGGTGGCGCCCATCAGCACGGGGAACACATAAAAAGGGTCGGCAACGGAAAGGTCGGTGACCCAGCCCATGAAGGGTGCTCCGCGCAGTTCAATGGAAAAGAACAAGGCGTGATAAAGAGCAATGAATACGGGAATCTGCAACAGCATGGGCAAACAACCGCCGACCGGATTCACTTTATGTTTTTTGTACAACTCCATCATCTCGGTGTTCATTTTCTGCCGGTCGTCTTTGTTTCTTTCCTGAATGATTTTCACGTACGGCTGAACTTTTTGCATCCCCTTCATCGATTTGAAACTTTTATGCGTCAGCGGGGAAAACAATAATTTAATGATGCAGGTCATGAGAATGATAGACCAGCCGTAGTTATGGGTGATGCCATAGAAGAATGCCAAAACTTTAAGAAGCGGTTTGACAAGAAATGCGAACTTATTACCGAACCAGCCGTAATCAATCATTCTTACTAGGCTGTGGCCTTCGTCTTCTAATATTTTGAGTTCTTTAGTACCAGCATAAAATAAGTTTTCAGCGCTAGCGGACGATTGCACCGATTCTAATTCTAGCCCGACAAAAGCCTGATCTTTTTCTTTGAACACCAGACCTGATTTGGTGCCATTTTTAGGGACGAGGGCCGAGCCGAAATATTTATTCTGGAACGCAACCCATTTTAGGTCGCCTTTAAAATATGAGGTGCTGGTGATGTCTTCAGTAGGATTTTCGAGTCGCTCGTTATTAACAAATACAGTTGCGCCGGAAAAAGTAATGTAGTCAGTTTGTGAGGAAATGGTCCCTCCCATTTCAGGCCCCAATACAACTTGGTATTGCAGATTGCGCGCGGCCAGTGGTGTGGCGGTGATCTGTGTGCTCATTTCTACCAAATACGAATCGAAATGAAAGGTGTAGGCGCGAGTGACGTCTAAGCCGGATTCGTGGGCAAGGGTCAGGGTCAGCCGTCCTTCACGATTTGTTTCACTTAATACGAGTGAGGGGGTCGAAGGCTCATAATAAGCGTTTTGCAAAATATTTGTCACTTCCGGGTCGTTGGCTCGTAGCGCCAAAGCGGAGGTCAAATTATCGGGATTGCTTATCAGGTCGATAATGTCGCCATCGTCATTTTTGAAGCGTGGCAATTGCAGTTGCTTGAGCACTCCACCTCGGTTGCTGATCACGAAATGCGTTTTTCCCGCAGAAACTTGAATGAGAACTTCTTCACCCGGAAATGGGTTGACCGGAGCCGGGATCGCAACGGGTGCAGACTCTGACTGGGAAAGCGTCGTCGACGCGGAACCGGTGACTTTATTTTTAGGGGGCAGGGTGGCCTGTTGCCCGCTGGATGAAAACTCATCGATACCCACTTCGTCAGCGGGTACGGGGCCTTGTACTTCTGCCAGGAAATAACCCCAGCCTACGAATACCGCCAAAGAAAGTACAAAGGCGAGCAATAATCTGTTTTCCAAGTCGAATCTCCGATTTCAGTCTAAAACTATTTTGTCGGGCCCTATTTCAACGGGTCCGCGCCCCCATTATGGTAAGGGTTGCATTTTAAAATTCTATAAATGATGAGCCCTGCGGCTCGGATAAGAGAGTAACGGTTTAAAGCTTGAGCGGCATACTCCGAACAACTAGGGTGAAACCGGCAAGCCGGAGAAAACAGAGGTGAAACCCACCGTTGATATCCACGAATAAATTTAAGGAAGATCTGGTTTAGCATGGAGGTCTGCGATGAATGACTATGGGGTCCGGTTTCGGGGTTCACCTTTCGGCTAGAAGGGCAGTCGAAAGTTTCTTTTCAATGACCCGGTGAGGAAGTGTGACCATATCTTTGCCCGATATAACCACGATATCCAGAGCGGGTGCCATGCGGTGTTTGATCAGGCGAAAAATCTCGCGGATTCTTCGCTTAGCCTTGTTACGAGCCACCGCGTTGCCGATCTTTTTTGAGGCGATGATACCCAACCTCTTCTTGCCCAATTCATTCGGAACGGAAAAGATGATGCACAATCTTTCTACACGTTTCTTCTTTCCTGCGGCCATAACTTTCTCAAAATCGGGCCGTTTGACCAGCCGTTCGTTTTTTTTGAAAGAGAAATCGCCCATGAATCAGACCGTCAGACTTTTTCTGCCTTTTCGTCTGCGATTTGCTAACACGCGTCTACCACCCACGGTGGAACTACGTTTACGGAAGCCATGTACACGCTTGCGTTTGATATTGCTGGGTTGAAAAGTCCTTTTCATGAATCTATCCTAAAAAAAAGTCTAAATTGAATGCGAAAAATCCCGCCTACCTCCTACCAAATCAGGTGGTTACACAACCGGAGATATTACGGGAAGGTTTCGGGGATTATTTCATCGGTAGCGGCTCATGTCAAGAGCTAATCCCTCAATTTCAGGGCTAATGGCTAATTATGGGGCAAACCATGTCAAACGGTTTTAACCCAAAGGGTCGGCCTTATTGCAATGCTACCCTTAATGGAGGGGGCAGAAATAGCCTGGGCAAATCTGGACTGGGTAAAAGGCTACTTGAAAAACCTGCTATTTTAGCCGAAAATGGTGAAACATATTTATATTCGATCGCAAAATGACTGGTTTGGAAAAAATGTCGTTAACTTTCAACGGGGTTCTATCATGAGAACACAGATTTCATTGCGTTTCTTGCTCAGCTCTATTTTTTGTGTGGGAGCATTTGGGGCGACGTTGGCATGGGCAGGTGACCTGACCCCTGCTGACGAGAAGGTTGAGACCCCATATACTAAGTTGTCTGCTGTTGCAGAAAAAGAAACCGGTAAGAACAATGCTAATCAGGTCTATGGCAGTTATTCGGCTCTTAAAAAAAAGAGCATGGCAGAAAATAAATTTGCCAATGCCGGGTTCATTGCGCCGAAACTATCTTCGGTGGGCACGATTGTCAAATTGTTCGATCAGAAGCTGGGAACGTCTGGCCCCGATGAGGTTTTTGTAAATATTGGGAAGTATCAGGGTGTGAAAAAAGGCGACCGATTTACGGTCTATTCAAAGGATCGTTATATTTATCACCCTGTTTTACCGGGGTATGGTCAAGAAGAGGCTTATACCCGAAGAAGGGGGTTTGATAGTAAAGAGTTAATGTCTCACCCCGGAGAACCTCTAGGACATCGGGTGCTGATTCATGGTGTGCTTGAGATCACCGAAATGGGTGAGAAGTTTTCTTATGCCCGAGTGGTGCAATCCTATGAAATCATTGAAACGGGACATTTGCTCACACCGTATCAAAAGTTTGAGGATCAAAGTTCAACCGTTTCGGAGATTGAAAAAAACATTGAGGGTTATATTGTCGCATCGAAAGGCGACAGGATTGGCATCAAGGATGATGATATTGTATACATTGACAAGGGGTGGCAAGATCAGGTGCGGCCCGGCGATCATTTTGAGGTTTATACCATTCCCCATATTGAGAAAAACATCTGGTATAAGCTAGAGCCGAAAAAAACGCCTCTCCTGCCTTATATGCTGGGGAAAATAAAAGTCATCGCGACACAAAAGAAAACCGCAACGGCGATTGTGGTGAAAAGCAGGCTGGATATGGAAATTGGCAACCCGATTCGGTTCGCACGTTCCGATCACCCCGGTTGAATTTTCAGGAACCGTTTTTTACCAACCTTGATGAGATATTCCTGGTTCCCGATCAGCTCTTGATTGATGTCTGAAATTTTTTCTCCATTCACCGTTACAGACCCTTGTTGAATTAAGCGGCGAGCCGCCGAAGTGCTGTCGGTCATTTTGTTATCTTTCAGGATATTGCAGATTCCTTGTGACGTTTCCCCCCAGCCTTGAACCACGGGGATGTCTTCGGGCAGGTTCTTCTTTTTGAAAACATTTTCAAATTCGGCTAGAGCCATTTCTGCCGCCTCCGGGGAGTTGTAGCAGGCAACGATTTCTTTAGCTAAATTCATTTTGGCATGTTTCGGGTTTAATTCTCCCGATGCGGCCTGTTTTTTCAGATTTTCCAATTCTTCCGCACTGACTTGGCTTAATAACTCGTAGTAGCGCCACATCAAATCGTCTGAGATAGACATAATTTTCCCGAACATGTCGTTCGGGGCATCCAAAACTCCAATGCTGTTGCCCAGACTCTTGCTCATTTTTTGCACGCCATCGGTTCCCTCTAAAAGTGGCATGGTGAGAACCAATTGCGGTTTTTGTCCGTATGCGCGTTGCAGGTCTCGGCCAACGAGGAGGTTGAATTTCTGATCGGTGCCGCCTAATTCCAGGTCCGATTTTAACGCCACCGAATCGTAGCCTTGAATCAATGGGTACATCAGTTCGTGGATAGAAACCGGTAGGTTCTTGGCGAGACGTTTTTGAAAGTCATCTCGTTCTAGCATGCGTGCGACGGTGTAATGTGCGGCCAACTCGATCATATTGACCGAAGTGAACTTATTCATCCACTCACTGTTATAGGCAATCGTGGTTTTATCTTTATCGAGAATTTTATAAACTTGCTGGAGGTAGGTTTTTGCGTTCTCTTGAACCTCCTGCGGAGTCAGGTTTTTACGGGTTTCAGAGCGACCTGTCGGGTCGCCGATCATTCCGGTGAAGTCGCCGATCAAAAAGATGACTTCATGCCCCAGTTTCTGAAACTGCCGCATTTTATGCAATAGCACCGTGTGCCCGAGATGCAAATCAGGAGCCGTGGGGTCAAAACCCGCTTTCACACGTAAAGGTTTACCCGATGCCAGCAGGTCGGCAAGCTCCTTCTCATCGATGATTTCGGAGACACCTCTGCGAATGGTTTTAAGTTGTTCTTGAACAGGAAGCATATATTTTTAAGAAAACCAGAATCAATAATTTAATGATAGACTGCGAGCCGAAAACTAGCATACCGCGAATGAATCTGCAACCGCAGTGACAAATGCGCTAACACGAATTTAACTTTTATTGGAAATGGATAACGAAAACGCTCAACCCATTCAGACAGATCCCATTGATGACAGGGCCAAGAAATTCACCCAGGCGGGCTATAGTTTTCTGGCCTTAAATATTGTTTATCTTGCGATCGCTATGATTTTTATTCCGCCCTTCAACATGGGGTTGTCGGCGATCATTTCTTTGTTAGCGTTTGTGCTACTTTTGGGGGTGCTGACCTATTACCTGCTTAAAGGAAGAAAGCGGTTGGCGCAAGTGCTGGCTATTATTTTTGGCGCCCGATCTCTATTTTCAGCTTATTCCTTGACCGATGTGAGCACTTTTCCCGGTGTGCCTTATCTTCTTCCCTGTCTCATCATCACATTTTATATGCTGGGTCGAGCCGGGTGGAACTGGCGCTGATATTCAGAGCAGACATTGCATCATCGCTTGAAACCCTTTGGCACCCCTGCTATAAAGAAATCTTTCGCACTCAACTTGGATAAGACGGACTGTGCCTTCCTCTGCAATTTTTATAAAATCCACAGACCAGCTTGAGCTGGTCACTGACTTTGGACGCAAATATCTGGGGCTGGAAAATACCAAATCCCCCGAATTGGCAGAACAAGTCCGAATCGCATTTCAATATCTGAACGGAAAACTGGGCTTCCCAAACACCGCATCCGGTCAGCAAGATCAGGAAGTATTCAATCTGCTTCTGCGTATGGTCTACCCTGAAATACTGATCGACCTTGCAGATATTTTATACGTTCAGCACGAGCGTCCAGCTGTGTTCTTGAACTTTGATCACATCCACATGAATATTCGTAAAGATCGTATCGCTTTGTCGGAATCGTTGGAGCAAATGGATGAGAAAATGGGTCGTCTGTTTCGCCAGTTGGCGGACCTGATCAAAGAGGATGACACTCTCTATAATGATCCTGAGTGGGTCACTCTGCTGGGTGAGAGCTATAGTTATTATTTATCACAGACTCAAAATTTCCCTTGGGATAACCCGATGGAGTTAGTGCCGCATGACTTGCAAGCTCCTTTGATGGATGTGGCTACAGGGCTTGCGGGGTTTCGGTTGATTCACGATTGGCCTAAAAATTTCCCCCGCTTGATTTTGGCCGATAACATGCCATTTATTCTTAAGGGGCTGGCCCATTTCGCAAAACTTTCGGGGAAGGGCAATATCGAAATTCTCGATATTAATTTTCCGGATGGCCCACGGGCTGACAACTATGGCTGTATTCTTGCGAACAAGTTTTTGCATCATCTTCCTAGAACAGAACGTCAGCAGTTTCTTCGCTGGGCCTTAGAAGCTTTAGGGCCGGGCGGTTCGCTGTTGATACTGGACACCGATCTGGAATGTCAGATCTTAAAACGCGCCAGCAACCCTGAATATCGCAAGAAGTTAACTCTGGGTTATCTTGAAACTCTGGTAGAGATTGAAGGCAATTTCTGTGAAACCTTGATTCAGGATGTTCGGCAAACAGGTTTTGATGTCTCGCATTTCGATTTTCATGAATACGAAGATGAAACCGATGCCTACAGTCAGTTCCCAGGAGAAGACCTGTCAATAAAATTTGTGGGTCTAGAGATCATTGCTACCAGCCCGCAAACAGCGTGATGTTCCCTTAGGTTTTTGTGCCCCGCAGAATGTTCTTCATGTCGGATCTTCAGAGGTTAGCCGGAGCAGTTTTTGTAAGGCCTTCCATTCTGTTTGCGTGGCGGCATCGGCTTTTTTCCCCATGTCACGATAGAGCTGGATGATTTTTTTTCCCGCCGGGGTCAGTTCTGCGCCTCCGCCTCCCTTACCCCCAGTGATGCTGACGACCAGAGGCTCTTTGAAACACCGGTTCATGGTGTCCACCATGTTCCAAGCTCGCCGGTAGCTAAGATGCCTTGCACGTGCCGCTTGTGAAATCGAACCTTCCTCGGCAATGGATTCCAATAAATCTACTTTACCTGGCCCCAGAGCAATCAAGTCACCAGAAAGTATGCGAAACCGGGAACGGCGTTTTGAGTTGTTATTTTTTTCTGTCACTTTGAGTTCACTTTATTTGTTAAGGCGCACCAAACCCAGCACATTGGGGACGGGGTGGGAATAGCTGTTTTCGTCATGTTCCCGCGACCCGGTTGAATAGCTTCCAATGAAATCATGCTCTTGATTTCCGGCTCTAATATAGAGTTGAGCATCTGCTCCTCCTTCAACATACATGGCTTGTTTCAAACCGATAGGAAGCTGAAGAAGCATGTCGATCAAGTCGTGAGTGGTGTAGGGTGACCGAACATGAATGAATAAAATACGGCCCTGCTCGTCTATCCCTACGGCGGCGGTACTCCACATTTTTTTTTGTTGATGCCACATGTTTTTTCCATGACAAGAAACCATGCGGATGCTTTGCACCAATGTTTGGTATTGTTTGCGCAGAACGCCAAAGTCGTCACAGTCTCGGTCGATGATCCGCACGGGTTGTCGATTTTTATCGATGGGGTCGAACGCAAGGAGGGTTTTATCTTTTGACACCCAGACATTGTTCGTATGTTGCCGGGTTTTCATATATGAAACGCTGGATAAACCATTTCTCTGATACATGCTGGCATTGATGCCAGCGATGAGCCCTTTATTCTTGACCCAGTTTTTTACAGACCAGCGTTTTTTTTGATTGCTGGATGAGGCATTGAGCAAGCGTAAAGCAAAAGCTGTTGTGTCAGCTCTTAAAATGCGTATCAACGAGTCGCCAAAGTCAGATTTTTTTGGCGCTTGAAAGTTGCCGAGTTCCAAGCCTTGCTCCAGAGTTGTCCAGACAGAAGGTTCTGCAGACTCCACCAAGCGGGTGTTGAAACAAACCGTGAGAAGGGTTGCTACGAACAAAAGGGCAAGTGACGGGAGTCGGCGTTTAATGCATTGCAATGTTTTGGCTCCGGCGAAAATAAAAGGGTCGCGATAAGTTAGACCTGAAGCTCACCCGTAATCAAATCAAATTTTCAAGAGTGGTTGGTGACACAGGCGGAAAGATTATAGCTCGCATTTTCTCTATTGTCCCTGAAATTATTGGGCTTATATCACCGTGTCCGCATGGGGAGGGTGTTGAATTACGGGGTTTTACTACAAGATTTTGTAAAGGTTTGATTGATTTTATCAGTAACTTCCTACATAATAGAAACATCATATATTTGGGAAATTATTGATAGCTTGCTTGTTTGGGCTATCAAGGAGGCATAGGGCAAAGTATTTTTGCTTGTTCTTTCAGCTAAAAATTTTATGGTCGGTTTATTAGACGGACCCGTCTTTTAGCGATGGACTGAGCAATATTATATTCATTAATCGTTTACACTTTTTTCAAGAGGAGTCGCATGAAGATTATTTCTAAAGTAACAGCATTATTGGCATTGGCTTTATTTGCAGGTTGTGCAGGACAGACCGGAGGCGGTATGGCTCCCAGCACTGGAAAAGCATTGTCAATCACCACACCGATTACGATGGCTAATGTTAGTAGCCCGTTAAAAGTTTGCATGGCAACCAATGGCTTCACCGTAGAGCCTGCTAAAAAAGGTGTTAATCCGGGTAAAGGTCATCATCACTTGATTATTGACGAAGGCCTTCCTGCTGACTTGAGCCTGCCGGTTGCTAAAGATGGCACACATATTCATATGGGTGACGGGTCAACCTGTAAAACCATTGAATTGAGCAAAGGTCAGCACACCATCACGGCGCTTTTTGCACAGGGTAACCATGTTCCCTATAGCCCAGCTGTTACAGATTCTGTAACCGTTCGTGTGGTGCATGTAGATTAATTTTATTGTTGAATGACTTGAAAATTCCACCTCCGATTCGGGGGTGGAATTTTTTTTGTTTTTTACCCGAGGTTGTCTTGAGTAGAGTCGAACTTCCTTTGCTGTAGCTTGTGAGAAACGTATGACAGATTTAATTAAAACTCCGGTATTTGCTGAAAATAATTTGATCAACCTGTATCACTTGAATGAGTTGTATCAGAATATTGCCACGGAAGTAGGACGTCGAATGCAGGACGCTTACCAGATAGAGGTTCCCATTACATCTGGAGTCTGGGGTGGAACTTATTTGATCGCTCACCCTGATGGTCTTGCCAAAAGGCGTATCTGGAGACTGTATTCCATCGTCAACCTGCCACAAAATACGCCGCTGGATAAACATGCGAATTTGGAGCGGCTGGTATCGATCTATTGCGATGTATTTGCGGAGGCCTTTGCACCGGATTTGGACTTAAAGCTGAAAATGTGGGGAGGAACGCTTCCTCATAGTAATGTTGCCAAACCCAGCCTGACATTGCATATGGAAGACAGCACCGAAACGGTGAGCTGGCTGAGAGCCTTTTTCGTCTGGAATCAAGTGCCGTGGGAAGAGTCGATCATCAGCGATACGGTGAGGATCATTAAAGAATATAAAGAATTTTTTGACCTGAAAAAAGGCCCGGTCACCAAGGACCCGAAAGACATCAAATTTCTTTTGCAGGACATCATCATTATCTACAGGACATTGCAAAATGCTTGCAGTGAAGATTTTCAGGAACATGCCAACCCGATTATTGAGCAGGTGGTGAATCAATTTTTGACGGGCCTGCATGATTCCATAGAAATCATTGACTTGTATGAGATGGTTTTTAAGAACGCTTTGATTTACGGATTTGAAGAAAGTCTGGAGGCCCCTTTTGCGAAAGCAGGTCTTGATATCCGCAATGTGGAAAACTGGCCAGTGGAAAAAATTAATTGGGTGCCGGATGAATTGAAGGAAAAGCTGATTCCCCCCATTCAGCAGATATTTTCCGGTTTCAAAGCAGAGTTGGAAAAAAAGAAGCTCTGAAAACTCCGTTCAGAGACGAGAGTCAGGGTTGTAAAGCCGCAACAAAATCTTCAAGGCTCTCAAATATTAGTTCGGCCCCTGCAAAATTTATATTCTTATTCAGAGGGTTCCGCAAAATGATGCAAGGCATTCCGGCTTCCTTGGCGGCTTGAAGTCCTTTCAATGCATCTTCGAGAACAAAACATTCGTGAGGCGGGCAACCGAGCTGTTCGGCAGCATTTAAAAAAATATCAGGATGCGGCTTTTCTCGGGCGGCTGACTCTTTGCCTAAAATAACCGGGAACAG
>JABIYR010000075.1 GCA_018702695.1 Nitrospina sp. | reverse complement strand
TTTATTTCTCTCCACCACCGATGCTAAAACAGAAAGTCAGGTGCTGGAGCGGTTGAAATCGGCTCAGGTCAGCAACGCAACAGTCAAAGCCCTCCTTCGCGAACGAATCAAGACTCATACTGGCCCGGTCGGACTGCAAAATAATTTACAGATCAAACATAATGGGAAAGATCACCCCTATTCTCTCTACATACCTGAAACGACCAAACCGAATGAAAAAATTCCCCTGCTGATTGTCTTGCATGGGCTGGGTAGCAGTGGTGCCAACACCCTCCCGGTTTGGGTGAAGCGCTTGAATAATGAGTTTGCCGTGTTATGCCCCAATTACCCAATGGGAGCTTGGTGGGCAAGGCCCGCTGAAGATATGGTGCTCCACCTCATTGAGCAATTGAAGGAACAGTACAATCTCGATAACGATAGAGTTTTTCTTGCTGGCCTTTCCAATGGTGCTATCGGGGCTTACATGATCGGCATGTTTAACCCAGATCGGTTTGCAGGCTTGCTCCCCATTGCAGGGAGCATCACTCCCCGCTATATGCATTTTTTGGTGAACCTTCGCAACACCCCGATCTATATGGTGCAGGGTGCACACGATCCCTTTTTCCCGGTTCAGCTCAGTCGTCGCGTTCACAAGATTCTTTATGACATGAAATACCCCGTTACCTATCGAGAACATGGCGAAAAGGGACAAGCTCACGGCGGCCATTTTTTGCCCCAATCAGAAGTCCCTGATATGGTGGAATGGATCCGCAAACAAAAACGCCGACACAACCCGCAGGTCGTGCGCATGACTCGTGAAGGAAACCACATGGGTGCCATTCATTGGGCACGACTTGTGGAGGGTAAAAATCTAGCTTTGCTGGAACTACCCGGCCCAGAAAGCCCCAACCCAATCAAAAAGGATGGGAAAATAGCGACTCTTTTTGCCACCCGAAAAAGCCCAAACCACTTTGAAGTGATGGGCCAACATGTCATCGAATATGATTTATTTTTCAACACCGAAACGGTTGACTTCGAGAAACCCATCACCGTCACCACTCAAAGAATTCAGGTTCAGGGCAACAAACTTGCTCCGGGAGAAAAAAAAATCAGTTATAAAAATAAAGTAACTCAAGATCTATCCGTACTTTTGTATGGCTACAAAAAGTTTCGAGACCCGACTCGTCTTTACGATGGACGCGTGAGCATTCTGCTAGAGTCCACCCTTGTCCACCGCGACTCATCGGAGGAACGCGCTAACAAGAAGCCGGTCTTTTCGAGCAGGAGCCAGAGCGTTCCCTACCAAACTCAACCGTTATTATGAGTGCCCCCTCTCTGATCGAAAAATCCATGGATCTCCTGGGCTGGAGACGGGTGGTTTCTGCCTTGGCAAACCACGCTTGTTCGCCGATCACTCAGGAGCAATGTCTACGACTCAAACCGGAAGATAATTTTGAAGCGGCGCAAAACCTGCTCGCTGAAACAGCTGAAATGGTTGCCTTGTTGGCTTCTTTAGAATCCTTCCCCATGGATCGTTTCGAAGACCTTCGCCCTGTTTTTCAGAATGCTGAAGAACATGAAATAATCGAACCGGGGCAAGGGCTGGCTCTGATAAAGTTTTTGCGCTTATGTCGAAACCTGTGCCGGGAGCGAGACAAAAAAACCGACTACCCTCTTTTGCGAGTGTGGTTGGGAAAGCTCGATCCACTTAAAGAGTTTTTAAGTGAATTGAGTCACTGTATCGATGACGAAGGGAGCATCCGAGCCAACGCCACCCCAGAATTAAAACAAGCCCTTCAAAGTGCGGACAACGCCAAAAATAAATTAGAAGAACGCATTCAACGTCTCTTTAAGACAGAACGAATTCGTGAGGCATTACAAGATTCTTATATCACGGAACGTGAAGGACGCTTGGTCATACCAGTTCGTGCGGAGTTCAAATCTCGTGTCGATGGCATCGTGCATGACAGTTCTGGGTCGGGGCAAACGCTATTCATCGAACCGACGTCTATCGTCCCTCTGAATAATCAACTCAAGATTGCCAAATTACAAGTCGAGCAAGAAAAAATAAAAATCCTGCAAGCTCTTGCGCTAACTATTCGTGAAAATCATGAGCCCTTGCAAAGAAATATGACGACGCTGATTTCGTTGGATCTTATTTTTGCCCGAGCCCGCTTGGCTAAAACCATGTCAGCCGTACACTGCCCCATGAATCGTGACTCCACTATGGGATTAATAGAAGCCCGCAACCCCGAGTTGGTCCTCGATGGAGAGACGGTGATTCCCAATACCATAGAGTGGGATGCCTCCGTCAAAGTGGTGATCATTTCAGGCCCCAATACCGGAGGCAAAACGGTGACACTCAAAACATTGGGCCTACTTTCACTGATGGTTAAATGCGGGTTTTATCTTCCTGTTAAAGAACACTCGCGCATTCCGTTTTTCCCCAAGGTCTATTCCGACATCGGGGATGACCAGAATATTCAATTAAAGCTATCAACGTTTTCCGGGCATTTGAAAAAAATCATCCATATTTTAAATCAGGTAGAAATGGGTTCTTTGGTATTGCTTGATGAGTTGGGGATTGCCACCGACCCTGAGGAAGGGGCCGCTTTAGCAGAAGCCATTCTACTCGATCTTAAAAGCAAGAATGTGATGACTTTGGTCTCGACCCATTATTTCACCTTAAAGATCATGGCTCAAACTCACGCGGGTTTTCTCAATGCCTGCACCGAGTTTAACTTTGATACGCTGAGCCCCACTTACCGATTAATTTTTGGAGCGCCGGGACAAAGTGCCGCCCTCGATACCGCCGAACGACTGGGGTTGGATAAAAGCATCATAGACAAAGCCCGTAGCGTGTATAAGTCAAAAGAGAATCGTGCCGACAACCTATTGGAAGATTTGACTCGCCAACGGCTGGAAGCCAACCGCGAACGAGAAGAAATAAAAAAACAGAAAGAAGATACCGAAGCTCTAATTAGAGAGCAGAGAATTCTCACCCACAGACTGCGAACAGAAGAAAAAGATTTTCAGAAAAATAAAACTAAAAAATTGCAGGCAGTCGTTCATGCAGGAAAAACTGAAATCCAAAAAATGATTCAGGAGATTAAAGGCGATAAAGATCTCTCCAAAATTCGAAAAGTCGAAAAACAAATACGCTCCATGAGCAATGTGCCTCTTTCCGCCAAGGTAGAAGATATTGAGGAGTGGGCCGTGCCAGCCGAAAAGCTTAAATCTGGCGACCCCGTTTTGATTGTAAACCTGGGGGCCATGGGCACTCTTTTAGAAGCCCCCGAGGGCAAGAAAAAACTGCGTGTCCAAATGGGAAATATCACCACCGTGGTCGAAGCCCGCTCTCTGCGAGGGAACGCGCATCATAAACCTCCAAAGAAAACCACCGAAAAGAAATTTGAACTGAGTATCAATACCGAGTCGGAAGGCGGTGCCGCTTCATCCTGCGATTTACGAGGCATGAACTCGGAAGAAGCCGAAGCCATCCTAGAAGCTTTCATCAGCCGAGCTATTGTACAAAAAATGTCGCGTGCGCTCATCATTCACGGACACGGAATGGGAGTCATCAAAACCATGGTGCGTAATTATCTAGAAAAAGCCGGGCTGTGCAAACAATTCTCGCCCGGCTCTCGAACCGAAGGCGGCGATGGAGTCACCGTGGTTGAGTTTTAATCAAAGGAGTTTAAATATGCTTCATAGAATAGGTTTCGTTTTACTTGGGCTGTTGTTTTTTCCCGGGTCAAGCTGGGCAGACTCCATTGTCTCTCTGAGAGGCAAGCCAATGACACTGAGGGGAGAGACTCTGCAAGTGGGACAGACACTTCCTTCCGTTCGTCTCCCCGATCGGGGTATGAATCGCATTGACCTACAATCATTGAAAGGAAATGTCACTCTCGTAAGTGTTGTTCCATCTTTGGACACCCCCACCTGCGACAAACAAACTCATATATTAAGTGAAGAAAATAAAGGGTTGGATCAAGTCGCTAAACTGATAACGATCAGTCGAGACCTGCCTTTTGCGCAAAAACGTTTCGCTAAGGAAGCCAAGATTAACAATGTCATTTTTTTATCAGACTATCGGGATGCGGGTTTTGGTGAGGCGACCGGTCTTTTGATTGATGAAAATCGCCTGCTGACACGTGCCATTATAGTGCTCGACCGTGCGGGGGTCATCCGATACCTAGAGGTGGTCTCAGAATTAGCACGACTGCCTGATATGGAGAAGGCCTTTGCCATGACATGGAGCCTGATAAATAAGGGAAACTGACTCCGCTAGGCTTGACAAAAACCATAAGACCCTGTCATCTGCAGAAAATTTCCACTAAGCTGGCTCCACTCCTAACGAATGGAGTTTCTTGAGAACCGTCTGTCTTCCGGCTTCTGTCGCTTTTTGAAATAGGTTTCATAATCGCGGCAACCAGCCTTCAGTTCAGATGTCGGGCTCACTCCAAAAGATCGCAGTAAATCGAGAATTTCTTTACGCTTGAGCTTCATATCTCACCTATCTATAAGAGGACTCTTTTATAGACTCTATCGGCAGGATATGCTCAAACTTAAGCCTCTGGCGAGAAGCCGGAGGCTAGGGTGAGGAGTTACTCGAAGACTTGCACCAATTCTTTAAAGATAGACTTCGATTTTTTGAGTTTGTCTTCATTGCCCAAAGCACAGACATGGCCAGAATCTCTGATTTTCTCAAACAGGGGAGCATAACCCTTTAAATCTTCGAGTTGGGTCGATAGAAGTTCTTCACGAAGCTTCTGTTTCATTTCATGCGTAAACCCTGTTAGGTGACTGACCATCGAGGCTTTTCCTTTTAAATCAGGACTTAGAGGTGGGTCCATTTTTCCAACACAGCCGATGATTATTTTAGTCAGTTCTTCGCTAGATAGTTCTAGATGCTTCAAGAAATCGGCGATTTCATCATAGACTGCCAAGGTTTCTCCCAGATTGGGATCGCGATAAGAAAGTAAGCTATAGTCACCCGTAAAAAAATCAAACGAATTACTACTGCCATAAGCCCCTCCGTGCACACGCACCTTGTCCCATAAGAATCCGGTTCTCAACAAGCCTTTGAGCACTTCAAACTGCCCGCTATGCTTGAACCCCATTTCATACAGGTTCGCCCCTTTACCCACATATTGCACATTGCTGGCAGTCAAAAAACCCTCGTTGCGAGGAACGGCTTGCAAGGGCCAATCCGCAACATCCCATTGTTTGCTCGAAAGAGCATTCACCGTTCCAGCGATACGTTTTTCTATTTTTTTATAGTCTTCTTGGCTAGAGGTGATGTTGAATAAGGCATTCTTCTGAGTAAATACATATTCCGCAACCTGCCGAAACTGACCGGCGACCGCCACCGGGTCTTTCTCCACACGTGCCAGTAAGTCCTCTAAAAAATGGTAATAGGTAATGCCATCGGTGCGTTCATCAAACTGCCCCAGACGGGATTGGTAAGACTGAAGTCTGGCCGCCACATAATGGTTGCCATGCGGCACAATCGAATCTTCCATATCAGACTTGGCACTGCGAATAATTTCAGTCAACCGTTTGAGGTCATCAAAATTATAATCGGACAGCAGTTCATCAAAAAGATCGAACAGGTTATCGACCTTTTCCATCAATGCCTTGCCACTAAAATTAATATAGGAAAGGACTTCATGGCGATTCTGAACGGTTGCCGATGAGAAATGGGAGGTGCGGATTCCACCCGTATGCATACCGATCAATTTTGATATTTCTGTATAATGGTGTTTTCCAGTCCCCATCCCCAACATCAAAGATCCCAGCAGAGGAATATAAGAAATCAGTTCAGCCGGCACCGATTGCGTATTAAACCCAATCTGCGTGTATGCAATGCCATTGGTGAATAAATCGTGGTACAAGATTTTGGCATCGCCCTGTTTTTTTATTTCCAGCGGGTATTTTTCTATTTCTTTAGGGACATCCTGAATTTCTAAAGAGGGCAATGTGGACAACGCCTCGGGTGAATCGGGAGCCAATTGTAACGCTTGTAATTTTTGCGTTTCTGCAATCAACGCCACTCTCTCATCGTCTGTGAGTTTGTCTTTGACGGTTTGCAAAATTTTTCTTTCCTTGGCTTCCATTTTTTTACCCAGCCCAGGCTTGGGGGTTGCGACCAGAATGCTATGATGCGTGTTATCTATCAGGTAACGGCGAATTAAATCTTCGAAATAGCCTGAGTGCATCTGTTTTTTAATTTTCTTCATTACCTTCTCAAACCGGAGATGGGTAAAAGGATTTTTATCATACAGCCAGGAACCCAAGGCTTGAATGTTATAGACAATGCCTTTCGGAAAACCGCCAAAATTAGCTTCTCGAAGCCGGAAGTCGATGGAGTTGACCGCTGAGCGAATCATGTCTTCCTCTATCCCGTTTTCTACCAAGTCACGTAACGTGGAATTAATGAGATCGAGGATTTCCGTTTCATGCTCAGGCTCGGTTCCCTTCATCCCTACAGCAAATACAGTATCGGCCCGGTTTTCATCAAAGCCTCCGCCTATCACTTCACTGCCCAGCTCTGAAGTGATGAGTGCTTTTCTTAGCGGGGATGCAGAAGAACCCAATAGGAGATGGCTCAAGATACTGAACCCGAGACAATGCTCATGATTGACAGCCTTATCTAGCTTGTAGCCTAGCAGAACAAAGGTTTTTTTCTCTAACGACTCCTGGCTGGATATGGGATAGCTGAGAGTTTTTCTTTTTGGCTTTCTGAAAGATCTCTGATGAGGGATGGAAGTGTTGATATCCATGTGTACAAAATCCTGCAAATATTTTTCGTGCAAAAATTTCAAATAGCTTTCGGTGTCACCATCTCCATATAAAAATAATCGACTGTTTGAAGGGTGGTAATGCTTTTCATGAAATTGTTTGAACTCCGAATAAGTCAGGTCAGGAATGTTTTTAGGGTCCCCTCCTGACTCAAATCCATAGGGGGTAGAAGGGAACAGAGAATGCGCTAGCTGGCGGTCAATACAACTTTCCGGGTCTGAAAATACTCCCTTCATCTCATTGAGCACCACTCCCTTATAAATAATCTTATCTTCAATATTGTTCAGCTCATAATGCCAACCTTCCTGCTTGAAGGTATCCTCTGTAATATTCGGATAAAAAACCGCATCCAAATAGACATTCATGAGATTGCGAAAATCTTTCCGGTTCCGACTTGCAACCGGGTACATGGTCTTGTCGGGAAAGGTCATGGCATTGAGAAAGGTCTGTAAACTTCCCTTCATCAACTCTACAAAAGGCTCTTTAACCGGAAAATTTTTAGAACCGCATAAAACACTATGCTCAAGGATATGAGCGATTCCGGTATCGTTTTCAGGAGGAGTTCTAAAGGTCGCGCTGAACACTTTGTTGTCATCATCATTTTCCAAAACCAATAATTCAGCGCCGGTTATATCATGCTTAAAAAAGAGGCCCAAAGATTTTAGCTCAGCAATGTCCTCTTTTTGGGTCAACGTAAATCCGCTATAGCTTTGGTCAAGCTCAAATCCCATAAAATCCCCAATCTAATTCAAATTCAAAATGATGTATATCGATGACAGGGGTTTCCCTGTATCTTTAGATGACAACTATTTAGATGCTAGCAATCACGAAACGTTCCAGTGTGTTTCTCAGTTATTTGGCCTTGATATCTATCCCGAGAGGGCAATGGTCGGACCCCATGACAAGAGGACAGATGAATGAGTCTTTGACCTTTGCCATGAGTTTTTCGGTGATGAAAAAATAATCAATGCGCCAACCTACATTTTTGGCCCGCACGTTAAAGCGGTAACTCCACCACGTATACTGCTCAGGCTCTGGATGAAATTCCCTGAAGCTGTCTATGTACCCATGCGATACAAAACTGTCTACCCAAGCTCTCTCTTCCGGCAAAAAGCCCGAATTTTTGGCATTGGATTTTGGGTTTTTCAGGTCAATCGCCTTGTGAGCGGTGTTCACATCTCCTGTAATCACCAGCTCTTTGCCTTCAGCCCGCAATTGCTCACAATGATCCAAAAAGGCATCATAAAATGCCATTTTATATTCCAATCTTTCAGAGCCACTGGTGCCATTGGGGAAGTACACATTTAAAAGGTCAAAGTCTTCAAATTCGAGGCGAATAACCCGCCCTTCTATATCAAAATGCTCAATGCCTATGCCTAAGTGAACCGACTTAGGTTCTTTTTTGCTATAAACTGCAACCCCGCTATAGCCCTTCCGCACAGCCGGGTTCCAATAGGCATGATAGCCTTCAGGATTGAGTATGGTTTCATCCAGATCCTCAGTCCGAGCTTTAATCTCCTGCAAACACACCACATCGGGAGACTCTGTGTTCAACCAGTCAAAAAAACCCTTTTTGACGACTGCCCGTAATCCATTAACATTCCAACTAAAAATTCGCATAATTTCTTTCGAAAATACCTACAAAAGGCTTGATTCAAACATACTTAGGTTTAGTAAAGCTGGCTAGTATAAACAAGTTTTCGGCATTTAAATGCGAAAAATAAAAATAACTTCCAAGTAGACCTGCGCTCCACCCAACCCATATGAATCAAAATATCCAATATTTGGATATGGGATACCTCAATATTTAAGAAAGATTGACACAAATGTAACATTTTTAAGAGTATAATCTTAGGTAATCAATACAATCAAAATTCCCAGCTCCAAATACACATTCCGAAAGTCCAATTCACGCTGCATTTAGCCACGAAAGATAGCCCTATGAATGAAATATTTTTAATCGTTATATTAGGTTTAATGGTTCTCACTGCCTTAAAAGTGGTGATCGAAACCATTTACAAGAAGTTATCAGAAAAAACAAAAAAGTAAATCCCACATAAGCGGCCATTTGAAGCCTGAAAGGCTTCTTTTCTCACCCATTGAGCACTCGTTATTCATTGTGTATCTATTTGCAATACTTTGAATACAGTGCGTGGTTTTTCTCCATAAATAGGGTATCCTCTACATATATTGCGTGATTTATTTTAATGCGACACATCATTAAAAAACAGATCATTTGGGAGGAATACTGAAATGAGTATTAGCAGAACCTTTGGAGGGTTAATCGTATCATTCGCTTTTTTCATTACAGCCCCGTCTTACATCGCGGCTGAAGAAGCCAATACAAAAGCGTGTGATGAAATATCTCAGGAAGTTCGAAAAGGGCGACCCGGAATAAGCTCAGTGAACGTCATTGACGGAAAAGGACCGACCGAAGAGATGGCGAGAGTCGGAGTTTTTTCGACTGCGGCCAGCCCGACAGGAAAACTTTCCGAACAAGATAAGCGAAACTTATGTCTCGCCGTAAGCCCAATCAAAAACCCAGAAAGCCGATACAAACATAAAGATCACAGCACTTATTACTGCACTCTGATTCTAAATCGGGATAGTCAGGCATTTTGCTATGCCGTGGTTCTGGGAGAGCCTAAAAAATGCAACCTGATTGTAAGCGGGGAACTAGAAAAAGAATGCCTTGAAAAATCTAAATAGCCAGCTGTTCGGCTCATAAAAAGGCGACCTGCGGGTCGCCTTTTTTTTAACCCTCCATTCAATCAGAATTCGGATTCAATAACTCATCCATCTTTCGCTTAATATTTTCGACATTAAGGGGTTTGACAATATAATCCCGGACTCCAGCCTGAATTGCTTCCTGCACCTTATTATGGTCTTTCTCAACGGTGACCATCAAAAAGAGAATGTCCTGCCACAACGCTACCTCTCGAATGGCTTTAAAAAGATCGAGACCATTTAAATTTGGCATATGCCAGTCTGCAATCACCAAATCAGGTTTTTCCTTATGCATCTGTTCCAGAGCCAAACTTCCGTCTTTGACCTCTGTTATATTTCTGTATCCCATCACCCTGAGATGATACGTCAAAAGTTTTGAGGAGGTAGAGTCATCCTCAACCACGAGTATTTTTGTGAAGGGGTTCATAGGTTTTTAACAAAAAACAATTAAAACACCGAGAGCTACGCATTATGCTTATAAATGATTTATTATAGCATCGAAGTTAAAATAAAATTTATGCCCCAAGTGTTTTATAACTTTTGATTCAAGAAACCGTATGCCCTCCCCCGAACTGGAAATTCAAAACCTGAAAGTTTCATTTTCAACTCCCAAGGGAAAGCTGACCGCTGTCAACGGCATCAGCTTCCATATAAACTCGGGGGAAACGCTGGCACTGGTAGGCGAATCCGGTTGTGGCAAGACCGTCAGCGCCCTTTCAATTCTTCGGCTGTTGCCTGAACCTCCGGCAGAAATAATAAGCGGAAAAATCCTTTTTGCCGGCCAAGATCTGCTGTCTTTAAGCTCCAAACAATTTCAAGACTTACGTGGAAACGCCATATCCATGATCTTTCAAGACCCCATGACCTCTCTCAACCCGGTCTTGACAGTGGGAGAACAAATAATTGAAACGCTTCTGCGCCACACCAACATGAACCGGCAAGAAGCGCGGAAGAAATCAGCCGAATTGTTGAGCCGGGTAGAGCTTCCCGCTCCAAAAGAAAAACTGACTCATTACCCGCATCAACTCAGTGGTGGAATGCGACAACGAGTTATGATTGCTATGGCCTTGGCATGCAAACCCAGAGTTCTCATTGCCGATGAACCCACCACCGCCCTCGATGTTCTCATTCAGTCCCAAATTCTCGACCTTCTCCATAGCTTAAAAAAAGAAACCGGAATGTCCATCCTCTTTATCACTCATGATTTGGGAGTGGTGGCAGAAATTGCCCAAAGGGTGATCGTCATGTATGCCGGAGAAATCATCGAATCAGGCCCGGCTCAAGCACTACTGCAGAAACCCTATCATCCCTACACCAAAGGGCTCATCGCTTCCATTCCCAAATTAGGCGCCCGAGATCAACCCGGTTCAAGGCTGGAAGAAATATCTGGCAATGTTCCCAGTCTCGACCAGCGGCCATCAGGCTGTCCGTTTCACCCTCGTTGCCCCTCCGTCATGGATCAATGTAAAAGTCAGGCTCCTGAACTGAGTCAGGTAGAACCTGAGAGATACACGAGTTGTCACCTTGAGCCTGAATCATTATGAATACTGAAAAATTATTGGTCGTTCAGGATCTTAAAAAACATTTTCAACCATCTAAAAAATTTTTGCAGACCACGCCTGCCCCCGTTCGTGCCGTGGATGGCATTTCTTTCACCCTTCTTAAAGGCGAAACGCTGGGGCTTGTGGGGGAGAGCGGTTGTGGTAAATCTACTGCGGCGCGAACTCTGCTTCGCCTACTTGAACCCACTTCAGGGCAAGTGAGTTTTTGCGGAACCCAGCTGTTCGACCTCAAAGAAGCTGAGATGAGGACTCTTAGAAGTGAAATGCAGATTATTTTTCAAGACCCTTATTCCTCCGTCAATCCGGGGCGACGCATCGGCAAGATTCTGCAAGAGCCTTTTGAAATTCATGGGTTCAAAGATAATAAAGAGAACACAGAAAAAGCCAAGCATCTGCTAAAACAGGTGGGCCTAACACCCGGCCACTTCAATAGCTATCCGCATGAATTAAGCGGAGGTCAGTTACAACGTGTGGGCATTGCTCGGGCTATCGCTTTAAGCCCAAAGCTGATTGTGGCCGATGAACCCGTATCCGCTCTGGATGTTTCGATACGCGCTCAGGTTATCAACCTACTACTCGATTTAAAAGAGCGGCTGAATATGTCTTACCTGTTTATTTCGCATGATTTGGGCGTGGTCGAATATTTCTGTGACCGCGTTGCGGTGATGTATTTAGGAAAAATCATTGAGTTTGCGGACAACGAGCAAATCTACAATTCTCCCCAACACCCCTATACTCAGGCCCTACTCAATGCCATCCCCAATTTGGAGTCAGGGCGGGACAAACAAAAAATAACTCTCAAGGGCGACATCTCAATGCTAGCACCGCAAAGAAAAGGGTGCGCCTTTCTCAATCGTTGCCCCATCAAGGAAAAACGTTGTGAAGAGCAAGAACCCGTGCTCAAAGAAATCGCTCCCGGTCATCAGGTCGCCTGCTTGTTGAAGTCATGATCATCGGCTTTGAGTTTAGAGTTTTAATTTTTTGAGACATCTCCCGTTTCTTCATTAGCAGGAAAAGGTGAGGCATGATGCATGATCATTTTCCAGACATCCCCTTCAACGCCGAATAAATTTGTGGCACACACTTGCGACACGAGAACTCCACTTTCGGCAATGGTAAATAGTTTTTCTGTGCAAGAAACCCAAGCCAAGTCTGCAGACGCCACGACCCTCACATCAGAAATGCGGATGTCCATATTCCCTGAATTTTCAAAAATGCCAGCCCAACTATTCAAGATGGCATCGAACCCGATGAGCGGTGGCCAGCCGGGGTGAACACAAGTTTCCTTCCCCCCTTCTCCCCATACCTGTTGCATCGCTTCAATATCTCTTTTGTTAAAGGCTTCATAAAAGCTTTCATTGGCCGACTTAGCTTTCTCATCATTGATCATTACTTATGTTCCTCATTGTTGTAAAAGATATTCCACGGCTTTAAACGTTTCAGGCGAGTTCCAATCTTTCGCGCCGTCAACACGGGCGGCAACCCGGCCCTGCTTATCTATGACATAGGTGAAGGGAATGGTGTGAGAGGGATAAAGTTTTTCGGCAATCCCCTCGCTGTCCAGCAAGACAGGAAAAGATAATTTATATTTATCTACGAAGTCCTGAACTTTGGCAGAGTTACCCTTATCGAGGCTGACGGCAAGAAGCGTCAACCCTTGTGAGCGATAACGTCGATACAAAGCTTCGAAACTGGGCATTTCTCTAACACAGGGTGCGCACCAAGTGGCCCAGAAATTGACAACAATCACTTTGCCGCGATGATCGTCAAATCCCTCTATATTGCCTTTCAGATTTCTTAAAGTTAAGGAGGGAGCCAGATAGCCCACTTCGGGCTTAACCTGATTGAAGTTGTTTTCCAATTTTTCATTACCCCGACTGGGGTTCTGAGAACGGAGTACAAGAAGAGTCAGGGCCACGAGGATCAGCAGGCCCAGAATTATATTTTTAGGACGAATAAAGCGTTTCTCTTTTAAGGCGGTCAACTTCATCTTTTAATTTTTCTTGCCGCACTCGCACACCCATTAAGAGGAAATAAAGCAGGGTGAATGCACAAAGAGAGATGCCCAATGTTGCCAGCATCCCCGTTTCCATTCCCTTGCCAATCCCTTCGCTGGAAATAACTTTAGGTTGTGGGTGGAACGACCGCCACCAGAGTACGGAAAAATGAATCAAGGGAATATCCAAAAACCCAACAATGCCCAGCACGGCGGCATATCGAGCCCGCATCGAACCCGCATCGCTCTGTGAGCGAAGCATGAGGTAAGACACATAGATAATCCAAAGTATCAGCGTGGAGGTAAGGCGTGCATCCCACACCCACCAAGCGCCCCAAATTGGCCTTGCCCAAATTGGCCCAGTGATCAAAACCAAAGAGCAAAAAACAACACCGATTCCCGCCGAAGCGTGGGCATAAATGTCCCACTCCCTGTCTTTTTTCCAGAGAAACAGAATCGAGCAAATAAATACCACAAAGAACGCAAAAAATGAAAGCCAGGCGCAAGGGATATGAAAATACATGATCCGTTGGATCACTCCCTCTGTTCGCTCAGTGGGCACGTATATAAAGACCGCAACCATCGCCGCAAGAAAGGTTAAACCCGTCAACCAAACCAGAATAGAACTTTCTTCCTGTTCTTCTACCGTATCGGAATCGTTCATTACCCTTCCTTACTCAAAGTTTCTTTCAATATCTCTAAATCTTTTTCCAGAGCACGACTGCGTTGTTTTAGTGTGTGCACATAAAAAATAATGCCGCCCCATACAAATGCATTGGCCGCAAATAAAAATCCTAAATTATCCATTCTGTCACTCCTCCAGAATATGGTCTATGGTCATAATGGAGACACCAATATAAATGATATCAAAGCAAGCCGTCAAACCAATCCAATTCATCATTTCCGATAAAGGTTCCCCGCTCAAGACCAAGCCTGTCATTCTAACCACTGCAATGACAATGGGCACTAAGAGGGGATAGAGCAATATCGGTAACATGATTTCGCGCGATTTAAGATTTGAAGCCAAAGAAGATAATAAAGTTCCCAGCGCACAAAACCCCAGAGTCCCCAATACAATAATCAGTAAAAGTGGAAACAGGTGC
>JABIYR010000150.1 GCA_018702695.1 Nitrospina sp. | reverse complement strand
GAGTTTCTGAATCGTCCTCGGTGGAGGTTTCGTTATCACCGCTGATGAGGTCATCGAGCATATTGTCGAGTTCAGGGTCAGCAGGGTCTTCCTCACTGCTTTCAAACTCTTCATCAATCAACTGGTCCAACATGTCGTCAAGATTGTCTTCGTCCTGCGTCGGTTTTTCGGGTTTTTGATCATCAACCAAGTCAGAATCCTCAGGTAGCGAAGCGTCTAAAGAGACAACCGGGCTTTTCTCTGGCGTAACCAAAAAACTGCTTTGGCAATTGACACATTTAACCTGAGCCCCTTTTTCTGTTAAATCGGGGAGATCGACATCATAGCTGGATTGGCAATCTGGGCAGGATATTTTCATAACGCAATAAAAAACAAGTATTTATATCGATATTATATTTTTTATACAGTAAAAAGTAAATGCTTAATCCTGAGTAAGATATTTGGCCACACAGCTTGTACAGATGCATAATTGACAAGGCCGAACCACTTTAATATAATCAGGAAGAGGGTTGTAATAACCCGGGTTGTAAAATCTGTCTAAATAAGGCTTTTCTGCCTTTCTTCTCTTTACGAATTACCCACATTTTCAAATTAAATTTGTTTACTTTTCCAACCTTTGAACCGTTAGAGGAATATGACCTTTTTTAAAACGAAGCAGAATATAGTTCCGATTCTTTTCGTCTTGGCGTTTACAGGGTTCTTTACGGGCAAAACGCCTCAATACGTTAGTGGATTATCACCTTTCTTTTCAGCAGTGGGGCAGATTGAGGAGGAGGTGTTCAATAAAGCAAAAGAAAACCGGTTACAAAATGAGCGCGCATACGAAAGCCAGATTCGGGAAAAAATTCGCCTAGTGATAGCTGGTTACAAAACGGGACTAGATGAAAACAGGTCTGTGCAAATTCCAGAATGGATTTTGATGGAAAGTAAAAAATATGGATACGACCCGCTTTTTCTGACCGCTTTGATTATTACTGAAAGCTCTTTTAATAATTGGGCGCGATCCAATAGAAATGCTCACGGCCTGATGCAATTAAAACCCGCTACAGCCATTGCCTTGGCATCTGAAACTCAGTTGAAATGGAAGGGAACCCCCACTTTGTATGACCCAAGGAAAAATATAGCTTTGGGGGCCTACTACCTGAATAAGCTGGTTTCTCGTTTTGGGGACTTAACTCTTGCCTTAGAGGCCTATAATCAGGGGCCAACGCGGCTGAGCCGATTTTTGAGAAAAGGCCATCTTCCTCAGCGTTATTCCACAAAAGTTCTTAAAAATTACAGAAAAATCCGTTTCCAGCCCATCTAGAGCCACCCCAAGCTTAATGCTGGGCGATGGCAACAACTCTTGATTGTATGTCTTATGTATAATATGAAGGAAGTCGTAGGTTCTTTTGGAAATGATTTTTCTGGGAAAACTAAAGTTTTTATAACACGGGTTTTTTTTGGTGTTTTGTTTCTTGTTTCCGTGTCTGGATGTTCAACGATTGAAGTTGAACAGGCATTTAAAGGCAAATTTCGCCCAGGAAAAGCCAATAAAATAATCGGCGAGTATTGTCAAAGTTGCCACATTCATAAAGATTTTGATCCACCCCTGCATGTATCGAAGGTCAGGAATCTTTATGCTCGTCCAGTTTTTAAAAAAGCTAGAGAATGTCGATCCTGCCATTATATTGAAAAAAACTGGATGCATAATCAGCATGAACGCAAAACCCGGATGCCGGATGATGCGAATCGAGGAAAGTTCAGGAAGTTTGAAAAAAAAGAACTGAGTCGAAGGCGCAACGGTTGATGGCTCTCTCATAAAAAGTTTCAGACTTCCCGTATTAAAAATTTAAAATCCAACTACAGGTTTGCAACCTAAGTTCCAAGAGAACACTCAGAGGGAATTCTGAATGCTTGTTTCTATGTACTGGGCTTGTCCGCTAGAAAGAATGGGATGTTGAGGTGAAGCTTTTTTCTAAACATAGGGTTTTACTGGCTGGAGTTTTTTGGATCTTGGTGGGAACTTGTGATGTTTCGGCCTTTTCCATCGATGCCCTGCAGGTCAAAAGTAAGTTTGGGGAAAAATTTGATGCCTCTTTTGACATTCATTTAGATACTGAGGGGCCTGCAAAAGTAGTTCTGGGTGATGCGGATGACTATCGCAAGCTAGGAGTCGATAGGCAGGATATCACCAATGCCCTGTTGATAAACCCTGCCGTAGCTAGCGGAGGGTTGAAAAAAACAGTTCAAATTTATTCTGACAACCCGTTATTTTTTCCTTCTTTCAACTTCGTTGTACGTGCCACTCATAATGGTGGAACCCTGCTGGAAAATTTTTTGGTAATCGTTGATTTTCGGCAAGGCCTATCATTGAACTTGGGGCAGGGAAAAACAAAGACTCCAAAGCCCCAGCATAATACGATTGAGCAAGAGCCCTTGTTGAGTGAAATAACGGTTTTACCGCCTGTAGAATTAAAGCCGGTTGTCGAGGAGCTGACAGGTATATTAGAGGGGGCAGGAAGTCATGTCAGAAACCCCGTGCCTCCCTCTCCTGATATCGAATTGAAAACAGATTTCAAGGTTCACCCTCGTACTCCTGTTCCTTACAACTACCGAGCCCTCAATAGAAGACGTTTGTCGGGGGCTATTTGGGCCTATCCCCGGGTGGTAGAGGCGACGCCCTTCCAAAAAGATTTTGTGAGGGCAGAAAGCATTCCCGTTTCTGGCTCCCAACCCAAAGCCCCTTCGTCGGAACAAAAAACCGATTCCCATAATAGACCAGACAGAATTCTATTAAGCGAGAACTATGCTTTGAAAAAGGGGGAGGGGATATTTTTAATTTCTCGAAAACTCAATATCAAGAATTACAGCTTATCTCAGGTCGCAGTGGCGATTTGGATGGGAAATATAGATAAATTTATTTTTGGCAATATCAATGGCATTCGGGAAGGGGTAAGCGTCGACTTACAAAAACTGGAATACCATCTAGCAAAGATTGACTTGGGTGCCGCTCGAAACATTTTAAGAAGTCAGCAGGTGGAGTGGGATCTTGCAATAAATGCAACTCGGGTTCCGCCGCAAGTTGTAGACAAAACTCTTGTTGAAATACCTCTCCCTGTGGAAAACCTAGAGGGCATAGCCGACCTATTTGAACAGGTCAAGGCATGGCAATCTACCTGGGTTAAGATGGATGTCGAGAGGCATTTGGGATTTTACCAGCCTTTGGAAAATGCGAATTCATCGCGGCTCAAAAAAGAAAGATTTTTCTCCCTGTACCCGACTCCACACCTTATCACTTCATCCAAAATATTGGCATTGAAAGAGGGAGAGCCGCTGATATTTTTTGAGCAAGACTTCTCTTCTAACAATGTCCCGGTCAAGGGTCTGAAAGAACTAGAATGGCGTCGACCTCAGTCTGCCTGGAAGGTATACAAAGAGACCTTGTACGAACCCCCTTCTCGTTCTATGCCGCATCCTTTAAAGGGGCTAGAAGAACAAAATGATGGCAAGAAAATGATAGCCCTTTCTTATATTGTCCACGTTGCCAGTCATGATGATCAAGTGACAGCCATTAATTTTGTCAACCGATTGCGCGAAGGTGGGTTTGATGCTTATTGGGTCCCTGTAAAAATCTCAAAAGAAACCGGGTTTTATCGCGTGTATCTTGGAAGGTTTGCAAATTGGGAGCAGGCTGAAAGAATGGTGGAAATATTGAAAAAAAGAAAATTTGGCCTCTACGCAACGGCAATCCCTTACCCCTTTGCTTTGCAAGTGGGGGAGGTGGCAACTTTAACAGAAGCAAGGGCGTTATTGGTGTCTTTACGGAAATCGGGGTTTTCGGGTCTGCTTCTGGTTTCTTATGATGAGTCGGCGGGAGTTCATTATCGTGTGCTAGTGGGGGCTTATAAGAAGGCCGTTAACACGACATGGATGCTTCGAAAACTTGAGCAGTCAGGTTATGCTGGCAAGCTGGTTTCCCCGTAGATAAGCTTTGGAGGATACAAAAAAACCGCCCACTTCTCAGTGGGCGGTTTTAAATTTCTTGCGAAAAACTATAGAGAGTTTTTCAAAGTAGGCGCAGGTTTAAAGCCAACTGTTTTGCTGGCCTTAATTTTGATTTCCTCACCTGTCTGAGGGTTTCGGCCTTTTCTTGCTTTGCGGTTTCTAACCGTAAAGGTTCCAAAGCTTGGATAGGCGAAGCGCTTTTCTTTTTTAATAGATTTAGAAATCGCATCGAAGGCGGCATCGATTACGTCTCCAGCCAATCTCTTGGTCAGTCCATCGTCTTTACAAGTTTTGATCACTGCATTTATTAATTCGTCTTTAGTCAAGGTTTGTCTCCTCCTCTCAAATCAGCATTATTAGGCTCGTGCATTATTAAGAACTATGCCTCAAATGTCAAACAAAAAATAGGCTCTAACTTATTTATACCCCTTATTTAAGGGGGGATGCGACCTCTTCATCCTGAATAGGATAAAATAAGATTCGATAAATTAAAGAGATTGTGGCTCCGCATTTATTTTTATTTGAGTGAAAAATAAATGAGATTTAAGTATAGTTTGCAAGAGAGTTTCTCAGGTTTTAATATGGATTTGTTTTTTAGCGATAGCAAACAAACACTTAGAGGTCGAACATGGCTGTGCTGAAAGTTACTAAACTGGGCAACCCTGTATTGAGACAGGTTGCCAAAGAAGTCGATTTGCAAGAGTTGACCGATCCCAAGGGTGAACTTCAAGGTTTTATCGATGATATGATTGACACCATGCGCGAAGAAGATGGTGTTGGCTTGGCCGCCCCTCAGGTCAATCGCTCCATACAAGTGGTCGTCTTAGAGTATGATGATAATGAGAGGTATCCGGAGGAGACTCCCATCCCTGTGACAGCTTTGATCAACCCCGTGTTGTCAGAGCTTAGCGAAGAGAGGGTCCAGGGGTGGGAAAGTTGCTTGAGTCTCATTGATTTCAGAGGGCTTGTGCCCAGATCTGCATCGGTAAGACTCAAGGCTTATGATCGATACGGAAAGAAGATTGAAAAGCAGGTCACAGGCTTTGAGGCGGTGGTATTGCAACATGAGATTGACCACTTGCAGGGCAAGGTTTTTCTGGATCGTATGGAGGATTTGACGAAATTATCTTATCAAGCAGAATTTGAAGAGTTCTGGGTAAAACGAGATTAGCTTTGATAAAAGAGAGATCGTGAGTGGATAATTTCTTGGAAGAAAAAATCTTGCACCTGTATCAGGAGCCGGCAATAGGTGCCACCTACAGCAATACCTATGGGGAAGAGAATATTCAGAGCTTGGTGGCGACGTATCGAAGCCTTGATGAGCAGAGCATGTCAGAGATGATGGCTCGAATCACTCAATTTTCTCAGTCTGCTGATTTGGCGACGTGTTTTATCTCTGTCGGGGTTCTGCATGCTTTAGGGCAGGATGCGGCGGTTCAAGAGGCTTATCAGTGGGCTAAAATGCAAGAAGACTCAGGCCAAATCATCAGCCATTTTGATATAGGAAAGTCGGTGGCTGATTATTTCACTTCGCGTTGAGCCTTGTTATTAGGCTCTCCGGTGGTAGGGCCGGGGTTGAACCCACTGGGATCAACGGGGTATATCGATGTGCTGATACATTCCCGCTGCTCAAGGTTGTTGCGCGTAAAAAGCAAGAACCCGGACCATAGTATCCCCGGAATAACAACCAACCCTGCCATCCATAATGAGATCTGCTTGACATTCATGCCCCACTCGTCGGAAGCATAGCCCACACCCCAGTTACTAAGCCCCATAACCAATGTTAATAGCGCAAGCTCGAAGCTGAAAATACGTCCCAAGTAAGGGTCTGGAGCCGAAAGGTGTATTAAGGCTGAACTAAAAACCCAGACGATTGAACCGAACAGGGTGGCAAAGGCAACCCCCAATGAAAGTGTCCAGATACTGTGAGCATTGGCAATGAACAGGTACGACAAAGCTTTAAGAAAAAATGCTCCGGCAATGGCCCATTGTAAAACCGATGCGGTTTCTCCAAAGATTCGTTTGACCAACAGAGGCCCCAGAGCGGCACCGAAGCCACGTGCTGAGTAGAGGATGCCGATGCCTAATGAAATAGAAACGGACAAGATTTGGTTCGACATTAAAGGGATCAATGTCATGATGCCTCCTGCCACGGCCAACCCGGCTTTTAATAAGGATAATGCCAGCACCCTAGGTGCACCTATCAAATAGCGGATGGCATCAATCAGATCCTGAAAACCGGTTCTTTTTGAGGAAGTTAGTTTTGCAGACTGTTTTGGACCGGGAATTCTGGAAAGAAACCAAGCTGAAACGATAAATGTGCCCGCATCGAGTATGAAGGCCGTTTTGATTCCGAATAAGTGCACGATGACTCCCCCAAGGGCGGCACCAAAGGCGAGCATGACTGACCAGGTTGAACCGCTCAGAGCATTGGCCGTAACCAAGTCTTTTTTGGGGACGAGCGATGGAATGATGGCACTTCGGGCAGGTTCAAAAAAGCCTGACAGCGAAATCTCAATGATGACCAAGGCATAAACGAGCCATAAGCTGTTTTGGTCTTCGACCAGAAGAAACCCAAGTACCACAATACACCGCAACAGATCGCTGGCAATCATCACCGCTTTGCGGCTGACCCGATCTACGATGACTCCGGCTATCGGGCTGACCAGAACAATGGGTAGAAGCTTTGCCATCATGGCTCCCGCCATGGCCATTCCAGAATCGCTGAGTTTAAGGATCAGCGCATAAATAGCAATGCTATTTAGCCAATCACCCAGTTCAGAAACCACTTGTCCGTACCACAGGTTGCGGAATGCGGAGTTCTGGCGTAACAGGCGCCAATAACCGACTGTTTTTCTGGTTTGCATGAAAAATTCCTGACTGAAAGCTTAGGGTGGGCGATGCAGAAATCATACTAAAGACCCGTGTATCAATCTGCAACTGGAATTCGATTTACGGGTCTGGTATGTTTATCAGGATAAAACAGGATTTAGTATAAAGGGGTTCCATGCAAGAAGAAAAACCAATATTGGAAGAAATTGAAGATAGTAAAGAGAAGTTGATCAGCCGAATTTCCCTATGGGTTTCCATTTTCCTGACCAGCGCGATCGCAATATGGTATTACCAGACCACCCCGCCGGACTCGCCGGAAGTGGTGCGAATGCGGGTATTTTTTAAAGAAAAAAATCGTGAAGTGATGACGTTTCTTAATATGGATCGAAATGAACAAATCGCCTTTGCCTATAAAAACAAGCACCCTTTTTACAAGAGCTATGTAATGACTTCAACAGTTGAGCAGGAAAGGATTCGCTCGCTGGCTCATATTTCAACTGATTTTACGCCGAATCAGTATTGGTTTAATCTGGTCTTCATGTGGGTGATATTTTTCACCGCCTTCTGGTTTCTTGGCCTGATGGCTGAAGCTTGCATCGTGATCATGCGGCGTAATTCACATGCGCGTATGAAAAATTTTAAAATGGAAAAAGAAAAACTCGCGGCATCGGAGGCAAAAGAGCCTAACGAAGACTAATACCTATATTTAAACGAGTTTCTTTCACTGCCTCAAAAGGGTATATTTATAGAGATTCTTTGTTAACCGTGTGTTTTAATTGGAAAACTAAGAATCACTACGTCTCCTTTTTTAGCCAGCCCCGTAAAACCTATGGATGCCAATCAGATTCGGTTTGCGATTTTTATAGCTGTATTTTTATTGATGCTGGGGTTGGAGTCTATCATTCAACGTCACCCTACTGTTGATTGCAAAACCCGCCGTCTAAAAATAAATTTTGCCTTAACGGGGATTGATATTCTGGTCGTACGCCTATTTTTTGGTGCGGCGGCGGTGGGTGCGGCTCAATTTTCTGAAGAAAGAGGCTGGGGCCTTTTCAACTACCTACAATGGCCAGAAGGTCTGGAAATTTTCCTGTGCATCATCATTCTCGATTTGATGATTTATATTCAGCATGTGGTATTGCACCGAATTCCTTTTTTTTGGCGGTTTCATATCGTTCACCACTCTGATCTTGATCTGGATGTCTCATCCGGGTTGCGCTTTCACCCTATAGAGATTATGGGGTCCATGCTATTTAAAATAGGGCTGGTTTTTGCTCTCGGTCCTTCGCCAATGACGGTTTTGATCTTTGAAGCGATTCTCAATGGGATGGCTCAATTTTCTCATTCTAATATCGCATTGCCAGAGAGTTTGGATCGTCTGTTGCGATACGTGATTGTAACCCCAGATATGCATCGCATCCACCACTCTATCGAAAAAAGAGAAACCAACTCCAACTTTGGTTTTAATCTATCTATTTGGGACCGTTTTTTAGGCACCTATATTCATGACGCGCTGAAGACTCAAGAGCGCATTATCATTGGGGTCAATTCGTTTCGAACCAGTGAGGAAGTATCTTTTAAAAATTTGTTGATGATGCCTTTCAGAAAAATTCCCAGAGACCCGTCTGGTTTTCTTGAGAAGAACAAGGAGAGCTTATGACTAGATTGACGAAAATTGTCGCTACGTTAGGGCCTGCCAGCGGCAGTAAAACGGTTATCCGCAATTTGGTAAAAAAAGGAGTTAATATTTTCCGGCTCAACCTTTCTCATGGTGAGCATGAAACGGTTCGCCAGTGGATTCAATGGATTCGTGAGGTAGAAAAGGAGTGTCATACTTTCATAGGCATTCTTCTTGACCTGCAAGGCCCCAAAATTCGTGTGGGAAAATTTGAGCACGGTTCTATTAATATAAAGCGTGGCCAAATCATTGTTTTTACCACCGAAAAAAAGATGGGCACGGTAGATTTGATTCCTGTTCAGTACTCAAATTTTCATAAAGAGGTGGGGGTTGGCAACCGGATTTATCTGGATGATGGAAATTTGAGTGGTGTCGTGAAAAGCATTTCTGGCCTCAAGGTGACGGTTAAAATGTTAGTCGGGGGCAAGCTGTCGAACCATAAAGGGTTGAATTTGCCAGATGCTTGCATCAGCGTGAATCCGATAACGACTAAAGATAAGGCCGACCTTAAGTTTGGTCTGCAAGAAGGGGTGGACTTGGTGGCGTTATCTTTTGTCGGATCGGCGAAAGATGTGAACCGGTTGCGTGAATTGATTCGTAAGGAAGGTGGAAAAGGGGTTGAAATCATCGCCAAAATTGAGCGTAAGCAGGCGGTGAAAAATCTACAAGAAATTATACAGGCCGCCGATGGTGTCATGGTTGCGCGAGGGGATTTAGGCGTTGAAATTCCGCTGACAGAGGTTCCGGTTGTGCAACAGAAAATATTACGTTACGGGGCTGAACACGCTAAGCCGGTGATCGTTGCGACTCAAATGCTAGAGTCCATGATAGAAAATTCACGGCCCACGCGAGCAGAGGTTTCGGATGTGGCCAATGCGGTCATGGACTGTGCCGATGCGATCATGCTTTCAGGTGAAACCGCAGTAGGGAAACATGCAACGGCGGCGGTGGGGGTGATGGTTGAGACCGCATTGACGACGGAAGCCTATATGGCAAAAACAAAGGCCATTGAACCTTGGAATCGTTTCTTTCGCGAAGACCCAAGCATCAATGCGGGCATTACTTATTCTGCCAATCGACTGGTGGAGCTCTTGCATGCCAACGCAATGGTTATATTCACCCTCAGCGGGGGGACAGCTAAAATGGTGGCTAGCCCCAAACCGATGGTGCCAATATTTTCCTTCACATCCAGCTTGCAACGAGCGCGTTTGTTGAACTTGGTGCGTGGGACCATTCCTTTTGTTGTGGAGAACGATCGGCATTTATTGCTTCATATTGAAGAGATGTTGATCATGTTGAAAAATAAAAGGCTGATTAAAAAAGGGGACAGAGTGGTGATCACAACAGGAATTCCGGTCGGCATCCCAAATTGGACAAATGTGATTCGAGTCGAAGAAGTACGCTAAATAAAAGAATATATTATATTAATAATTTTTTATAAAAATTGATATGTCTCCTCGATATTATGTCAGCACAGTGATACTGGTTGCGGTTCTAACGCTGAGCATCAGCGTTTGGAAGCAAAAACAGACTGGGGGAGAAATTTTTGTGGTGATGATGAAGGTGATATTTGTTTTAGCTCTATTGGTGGGAGGAATTTTTGGCTTGGCTCAAGGGCTGGCTTTTTTAGGTGTGGCTCAATCTGGATTTTTTTTATGAGCGCTCAGACTTCTGATTTGTCGGGATTCATGGTCTTTTCCTTGACGCTGTTATTTTTGATGATTTCATATTGCATGGGCACGATGGTTCACTCAGCCTGGATGTATGAGGACAAAAATAATATTGGTAAAGACAGCCGCAAAGGGTGGGTCCTGAGCATGGTGGCTGGGACGGGTATTACAGGGTGGATGTTCTATTATGGGTATTATATGAATTTTATAAGATAAAGTTTCCTCTAAAGGGATAAGAGGTCGAGCAAATTTTGACAATCATTTTTATACGCCATAAATTCTTCGATATCTTCCTCGCTTAAATCCTCGCTTATATTATCTTCAATGAGATCAATGGCATCGTTCAGCCCACCGGCAACGATATCAAGGTCGGTTTCGGTCAACGCGTAAATAGATCCGCTTTGTTTGAGCTTGTCAAATACGCGTGTGTATTTTGCTTTGAAATCTGTGAGTGCATTGGTCTGTTCAGGGGTTAACTTTTGTTTG
>JABIYR010000145.1 GCA_018702695.1 Nitrospina sp. | reverse complement strand
TCTGTATAAACTGTTCTTCTCATGGCTCCCGACAAAAGGGTATTAAAGCACTGAAATATAACTTAGTATTTCAAATAAGGCCTATTTAGAAAGTTCAGCCAGAAAGAGCATCTGATAGAGAAAAAGCCTCTGACCTGACCGATAAATCTGAAGCCCAATAGCTAATAAGTCATTGATATTAAGCTCAATATCCTCCAAGTGTTGAAACTGAAAAAACCGTTGCTCCGGCCATCAAGGCGAACAGCGGTTTTTTTATGCCTTTCTCATTTCTTCCATACTATCAACCTGTCCTCTCCAGTATTTTTCATTTCCTAACACAAATCTAACATTGATCAGTTATTTATCTAATAAAGAGACGGTAGATTGAAATCAAAATGAACAGTCTACTTAACTTTAAGGAGTGGGAAATGAAGAAAAAACTTACAGTTCTATTTCTGATTTTAGCATGGACAGGCACGGCTTTTGGTGGGCCGGTTGAGGTCGATTCTAAGCTCTCATCCTATAAGAAACAGGGTGCTGTCAGTGGGAACCTTTCCAGCGTTGGTTCCGATACATTGAACAATCTCATGACCCTGTGGAGCGAAAAGTTTAAACAATTCTACCCTAACGTAAATGTTCAGGTCGAGGGCAAAGGTTCCTCCACAGCCCCTCCAGCTTTAATTTCGGCAACGGCGCAACTCGGCCCCATGTCACGAATAATGAAGCAAAAAGAAATGGACGCTTTTGAATCCAGCTTTGGTTATAAACCCACCCCCATCCGTGTCGCGGTGGATGCGTTGGCAGTTTTCGTGAACAAAGATAACCCCATTAAAGGGTTGAACCTGAAACAGGTTGATGCGATTTTCTCAAAAAGCCTTCGCCGTGGTAACAGTGAAGTAAAAACCTGGGGCGACTTAGGTTTGACTGGCAACTGGGCCAACCGCCCGATTAGCATATATGGTCGCAACTCGGCTTCCGGCACCTACGGTTTTTTCAAGAAACGGGTCATGAAAAAAGGCGATTACAAAGACCAAGTGAAAGAGCAACCGGGTTCCGCTTCGGTGGTACAAAGTGTCAGCGTCGACCATTTTGCCGCAGGTTATAGTGGCATTGGTTACAAAACAGCAAGCGTTCGAGCCTTACCTTTGGCTGAAAACGGCACCGACTACGTAGAGGCAAATGCAACGAATGCGATGTTAGGGGAATATCCTCTGGGTCGTTTTCTATACCTCTACGTCAATAAAGCTCCAGGAAAACCTCTGGACCCATTAACTCGTGAATTTGTCAAAATGATTCTTTCTAAAGAAGGTCAGCAAGTCGTGGTCAAGGGCGGTTATTTCCCTATCGCGAACGCGGTGGCTTCACAGGATCTACAGATAATTCAAGCGTCTACAACTCCTTAATATGACTGACGAAACGCAACAAAATAAGTCCGGCCCGGAGGCTTCTCGCCCCGACCGGGCTTTTTTTAGTCGCAATATAGTCAAGCGCTTGCTGGTAAATCGCATTGCCACGGGAGTGGTGACTTCTGGAGGATGGATCATCATTGGCTCCATTCTCGCCATTCTTTTTGTCATTGTCGGGGAGTTCTACCCCCTATTTAAAGAGCCGACCCTCACACTTGATCGGGAGTTCAAGACTCGATCCGTTCCGCTGGCAGTGGGCATTGACCCCTATCAGGAAAAAGCTTATGCCGTAGAAAAAGATGGCATCCGGTTCTACTCCCTTTTAGGTAAAAAATTTATCTCTCAGCCAGAAATTCCAGAGTGGAACTCGGCGCAAGTAACAGGGGTGTTTGCCTCACAAAAAGACTTTCTCGTTCTGGGGCTTTCTGATGGTCGCATTTATCCGATGCAAATCGAATTTCGCCCGAGTTATGACTCAGAAAGCCGCCGCACCATTGAGCCTTTTCTGCTGGTTGAAGATGCTTTTCAAATCCAAAATGACGGGTCGCCCGTTACATTATTGGCCCATCTAAAAAACGAGCACGGCTATCAGATTGCGGCTCGGTCTGCGAAGGGACAAGTTTCTCTCGTTTCGGTACGCTTACGCAAAACCATGATGGGGACTACCCGCAAGTCTATTTCTCAGAAGACGATTTCTGTTCCAGTGCAAGGTGAAATCACCGCCATGGTGTTTGATGAAGCTCATAATAACCTTTTACTCGGAACCTCTTACGGGCAGATTTTCCAAGTCGATCTCGATGACCCTGAGCACCCGTCGCAGCTGGTCGGGGCGACCCGCCGGCCGGGTGTTGCCGTCACCCATTTAGGGTTTGTTCTGGGGGGTTACAGCTTGATAGTCAGCGACTCAGACGGAGCCGTATTTTCGACTCAATTACAAAAAATTTCTGCCGGTAAATTTAAATTAACAAAAATCTACGATTTTCAACCGCATGAGAATCAATCTCACTTATTCAGTATCTCCCTGCGCAATAAAGGTTTTTTAACCGGGTCAAAAAAAATGGTTCGGCTTCATTATGGAACCACGGGAGAAACCCAATTAAGCCTCTCAGTTCCTGATAACGCTGAATACAAAGCCATCACCCTAGCCCCCAAATTCGATGGCATTCTGGCAGCAGACACAACCGGAACCTTGCATCTCTGGAAAATGAACAACCCTTACCCACAGATGTCCATCAAAAGCCTGTTTAGTAGAGTCTGGTATGAAGGCTATGACGAACCCGACTATGTCTGGCAGTCCACAGGCGGGTCCGATGAATTCGAATCCAAACTCAGCCTGGTTCCGCTTATTTTTGGAACATTGAAGGGAACGCTATATGCCATGCTATTTGCCGTTCCCCTCGCTATATTCGCCGCTTTTTACACCTCACAGTTCATGGACCCTGGCTTGAAGCGAACCATCAAACCTACGATTGAAATGATGGCCGCACTTCCTAGTGTTGTCTTGGGTTTTTTTGCCGCTCTTGTCATTGCCCCACAGGTTGAAACATTTTTGCCCGGCTTGGCTTTAATGCCGTTTGTCGTCACCGGACTCATACTTCTGGCTTTACTGGTTCATGAAAAAGTGCCAGCATTAAAATTCATGGCCCACAGTGGCAAAGAAATTTACCTGCTCGTTTTCATCACTTTCCTCGGAGGTCTGTTGTCATTTTGGATGGGCACTCTCGTGGAATCCTCCGTCCTCATGGGGGATCATCGAATATGGTTAAAACAAGTATTTGAAGTAACCTATGACCAAAGAAATGCACTGGTTGTAGGGCTGGCAATGGGGTTTGCCATCATCCCCATCATATTCACCATCGCAGAAGATTCGTTGTCAAATGTACCGGGGCATCTTAAAGCCTCGTCTCTGGCTTTGGGCGCCACACCCTGGCAGACCGCATTGAAAGTTATTTTGCCCACCGCCAGCCCAGGAATTTTTTCAGCCATCATGATCGGGTTCGGTCGTGCGGTAGGCGAAACCATGATCGTGCTCATGGCTACGGGGAACACTCCGATCATGGAGTGGAGTATTTTTAACGGGTTCCGTGCCTTGTCGGCAAATATTGCGGTAGAACTGCCCGAGGCCCCAGAAGGGGGAACCTTGTTTCGAATCTTGTTTCTTGCGGCATTTTTGTTATTTGTCATGACATTTGTAATCAACACCATTGCCGAAGTAGTAAGACTTCGTATGCGAAAAAAATATCAAGGGCTCTAATAGGAATTACAAGCTATGCAGAAGGTCGGAAAAAAAATATGGCAACGCGGCGACCTGTTCATATGGTGGACAGGTGCGGGTCTCGCCTTGTCTCTCATTATGACCGTGGCGTTACTGTTTGGAGTTGTTCTCAATGCCAGCCAATTTTTTTGGCCGGGTGAAATTCAAGTCGTTTCGCTGAAAGACAATTCCAGTATTCTGGGAATGCAGATGGAACGAGAAATGATTCCCGACCTAGGTGACGTCGCGAAAAAAACCGACACTTATCGAATCCAGATCAAGCGTGGCAATCGTGATATTTACAATTCCGACTTTATATGGGTCGATGAAAAAGACATTAAAAGCATTCATCTTCCCGATGAAGTGGTGGCCATTGAAAGAAGAGAATGGGGTTATTTTTTTGGTCATATAAAAGAAGTCCGAGATGGCGATAAGGTCGTTGCCCACGGCACCACAGAGAGTTTGCAAGCCATTATCGATAAACTCCCTCAATCCAAAACAATCAACGAACAAATTAAAAGGGTTCAGAAAAAAGAGATCGGCACCATCAATCACAAGATGGAGCGGGTTCGCCTGAAACTAAAAAAGCTCACCCTTGCTGATATTACAACTGGCAAAGAAGTTGACGCATTAAAGCAAGAAATCCCCAGATTGCAGGCTGAATATAAGATATTAGAAAAAAAATTAACCGAATTACGCACTTCGCAAACAGCGCAATTGGTTTTACAGACGATTGAAGGGAAAGAAAAATTATTGCCTCTTTCTCAGGTATTAGATATTTACAATCCCAACCAATTTTCTCTGCTCGATAAAGTGGTTTATTTTATGCGGAGCATCCAAAAATTTATTTGCGACGACCCACGCGAGGCCAATACTGAAGGGGGCGTTTTCCCAGCTATTTTTGGAACCATTTTAATGGTTTTGATCATGAGCATGCTGGCAACCCCTGTTGGAGTGCTGGCGGCGTTCTACCTTCGGGAATATGCTCGACAAGGTGCAATGGTCAGCATTGTCCGCATCGCGGTGAACAACCTTGCCGGGGTTCCATCCATTGTCTTCGGTATTTTTGGAGTGGGGTTTTTCATTTACACCCTTGGCGGGTCAATCGACCAACTGTTTTTTCCAGAGGCTTTGCCAACACCGACCTTCGGAACAGGAGGTATTTTATGGGCCTCGCTCACTATGGCCTTGCTAACCGTTCCGGTAGTCATTGTGTCCACAGAAGAAGGGCTGGCAGCTGTGCCCAAAGGAATCCGCGAGGCTTCTCTAGCTTTAGGTGCGACAAAATTTGAAACAACATGGCGGGTGGTTTTACCCTCTGTCATGCCCTCGGTATTGACGGGTCTCATTCTTGCTATGGCTCGCGCGGCCGGTGAGGTGGCCCCGTTGATGATAACCGGAGTGGTGAAATTGGCCCCAACGCTTCCCATTGATGGGTTTTGGCCATTTATCCACCTCGAACGAAAATTCATGCACCTTGGTTTTCATATTTATGATGTCGGGTTCCAGTCGCCCAATGTCGATGCGGCACGACCCATGGTTTTTGCCACAACTTTATTGCTCATCCTAATGGTCATTTTTTTAAATATGGCGGCGGTTTATCTGAGAAACCGTCTGCGAAAACAACTCACCGCTTCGGCGGTCTAAAGCCAAAAAAACGGAAAAATGTCTAGTTTGATAATTGAAAATAAATCGAGTACCTTGAAGGCAATCAGTGTCGAAACTCCCTTGAACAGCAAAAATTTGAATGGCAAAAAAATGAAAAATCCCGATCCTTGGCTCGATCAAGAGATAATGATAGAAATTAAAAATGTCGATTTCTTTTATGGCGAGACCCAAGCACTTAAAAACATCAATATGACTCTTCCTGAAAAGAAGATCACCTCCTTCATTGGCCCATCCGGTTGTGGCAAATCTACTCTGCTCCGATGCCTCAACCGTATGAACGACCTAGTGGAAGGAACCCACATGCAAGGAAACATACAAATTGGGGGAATGGATACCACCGACCCCTCTCTGGATGTGAGCGAACTGAGAAAACGCGTCGGCATGGTTTTTCAAAAATTCAACCCGTTTCCCAAATCAATTTTCGAGAATGTCGCCTACGGTCCTCGCATTCACGGAATCACAAACAAAGCGGAACTCAATGAAATTGTTGAAAAAAGCCTGAAGAATGTTGCATTATGGAGTGAAGTCAAAGACCGATTGGATTCCACAGCTCTGGCTCTTTCTGGAGGACAGCAACAACGCCTCTGTATTGCCCGGGCCGTCGCAGTAGAACCCGAAGTGCTTCTCATGGATGAGCCCTGCTCAGCCCTCGACCCCATTGCCACAGCCCGCATTGAAGAACTGATGGTTGGGCTAAAAGAGCAATACACCATTGTTATTGTGACTCACAATATGCAACAAGCCGCACGAGTGGCAGACTATACCGGGTTTCTGCTCTTGGGCGAATTGGTTGAGTTTGGGCAAACTGACAAATTATTCACAAACCCTTCTGTTAAAAAAACGGAAGATTATATTACCGGCCGATTCGGTTAACAGGAAAAATAATATGTCCAGACACGCCATACACCTTCAAAAAGCAATCGATGCCCTCAAACGGATGATTCTTTCCCTGGGTGCAGATGTTGAAAATAGCGTCAAACAGGCTGTTCAATCTCTGGCGCAAAGGCAAATAGACCTTGCCACCAAGGTGATTGAAACCGATGCCGAGATTGATCAGCGCGAAGTCGATGTTGAGGAGGAATGTCTAAAAATTCTGGCTCTTCACCAACCTGTTGCCAACGACCTCAGGCTCATTATTGCTATTTTGAAAATCAATAACGACCTAGAAAGAATTGGAGACCTCTCTGTAAACATTGCTGAACGCGCCATCTACCTATCCAATGTAGCGAGAGTAGACCTGCCGTTTGATCTGCAAAAAATGGCCGAAAAAGTACAGTCGATGCTGAAACGCTCACTCGATGCCTTGGTGAACCGTGACGAAAAACTCGCATACCAGGTTTGCGCAGATGATGATGAAGTCGATACCATGAACCGTGAGATGTACGGTTGCGTGGAACAGGCCATTAAAAAAGATAGCGCAAATTTAAACAGCTATATTCAACTGCTCTCTGCATCGCGTTACCTCGAAAGAATGGCCGACCATGCCACCAATATTGCCGAAGACGTGATCTATCTGGTAACAGGGGATATTATTCGCCATGGCAGTAATTTCTCCCAGGAAGAAGCCGATTTTTAAAACAGCTTAACGCCTTTTATAAGGACAGTTGATCATAGTTTGGACAACACCCCGCGCCCCCAGGCACCGCCCTTCATTCCAGTTTATTCTTGCATTTGCACAGACTTCCCCTGATTATATTTCATATAACATATCTAAATTCTAAGCCTGACTGGAATGGCTTGATTTAAAGCCTTCCTATCACTGTATAGAGGCGGGTATCAATGATCTTTCATGAAAACACACCCAGTCATGCCATATGCCCCTACTTGAACACCTTCTGAATCGATCGATTCAGCACGCTGGCATTCATTTTATGCGTAAAACCTCTTTTATCTTCACCCTCATGAGAGATTGCCATGCTCAATAAAATTCAGCAACCAGAGGCTCTTCTTGCGGCCATTATTGATAGCACCGACGATGCTGTCATAGGAAAAAACTTAGAGGGGGAAATTCTCAGCTGGAATAAAGGGGCTGAAATTATGTATGGCTATTCAGCAGAAGAGGCTATAGGGAAAAATATTTCCTTCATCATTCCGCCAGATAAAATTTCTGAGAGAGACTTCTTCCTTAAAAGCATCCTTACGGGAAAAACAACTGTTCACCATGAGACAATCCGCTCAAAAAAGGATGGGTCCCCCGTTCAAGTTTCCTTGACGATTTCACCCATCAAAGATAAGTCAGGGGATATTATCGGTGGCTCCACAATTGCCAGAAATATTAGCGACAGTAAAAAATTAGAAAATCAGCTGTTAGAGGGGCGGTCTCGAACTCAGGCGATTCTCGACAATGTGGTCGATGGCATCATCACTATCGACAAATTTGGAGGGATACAAACGCTCAACTCGTCAGCAGAAAGATTATTCGGCTACTCTAAAGAGGAGAGCATTGGCAAAAATGTTCGGATGCTCATGCCAGAACCCTACCGAAGCGAACACGATCAATACTTAACAAATTATCTGCAATCAGGCAAAGCGCAGATCATCGGAATCGGCAGAGAAGTGGTGGGCCTGAAAAAAAGCGGCGAAGAATTCC
>JABIYR010000116.1 GCA_018702695.1 Nitrospina sp. | reverse complement strand
TCGATGTGTACCGCGATGATAACTCTGGGGAACTGGTGTGCAAATTAAGCCCCGATGGCAAAGGCGAGTTCACCGCCGCGCTGACCAACCTCAAACTCGATATCCGGCATCCGCTGTATCGAAAAGTCAAAAACTATCAGGTCGAAGTGTCCGAAGCCTTGGGCAAACTCGATGTCGAAGACACCCGCCAAAGCAGTATCGACCAAGAAGACCGAGGTAGTTTCCGCGTTGGAGATTTTTATAAAAATAAATAGCCTTTGCCAACTGATCCCTCATGACAGCCAAGAACTACGCTCACCCTTATGACGAATCGATAGTGCTTTGGGTCTCAAAAAATAGTTGTCTGTGGGCCGCGTGCCTTACCTCTCGGAGGTGTGAAGGCAGGGGTTAAATATCATAATTTCTCTGAGTTGATGAATTTTTTTAGGAAGGGGAACATGGCGCCGCGTTTTTCTATCATCTCTTCGCGTGATTTTTTCACCACGGCTTCGTCGATGAGGCGGATGTCTCGTTCGGCGGCATATTTTTCAATGCCTTTTACCACCATACCTCTTGCAAAAGAAGGGATGCGTTCGAGTCTGCCTTTGGCTTCCGGAGTCCATTGGGTTTGAAAATCAACTTCTAAGCCTAGTGTATCTTCCACTTTTAAGGTGATGGCTTTGCCGCCGTATTTTCCCGGTTCGTAATCGCACGATGGGTCGGGGTCCATATAATTTCCGGTTTCGGCGAAGGCACGGGCTCTGCAACCGGAGCATATGGCGGTGAATTCACAGGAGCCGCATTTGCCTTCGAGGCCTTTGCGGTCGCGCAATTCGACCATGAGCGGTGCGTTCTCCCACAGGTCTTTAAAGCTGTTGGCTTTTAAGTTGCCGACGGACTCTTCAATGAAGGGGCAGGGTGTCAGGTTGCCTTCTGGAGATATTCGGCTGTAATGCGTCGCCGCCGGGCATCCGCCTGAATAGGTGCGGGTGTAGACAGACTCGGGGTCGTTCTCATAGACCACGCGTTTGTATTGCGGGGCGCATTTGGAGTTGATCATCAACCTGCCTTTATATTTCATCTGCTGGTCGTACAGCATTTTCAAAGCTTCTTCGTAAGCGGCGTTGGAAATATCGGTGTTGCCCTGACCACGTCCGGTGCAGACGAGAAAATAAAGGTTGAAGGCGATAGCACCTATTTTTTCGGTGAACTCCACCACTTCAGGAATTTCTTTATAGTTCATATCTGAGACCGACATTTGCACGAGAAAGTCTACGCCGACTTCGTTGAGAATGTCGAAGGCTTCCATAGAAAGTTCCCACGCTTTATCGACCCCGCGAAATTTGTTATGTTTATCGGGGTTCATTGAGTCGATGCTGATGCCGACTCCATGCGCTCCGGCGGCTTTGATTTTTTCTGCGTTGACGCGGTTGATCATGGTTCCGTTGGTGCCGAGCACGACCATGAATTTTTTGTCGGCGGCGTAACGGATGATCTCATAAATATCGGGTCGCAAAAGCGGTTCGCCGCCTGTGAGAATCAGAAACGCATTGGGGTTGACCTCTGCGATCTGGTCGATGACGCGAAAGCATTCTTCGGTGTTGAGCTCATCATTTTTGAGGCCACCGCGAAACTCGGCATCGAGATAGCAATGGTCGCAATTGAGGTTGCACCGCTTGGTGAGGTTCCAGGATATTGAGTAGGCGCGGAAATCCATTTTTTCCGGGCTAAATTCTAAAGTAGGTGTGGTTTCCATATTATTTTAAGGGCTAAACAGCCATTTCCTGATATATATTAGGGGATTCGATGAATGCAAAGAACTATCATAAAAGGTTTTCCCTGATGAAACAAATATTTTACGGGTTTCTGGCTTTATGCGTTGGGCTTTCGGCTTGCTCTAGTTCGCCTGACACGGTGCCTGTGGGCAAGCAGAGAGTTTTTCGCATCACTCAGGCTGATTCAGCGGGCCGGATGTTCTCGCAGATCTGGACGAAGCCGAGGCTCGAATCTTTGGGTGCGCAAGAGATTTTGAGCGAGTATTTTGACCGCGCCATGCACCGTGATGAAACGCATTTTTCTGCTGTGGCATTTTCTCGCTTGTTGCAAGAGTTTAAACTAATACGCGGAGAAGATGCGGTGCTCTTAAACTGCTTTGATGATTACCAGGGGGTTTTGCCTCTGCAAGATATTCTTCGTTATGATTTGCGGCTGGCGACAAAAATAAAATTGTCTTTCGGGAGCCGTAAACCCGATTGGTTGAACCCGTTACTCATTCTGGTCCCAGACGGGAAGCACCCGCCTTTTCAAGAACAGTTCATGACGGCTAATATCCGCGAAATAAAATTTGTTCGTCTCAATGATTATTATGCTCCGCTGAAAGAAATGGCAGGAACTTCAGTCGATGCTTTGATGGGTTTTGAAGCGTTCAAAGATAATTGTCTGTTCTGCCATTCTTTAATGGGGAAAGGAGGCAATAAGGGCGTGCGGTTGTTGGATGTGTATGATTTCTCTGTGGAGTCGGGGCGAATACGGATGCGAGAAGACTTCAATGACTTTCATGATGAGGACAATGATCAGGATATCAAACAGTTTGTCACAGCAAGGCAATTGAAGGGAATCGTTACTTATCTCAAGAAATTTGCCGCGAAGGTGGTTGCTTAAGCGGTGGGGACTGACAGTCCTTTTGACCGCAGAAAGTTTTTGAAGGTCGGATCATTAAGAATATGCGGTGAGATCGGCATATTGGCTGGCAAGCCCTCAAGGTTCGGGCCAAACATGCTCTTCACGTTATTGGGAAGGGCGATGCCTTTAGCTTTAAAGAATGTCAAAACTCCCGGCTCATAAAGAATATGCGGTGGCAGGTCTTCAACACGCAATTTCAGGTTCGCTTTGGGCGCAGGCGCCGTTCTAAAACGTGGTTGGCGTTGAGCAACGGGCCGTGCTGGAGCAGGTTTTCTCTTTTGCACGGTGACCCCAGCTTGCACGGAGGCCGTCTCTTGGTTGCTTCCTCCTGACAAAATCCAGACTCGGCTGGTTTGCAAATTGTCTGTCCACACTTCCACCCGACTGAACCCTTTTAATAATTCTCGTATCGCCGCTTCCCAGTCTTTGGCTTGAACACTGGCACTGAAAGGAACGGTTTTAAGAGCCGGGTCGATGGAAAATATAATGCCGGTCTCTTCCTGAATATTTATTAAGACGTCAAGCAGGGTCAGGTCTTCAAACTGAAGGCTGATGCCCTTCGGCTCAATATTAGATTTGTAGGTGGGGTTGAGAGGAATGACGGGTGCAGGGGCCAACTCAGGCGCGGGAGCCTGTTGCTGTTTTTTCAAATCGAGAAACCGCGCATCGGCAGACACCTGCCATAACACAAATCCGGCTCCGATTATAATTCCTGCCTGTATAAAACGTTTCACCCCGATCCTCCACTATCGAGTTGTTGAATTTTTATTGTATATTAAATGAAACCTGTGTGGAAGTGGTTTGCCATAATTATTTTTTGAATGGGACCGTTCTTGTGGTTTTAATAGGTTTTTTCTTCCCGCCGGGGCGACCGGCATGCTATGGTTGAGCGTCTATTTTACTTGAGTTAACTTGATTACAGGATTATAAAATGTTTTTACCCGTTACAGCTTTTTTTGCCCTAGGTACAGGGATTGAAATGTATGGTTTGAAATTCGTGAGCGATGGAATCAGTGTTCTCAATACGGTTTCTTTAATCATGCTTACTTTTCTGATAGGCATTGTTGTCAGCCGCAGTCACGGAAAAGAAGTTTTTGAGAGAATGCAGAGAGCGCTTAAGTCACGCCAAGCACCCAGTGATGATGTTTTGGATGGAGCGGTGATGGGGTTGGCCAGCATGTTTCTCATCACTCCCGGTGTGGTGACTGATGTGATTGCATTTTTGATCATGATTCCACTCAGTCGAGGAATCTTCAAACAAATGGCTTTAAATATTTCTATGAAAAGAATTCAATCGGGGCAACCGTACTTTTTTTTCAAAGATTAGTCCCGGCTAGCTGACGGTTGTCTGCACAATAACGAGCACTCTGCTAGTGTATGAAGTCTTTATTTTTTCCGCCTCGAAATCTCAGAGATGAACTGCTGGACCTCGACGAGGCCCCGTATGAAGAGGTGCGAGATAGCCTGCAAGATGTTGCCACGGTCAACCGCTACTTGAGCGGATACCGTGTTTTACTCCACCATGTGGAGCCTTTTCTCAAGGCTCATAAACCGGACCGCCCCTTTGCGGTTTTGGATGCGGCAACGGGTTCAGCCGATCAACCGATAGCCCTCGTCAAATTGGCTCGCCGTTTGGGTGTGCCGATTCATATCACAGCCATTGATATCAACGCTAAAATGCTGAAGCTGGCTCAGCAAGAGATTGCCGCCTTCCCTGAAATTCGTTTGGTGCAATGCGATATTCTTGATATGCCTTTTCGTGAAGCGAGTTTTGACCTGACGATCAACTCTTTGTCTCTGCATCATTTCGGTTGGGAAAAGGCGGTTTCAATTTTGCGCGCCATTTACAAGTTTGGTCAGTTGGGGATGGTCGTAAATGATCTGCACCGAAGCCGTATTGCACATGCAGTCATTTTTATTTTAACGCGAATATTCACACGCAACCGATTGACGCGTTATGATGCGCCCGTATCGGTGATGAATGCCTTCACCCCAAAAGAATTTCACCAACTGGCTCAAGAAGCGGGGGTCGAGCCTGCTGAGGTTCACCGTCACTTTCCCTACCGCATTGCTTTAATCGGTCGTAAACTCAAACAATGAATGGTTTCGATGTCATCATTATTGGTGGCGGGCCAGCAGGGTGCGCCATGGCTTTGGACCTCAATCTCCGTGGCTATGAGGTTGCGCTTTGTGATCAGGCGAAGTTTCCGCGCGATAAGGTTTGTGGCGAGTTTATCAGCCCCGGTGCCGACCCGATTCTTGAGCAATTGGGGGTGCTGGATGCCATTGAGGCGTTGTCTCCTCAACGGTTAAAGGGGGTGGCGATTTCATCTTATGAAAGTCAGGAGTTGGAGATCGACTATCCGGTTTCTCGGGAGACGGATTTGCGGCCAAGCAGTTTGTCTGTTCCGCGTTGTCAATTGGATGCGTTATTTTTAGAGCGGGTTCAAAATGCGGGCGTGAAAATTTTTCAGCAACATAAAGTAACCGGTTTTGTTTTTGACCAAGATTGTGTCGTCGGGGTACAGGGGTGGGATGAAAATAAAACTCCCTTCACTTTAAAGGCTAAACTGGTGGTTGATGCCGGAGGGCGTAATGCTTTATCGCTTAAAAAATTTAGTCTGAAGCGGCAAGCTCAGGGTAGATCCCGAATTGCTTTTGCGGCGCATTGGCAGGGTGTGGAGGAGCTGAATGACTATTGTCATATGCATGTCAGCCAACCGGGTTATACGGGTATCTCTGCGGTAGGCAAAGATCGGGCCAATGTGGTGCTGGTGGTTGACGCTTCTGCATTTAGGGATGAAACCGTTGAAACGTTTTATCATCGTGTGCTGATGAAAAATAGTCGCCGCCGGAAAATATTATTGAACGGCGAAAGACTGGAGCCGGTGCGTTCGGTGGAGTCTTTGGGGTTTGGGGTGAAACCGGTTTCTTGTGGTGGGTTGGTATTGGTTGGCGATGCGATGGGTTTTATCGACCCATTTACCGGTGAAGGCATCTACCTTTCATTGAGAAGCTCTCAGATTGCGGCGGAGGTAATTCATGCGGGGTTTCAAAAATCTGATTTTTCTAGAGAATTTCTTGCAGGCTATAACAAAAAAAGGCATGAAGAGTTTAGTGGGAAGTTTATGCTCAGTCGAGCTTTACAATGGCTGATTTATAATAAATATTTTTGCGATGCGGTGATGAAAAGTCTGTCGGTAAATCAAAATCTTGCCGAAACTTTGGCGGGGGTGATTGGAGATATTCGGCCCGTCAGGGAGATTGTTGCTGGCGGTTTTCTCGCACCACTTTTTGTCGGATGCTTCAGTAAAAACAGACGACAATAAGGCCTCAGGATCGTCTCAGCCGAACACTCTAAAAATCAGGCTCCACTGAGAAGGGATTGGGCGGCATCGAGACCTTCCTTCGTATTTTCAATCAGAATTTCTAATTCCTCAAAATCGATATCGAGTTTGTCGAGTACCCCATATTCTAAGGGTGCGGTGCTTTCTGGAACAATGCCGTTGCTGAACTCGTTCTGGTTGGCGAGCAGGTTGGCGGTGGTGAGAAGATGCGCAATATGTTTTACATCTCCGTCTGTGCCGGGTGAATCATGATGGATACGAATGGCCTGCACAAGGTTTGGGGAAACGGGCCACCACCTCTCTATGAACCGAGCCCCGAGCTCGGCATGGGTGATGCCGAAGGTTTCCATCTCATTTTCGGCCAGAGTGATTTGGGAAGACTTTATTTTTTTCAGAAACTGACTGTATTCATCAGGGATCAAGTGGTCGAATACCATGACTCCGATATCGTGCATCAAACCACAAATATAGGCAAATTCAATTTCTTCCTGCGGAATTTTGACAATATAAGCCAAAGAACGGGTGAGATAGGCAACGCCGAGCGAGTGGGTCCAGAATTGAATTTGGTCGAACCCTTTTGGTTTTTTAAAAAGACCGGGCAGCTTCAAGGTGTAGGCCAAATCCAAAATCATTTTTATACCCAGCCTCATCACCGCACCGTTAAGGTCGGTGGTTTTTTCCCGCCCACCACCAAATAAAACACTGTTTGAAAGTTGGATGAGACGGCCGGACAAAACAGGCTCTGTTTCAATGATACCGGAAATCTCGAAGATATCGTAGTCCGGGTCATTGACTCGGTTTTCCAAATTGATCAGAATATCAGGGAGAGGCGGTAGGTCGCCTTTTTTCTCGACTAGGTCAATCAGCTTTTCTTTCATATCTGTGTTGTATTGGGATGAAAAGATTGATAATTAACAGGCTTCTAATATTGCTCTAAAATTTTCTCGATGCGATCTTTTAAAACCAATTTACTCTTTTGGTGCTTTTTCTTTTCGATTTCTTGCTCAGGGGTGAGGGCCTTTTTTTTATTGAACTCCTCAACCCTTTGCTTGAGAGAGGTGTGTTCTTCATAAAGCTCTCGAAATCCTCTGTTTTCTTGACTGACTTTTTCAAGCAAAACGGGGTTAATGTCCATGTTTTATAACCTCCTGATTTAGTATGTTGCTATTGAGTTCGGCTTCTGATTTCCTGACATAATGAATGTTCAGAGTATCCAGATCAAAACAAGGGTTCTCTCGGAACCGGTGGTATGCAAGCAATGTTGCGCTGGCGGCAACTGTATGGTTTTGGGTTGAAGCGATAAACTTATCTCCCAATTGTGATGCCAGTAATTCACTATAAGGTTCTAAACCACCTCCAAAAAAGACAGTGGGTTCCTGTGTTTGCTCGCATAACTCCTGTGGCGAAACGGCTTGGTCGGGTGTTTCTCTGACGAGCTCATCATCTATATATTTAAACCTTGCGGTATAGACCTCTTTCTTTCTGGCATCAAGAATGGGGGAAATTGGGTGGGAAGTAGGCTGAACCAAATTCGCATAGGCTTCTAATGTGTTGATGCCCCAAAATGGTTTTTCTGTAGCCAGAACTAGCCCTTTTATCAGGCTGACACCCACTCGCAGACCGGTAAACGAACCAGGGCCGGTTGTGACGCAAAACCCATCAACCTTATCCAATCCACCCTCTAAAGCGTTCAGGACGGTATCTATCAAAACTAATAATTGATCAGAAAATGCGGAGTCGGCAACAGATTCGGCAATGATTTCACCGTCTTGTAAAAGGGCAACGCTTCCTTTTGGTGTGGAGGCATCAAGCCCCAGTAATATCATGGTTTTGTGTAAAGAGAAGGACGGTGGAAGGGCAGTGAAAACAACATGCGTGAACTCCTTAAAAACTAGAGTAAACATAGGTTATAGGGTGCGGAAAGTCAACGGAAAACCAGATCCTGCCTTCCTTGAACCAGAGGTCGTTTCAAGCTTGGGATTGACGGAAAATGGTATGAAAAGGATAGTTCTAGTTTAAACCATTGTTTTTTTACGACTTAAATATTCGCTCTGTTTTCGAGATTTTTAACTCCAGAAACCTTTAGTTTTGCGGTGTATTTTTTATAATTTGAGCCAGAGAAAAATAAATTCGGGTTTTCATTAGAAAGAAACTATCTTTATTCATTGAATTAATTGACTTTATTTGCTTGACAATCATTTTGTTTGAAATTAATGTGAATATCAGTTGCAGGGTAAATCTTGTTTTTTGGTTTATTTTGTATAAATTGAGATGCCAGAAAATAAGAGATTAAAGAACTTTTTTTGGAGGCTGGATGCGTTATGTTCTATGAAGTCAGAGTTTTCAACGCTAAGGGAGATTTGAAAAAAGTAGTGACCCCTAAAAAGCTAAGCAACAGATTTTGGAAGGGCGGCGAGCAGAACTTGATCGACTTTAGTGATAAAGGGAATCGCTCGCAAGAATGGGGAAATCAAAAAAATTCAAAAGACGAGTATCAACTTGAAGATAGTTGATTAAAAAGGTTTTAAGAGAAGTTGAACAAATGAAAGGACAGGGGGCTTGCTGAGCTTCGTGTCCTTTTTTTGTGTTTTGAATTACCACTCCTGTCGGCATAAAATATCTTCGCTCTATTTTTATTGGGTGGATTGCCTTATAATTCCTTTTTCATACAATTGGCAGACTTTTGCTTAACGATAAACCGAGTTTATGGATTGATAATATGTACATTACATCTGCGGATCAGTTGAAAGAATTTTGCGAAAACCTTCAGTCGGCGGAAATTCTTGCGATCGATACGGAGTTTGTTCGAGAGACCACATATTTTCACCGAGTGGGGCTGATTCAAGTGTCAAGCGGTGAGCATTGTGCCGCCATTGATCCTGTTTTGCTATCAGATTTAACACCCATGCTGGAGTTATTTAAAGACCCCGGCAAGATAAAGATTTTTCATGCGGCGCGGCAAGACCTTGAGATCTTGGTTCGTATGTGTGGTCAGGTTATTACCCCGGTCTTTGATACCCAAATCGCCGCCGCGTTAGTGGGCTGGGGGGCACAGATTTCCTTCGCCAAAATTGTCCAGAAAGCTCTGGGAAAAAAAATCCACAAATCAGAAACTTATACCGACTGGTGTCGTCGTCCTTTGAGTGACAGTCAGATCGAATATGCCATTGATGATGTTCGCTATCTGGTTCCAGTATATCGAAAGCTGATTGAGCGACTCAAAAAAATGGATCGTTTGGACTGGGTGCAAGGAGAGGTTAAGGCGTGGGAAGACCCGCAGACCTTCGCTTTGCCAGAGCCGCAGAAACGGTTGTTGAAAATTAAAAACCTGCGAAGCTTGAAGCCAAGAAACCTAACGGTGCTCAATGAGCTTGTCGCATGGCGAGAGCGGGAGGCTGTCAAACGAGATTGCTTGCCAAAAAATATTATAAGAGACGAAACGCTTTTGGAGATTGCTCGCAAAGCCCCGAATGATTTAAAAATATTGTCCGAGTTTCGCGGTTTTCACCAAAGAGAATGTAATAAAAGTGGCGCGTCTATTTTATCTGTTATCGAAATGGCTCTGCAGACGCCCGATGAAGATTTGGTTGTTCTCCCAGAAAGCAGTGGCCATACTACCGTTCGAGGAGTTGAAGAGTTGCTGGCCGCTTATGTACAGATTCGATCTGAAGAGTTGAAGATTGAGCCCAGTGTTCTGGCAGACCGAAAGCGTATTCATAGTTTTGTGTCTCATTTCGAGCAAAAACTTGACATGGAAGAGCATTTTTTGTTTCAAGGTTGGAGAAAAAAATTAATAGGCTCGCCAATGTTTTCTCTGTTGAACGGTGAGGTCGGTCTCAAGATTGATGCCTCGGGTCAAGTTTGTTTGATCGACCCATAAAATCAAATTCCTCCCGGTATCTTTGCTTTCCATTCCTGATAGAGAGCCGAGTTTCTTAGATTCTGAAGGTCGGGGTCATTTTCGATTTGCTTGAACTGTTTATAGCCCTTGTCGACTGCCGTTTTGAGAGCCGAGAGTCCCGATTCTAAATTTTGAGTCAAAGAATAATAGCAGGCAAGGTTGAAATCTATCAATGCCGCCTTTGGGAACTGCTTCTGCCCCGCCTTCAGCGTTTCTAAAGCTTTATCAAACTCCTTATTTTTCATATAAGCGGAACTCAAGTTAATGATGGCCTCTTGAAAACCCTTATGATGTTGTATGGCTTTTTGGTAACGGATGATGGCCTCGTTATAGTTTTTATCTTTAAAAAATTTATTTCCCTCATTGTAGTGAAATATTCCCATTCGTCTTTCGCGTTCTTCTTGCGGAAGGTTTGCACCCGGCATTTCTTCACCCATACCATGACTGCCTTCGCTATGACTGTCCTCAGTGTGACTGCCTTCTGTAGCTTGAAGTTCACCTCCGCTAATTTGGAGACGTTTCGGCGTTAAAGAAAAATAATCCAGTCCGAGAAAAAGAATGAGGGCTGTAATGCCTAAATGCGGCAGATATTTAATGAATGCGTTCATAAGTTTTATTGTGTGGGGTTGCAAGCCAGATACTTGAATTCATTGATGGAGCCTAATGTCGGGGCATGTTCAATTTCAGCACCATGAGAATTGAGGTTGAAGACGCGTGTCTCAGGATGAGCCTCGATAATTTGTTCTAGGGTACGTAGATAACTATACATGACCTGATCGGTGAGTATAAAATTTTCCTGTGTGCCTTTTACCTGCATCTGTTTTTTGTCACGGGTTTTTTCCTGATGCAGGTTTTTGAGAGGAGTCCCCTTTTGAATTTTATTTTGCAGTTGATCGTTAAACTTGGAATAACTTGAGTAATAACGGTTTCCAGCAAAGGCACAGTCTTGACCCAGCATGAAAATAGGATCACAGCCAAAATGAATCAACATATCGAGACCTAAGCAGGCGACGGAGCCTCCTGCCTGTGTGATGCCCTTTTCGGTCACCATGGCTTCATTGTCTTGCGAAAGTCGATGTCCCTCTTTGAACACCACGTAGCGTTCTCCGGAAAAATTTGTTAATACCTGCGGGTTGGCCGTTGGTGTGAAGATTAATTTTGTGTTCCCTGCCGAGCAATCGATAAAATGTTCCACGCTATCAATTTGTGGGTCGAGAGAGAATACAAAATCCGGCTGAATATCGTTGTTTATCAGAATGGGAAAAGAGGTGTCGACACAGGCGATCAAAAAATCTTTTTGCAAGCGGGCCAGATAGGGAAGGGTGAGGTCAAGAGAAGGGCCGGCACTCACTAAAATTCCGGGTTGACCTTTGCCTGAATTTTTTAAGACGTTGATACCGGGTGCGCTTGCTACCACTTGTTTATTAAGAGAGTAATTCTCTTCTTCTAGGTCGCCAAAAATTGCAGGGAATCGACGTTCCAGTAACATAACTTCCAAAGCATTGGTTAGAGCAGGAAAGGAGGTCGGAATGCATTTAAAGGATGGCGTGTGAAAAAGAACCTCAAGTTGATTGGCGTGGGTCAAACCCGACATTTGACTGGATATCTTTCGGGAAACCTCAGCTTCATCAGTACCATAAATTAAATGGAAATGATCGTGTGCAAAAATTTTTGTCTGGTCTCTTAACTGAAGAGCGGCTGTGAGGATGTCGGGGTTGAGCTCTATGACCAAAAGATGACCCTGAGGACCGATTTTATCTAGAATGGCCGTCAGGTGATAACCCAGCCCAAAACCATAGAGACAGACACAGGCCCCTGATTGCAGTTTTTCAGCAAAACGCCGGGCCTCTTTTTCTGGATCGTAACTGCTATGCAGTAGAATATTTTCAAAACGCAGAGTGGGCAGACCGGAAGCGGTATCCATCACCGATATTTTATTGGAAAAAGTATCGGGGAGGGTTGCCGACTCGAAAGCACGAGCTTTCAACGATTTGATATTATTTTCGTAGAAATGATTGTGCAACGAGAGGTCTCCCATATTTACCTTCATCAATCATATCACCAATTGTCTTGCAATAGATTCTGAATTGCTTTAAAAAAATAACCGAACCTTATTTGACTTTCTTCAAGGAATTGCATGTCTGACCCCGCTTCCCAAATTGTATCTCCGATTCGAATTCTTGCTGAAGACTTGGCCAACCAGATTGCCGCAGGCGAGGTGGTCGAACGTCCTGCTTCTGTGGTCAAGGAATTGGTCGAAAATTCTATCGATGCAGGAGCTACCACGATTCGTCTGGATATTGAAGGAGGCGGCAAAAAGAAGATCCGTATTATGGATAATGGCCGGGGCATGGTTCCTGATGAATGCCGCTTGGCTTTTTCTCGGCATGCGACCAGTAAAATTGCGCGTTTTGAAGACCTTGAAACCATTCACTCATTAGGCTTTCGAGGCGAAGCTTTGGCAAGCATCGCTTCGGTGGCGAAAGTGCGTTGCACCAGCGCACGTAATGAAAGTGAAGGCGGAAGGTTGATTGTGGTAGAAGGTGGCGAATTACTAGAAGAAAAAGACATCGCTTGCTCTCAAGGAACGACCTTGGAAGTGGATGAACTTTTTTATAGCACCCCGGCACGCAGTAAGTTCTTAAAAGGTGACTCGACCGAATTTTCCCATATCAGTCAGGTGATTACGCAACAGGCATTGGCTTACCCTAATATTCAATTCCTTTTGACTCATAATGGCCGTGAAGTGATCAACACCTTACCAACAGAGCAGCTTCATTACCGAGTTGCTGAGTTGTTCGGGGCCGACTTGGCTAAATTTTTACTGGAAGTGGATGCCAAGTCTGGGGATTATCAGCTCAAGGGTTATGTGTCCAGCCCTGTTTACACCCGTTCGAGCCGGTCTGCGCAATACTGTTTTATCAACGGTCGTTTCGTGCGCGATAAAGTCATTTTGCATGCAACACAACAAGGTTATAGCCACTTGTTACCAAAGGGACAGCATCCAGTGATGTTCCTTTATCTGACGATGGATCCACGTTTGCTGGATGTGAATGTCCACCCCTCAAAGGCCGAAGTTCGCTTTGCCTTTCAGCAGGACGTGCATCAGTTTGTGGCTAAAGGGGTGCGTTCTGCTTTGGAAAGCAATCAGCAGACTCCCGCAGATTTCACCGTGAGGGAAGAGGACATCCCTCTGGATAGGACGACTCACCGGTCCTATTCATCACCACCATCTAATTATCAGTCTGCAAAATGGCAGGCTCCGGGGCAGAGAGATCTTTCTCAACCTTTACAAACCATGCTGGGCCAGACCCCCGCGACATCACAAGTGACGTGGTTCGATAAGGCTCCCACACCCGTATCAAACCTGATTTATTCCGAGTTCGAGTCGATAGGACAGTTGGATCGTTCTTTCATCATCATGCAAGGCAAGCAAGGCCTATTGGTGGTGGATCAGCATGTGGCGCACGAAAGAATTTTGTATGAACAATTTCTTGGGGCCGCCAAAAACCGCAAGGTCGAAGTGCAGAAACTTTTATTCCCTCTGTCCATGGCACTTTCACCGAGTGAGTCCGAACTGTTAACACCACACCTAAGCAGACTTCTAGATTTGGGTTTAGAGTTGGAGCCTTTCGGGCAAAATGAATTTTTACTCCGCTCCGTTCCGGCGATTCTTAAAAATGGGGACCATGAAAAACTGTTGCGCGAAACCATTGATCTGCTCCCGAAAGGGGCGCATGAAGATGTTCTGCACGAAAAATACGAAAACATATTGATAATGATGTCCTGTCGAAACGCCATCAAGGTTAACCACACTCTAAATCTAGAACAGATTCGAAAACTGATATCCGATTTGGAGCAGACCTCCATGCCTTATACCTGCCCGCACGGGAGACCCATCTCTTTGTTATTCGAAATGGACGATATCCTCAAAAAATTCCTCCGCAAATAAACATTTGAAGTAAAGCGACCCAAGAGTTGTTTCGTTTTGCTTTTAAGATGGGGAGAATGATTAGACCCTTCTGCAATAAAGTACCCGTTCTGGGCATGAAAACAAGTGAGGAAATATCACAAGGGCTGAGGTGATTAACACTCCGTTTTTTTGTTGCACGGGTAACAGCTCTTAACACTCGACCTCGTAGAGAAAAGCCTACTAGCTAGCCGCGGACGGTAATTTTAGGGATATTTTTTGCCAGTTTGTTGAGCTTGACTGCGGTTTGGGCTTTTTCTAATTTGCGCGGAATTTTTTGTGTGTCGGTGGAGTGGGACCTGCGGGTGTTGTTAAACATCCATTCTAAATCTTGTAAAAATTTGTCCCGGTTGGTTGGGTTGGATTCTCTGAACAAGGTGAGAAGTTTTTGTTCGTCTTGGGTGTTGGTGACAAGGTGATCGCTCAACAATCCTTTGAACATCAATCGTCCTTCTTCGATTCCACCGCCGATGACTTTCGCATTCTGGATGGTGGATTTTGATATTTTCTGATCGGGGGTGTCGAGATCATCGATATGAATTTCGGTGGTCAGGAGTCTATCTAACGATACTTTCCCCAATGCGGCAAGCTTCACCAAGACTGAAACGGGGGCATCTCTTTCTCCGGCCTCGTAGCGCACATAGGTTCGGAAGCCGATTTCCAAGACCTCCGAAAGGGTCATTTGCGTGCAATTGAGTTTTTTGCGGAGGGTTCTTAAGTTTTCAGAAAGGATGGTCATGATTCAAATGGAATTGTATTATGGATTTTATCCGGCTAGTTCAACGCCATTTTTTCTTAAAAATTTGCTCGCTTCTTCAATCCAAAACCGTTCTTTTTCAAGCTTGTAATCGGGCAAATCTTTTGAGGAGCCAACAATGCTTTTCATATAGCCGATGGCCTCCTCTTTTTTGCCTTTATTATCAAGAAGACGGGCGTAATGATAATAAGCTTTAAAAAAGTGGAAAGAGTTGATGACTTCGCCATAGGTTTCAAGAGCTTTTTCGTCATTACCGGACAGCCGATAACACTCAGCCAGTCCAAATATCGCATTGCCATAATCGTATTTTTTATCAATGGTGGTCAGAGCTTCTAATGCGACACCGGCTTGGTCATATTGTCCTAAGCCGTGATAACATTTTGCCAAACCATAACGGGCTTCTAGCAGTTCTGGGTCGCGTTGGATGGCTTCCTCGAATTGAGGTATTGCGAGCGCATAACTTTTCTGCTCGATATAAACCTGACCGAGTTTTTCATAATGAAAGGCTTTATTAAACTTCTCGATCAGCTCTTTGAGTTGCAAGGTTTCTTCAGTTTCAACTTCTTTGCGGATCGGTGTGAGGGTTTTGCCTCCTGTGCTTCCTGAAACCTTATTGGTCACCCGGTTTTTTACAACGAAGAAATAGGCCACGGCTCCCACAGGAAACAGAATGATCATGATAATGATCCAAATAAAATGTTCACGGCGTTGAATACAGTCTAAGCACATCCAAACCATGAAACCTGCGGCGGCATATATAAGTAAATCAGTCAAGATAACCTCTTTCTTTTGACATTTTGTTTGGTTTCAAGCAGGCAAGCAAACACTCTACGAATTCTCGACAATTTTGTTTGCTTCATCGAGGAGAACGACTTGAGGCTCATAACTTTCCCGATCTGTGTCCAGCATACCATAAGCGGCAACGATGATGCGATCATTTATCTGTGCCAAACGAGCCGCCGCGCCGTTGATTGAAAAGATCCCCGACCCGCGTTTTGCGGCGATGACATAGGTGACAAACCGACCACCAGTATTGATATTAAAAATATGCACTTGCTCCAGAGGTTGGATATTGACACGGTCGAGCAAGTCTTCATCAATAGCGATACTACCTTCATAATCAACCTCCGTAGCCGTTACTTTGGCTCGGTGAAGTTTGGATTTTAGCATTATTCTTTGCATCAGAACTCCTCAACAATGCAATTGTCAATAAGCCGTGATGGGCCGACTTTCACCGCTAGGGCAATAAGTGTCCTACCACGTATTTGTTCTTTTTCTTTGAAGCTTTCTGGGTCACAAATGAAGATATAGTCGACTTGAACCCCTTTTTGATCTAAAAATAAATTCCGCATTGAACGAATGATGATTTCTGCCGATGTGGTCCCTCGTCGAATTTCACTCTGGGCCTCTTGGAGTGAGCGCGATAGAGATAAGGCCGTCTGTCGCTCATCAGGTGATAAATATTTGTTTCTAGAACTCAAGGCCAGACCATCGGGTTCTCTCACAATTGCTACACGGTTTATGACCACGTCCAAGTTTAAGTCTTGCACCATCGCTTCGATGACTGCCAGTTGTTGCCAGTCTTTTTCGCCAAAAAATGCATGGTCGGGGCGCACAATATTAAAAAGTTTGAGTACGACGGTGGTGACCCCTTTGAATAGTTCGGGGCGACTTTTTCCGCATAAATATTGGGTGATACCTTGCACTTGTACGGTGGTGTTGTGGCCCGCCGGATACATCTCTTTTATATCGGGGAAAAATATAGCGTCGACCCCGAGAGCTTCTAGTTTTTCGATATCATTTTTCAGTTCACGCGGATAGGTGTCCAAGTCTTCATTGGGCCCGAACTGAGTGGGGTTCACAAAAATACTGACGACGGTTCGATCACAGGTCTGCAATGAATTTCTGACCAAGGTTAAATGGCCCTCATGCAGACAACCCATGGTCGGGACGAAACCTGTCGTCAGGTTTTGCTTGCGAAACGATGTGGAGATTTCTTTCATCTGGGCGATGGAAGAAACTACGCTCTCTGTTATATCGTCAGTCTCGATCATTGACTTGTTTGAGATTCCCTTTTTGTGAATGATAAGTATGTTCCTGCCCCGGAAATACCTCGTCTTGGACTTCCTGAATATATTCGCCGACGGCCTCTTTCAGGCTGTCAGCTAGTTGTGCGTATTGTTTTACAAACTTGGGGACGAAATCTTGATTGATCCCTAAAAGGTCGTGAAGCACCAGAATTTGCCCGTCGCATTTTGTCCCGGCACCAATTCCGATGGTGGGTATTTTAAGTTCTGCGGTGATTTCTTCTGCCAGTTCACCGGGAATGCCCTCCAGGACCAGACTGAAGATGCCAGCATTTTGCAGGTCGTGGGCATCTTGTCGGATTTGTCGCGAGTCGAGATAGTTTTTCCCCTGTACTTTATAGCCTCCGAACTGGTGAACCGATTGTGGAGTCAAACCAATATGCCCCATGACGGGGATTCCGGCTTTAACAATGGCTTCGACTCTGTCAGCCATACGGCCTTCGAGTTTGACAGCCGATGCACCGCCTTCTTGAATCAGTCGTCCGGCATTGCTGACAGCTTGTTCCACCGAAACCTGATAAGACATGAATGGCATATCACCTACAACCAAAGCGCGTTGAGCACCTTGTTTTACGGCTCGGGTGTGATCAATCATGTTTTGCAGAGTGACGGACAGCGTATTTTCATGCCCCAGTGAAACCATTCCTAATGAATCGCCGACTAGAATTATATCTAAATCTGTGGCATCGAGCAGTTTGGAAAAACTGTAATCGTAGGCAGTCAGGGCAGTGATTTTTTTTCGGGATAATTTCCGTTCTAAAATATCCGGGACGGTGACGGGCCTCTTATTCATATCGATATAAAGTTAAGGCTGGGAATATAACGGGGGGAATCTAAAAAGAAACCATCGGCAAATGCCGTGGGAGAAGCGAAGCATGTTAAGTAAAACGCGGTAAAGATTTTGAGGCCGCCAATGGGGTCCCCGGTTTACGTTTTACTTGTTTTATGAAGCTTACTCCGTCCCGGTCCGTTAGGATCCAAGCGGGTTATAAAATTCTCTACCTATTTTATGGCTGTTGATCTTTTTAATCAACTGTTCTAAGTCACATTTTTTATTAACAAAGTCTATCTCATTGGTATTTATCACCAAAAGCGGTGTTTCGGAATAATAAAAAAAGAAATTATTGAAGGCTTTATTGACCGAATCGAGATAATCAGGGTCTATGAATGCTTCGTAGTCACGGTTTCGCTTAGAAACTCTCTCCAATAATACTTCGGTATCGGCTTGCAAAAAGATCACTAAATCGGGTTTTGGAGCCTTCGAACCGATTAAGTTGAAAATCTGTTCATACAGGCGGAGTTCATGGTCTTCTAGGTTGAGTTGAGCAAATATTTTATCGCGCTGAAACAGATAATCGATCACTACTACAGAGTTGAATAAATCGCGTTGTGCTAGTTCTTGATATTGGTTGAAACGGTTCAATAAGAAAAATATCTGCGTTTGGAAAGAGTAGGATTCCCGGTCTTCATAAAATTTGGCGATGAAAGGGTTGGCATCATTATCCTCCAAAATCACCCGCGCTCCATACTGATCTCCAAGAAGGTTGACCAATGATGTTTTGCCTGCGCCAATGGAGCCTTCAATGGCAATGAACCTAGGTTCTATCGTCTGATTTGCCATATTGTTCGAATCAACCCGCTTGTCGCTGATTGAAAATCTCCTTAACCGTGAGTTTCAGTTCTGTCAGGTCTGCAGATTTGACGACATAGGCATCCGATGCCCAGACTCTAAAATCTTGTTTGTAGCGACCGTAAGCCGAGCAAAGTACGATGGGAATGTCACCTTTATCTTCCTTTATTTTTCTCATTAGCTCAATGCCATCCATTCCGGGCATTTTAATATCGAGAACAATGAGGTCAGGTGTTTTTGTATCTAATATTTTCAGGGCTTCTTCGCCTGTGGCGGCAACTGAAACCTGATAACCTTCATCTTCCAGTTCCTCCTTATAAAGGAACCTGATGTTTTGTTCGTCATCGACAACGAGAATTGTTTTCATATGTCTATTGGCTCTTGAGACTTGCGTTCAATGATTTTGACCTGAGAAGCTCTAGTTTTTATAATAATCGGGCCGCATTTGCAATGGTAAATGGAGGTAGACGGTAACTCCTTGTCCTATGTGGTTTTTCAGCCGTATGGTTCCACCATGACTTTCTATGATTTTTTTACAGATTGAAAGTCCTAGCCCAGTCCCAGTATGTTTGGTGGTGAAAAAAGGGTTGAAAATATTTTCAAATATTTCTTTGTCAATCCCCCCGCCGTTGTCTTCAATGCGTACGGTGACCATTTTTTGCTTTTGGGCATATTCTTCTTGATAGGTTTCTATTTTAAGTTGTCCTCCTAAGGGCAAAGACTCCAGTCCATTATAAATCAAGTTGATCAGCACTTGCTTGATCTTCTGTGGGTCGAGGTCCAATAAAGGCAGGTCTGCTTCTAGCTGGCTGACTAGGTTTATATTTTTTTCGTAAAGCCCTGATTTGAACAGGTAGAGGGTTTCCTCGACCAGTTTATTGATCTGACAGGGTTCTGCCTCCAACGCTCCGGACTTGGAGAAGCTCAGAATATTTTTGAGCAATTTTTCCAAACGTTCGACTTCTTTGCTGATGATTTTAGAATAGTTGGCGGCAGACTCTAACTCGTTGTTGTCTTCAAATTTTTGTGCCAGCTGGTTCATTTTTCCTTCTAGCCTGCGAGCGAAGCCGCCGATAGAAACCAGCGGGTTTTTAATTTCATGAGCTACCTCGGTCGATATTTCTCCGAGAGCAGAAAGTTTTTCTGCTTGAACCAATTGTTCTTTCATTGAGAGTAATTCGCGGTTGGTATCCAGAAGTTTAGAGAACAGTCGGGAGTTTTCTATGACCCAACTGGCGTATACCGTAAAGCGTGTCAAAAACCTTAAGTTCTCTTCGCTGATTGGCTTCTTGTCGTAGCGGTTATCAACTAAAATAACTCCCAATACTTCTTCATGCGCAATGAGGGGGACGGTGGCAAAGCTATTTGTCCCCAGGGCTGTGATGAACTCCTGATTGACGAGTGGATGTTCGTTGGCGTTGGAAACATTGAATGGTTTTTTCTGGTGCACGGTTTGCGTAAGAATATTATCTTGAGAATTGAGAGGGTAGTTTAATTGACAAACAAAATTGTGAAACTCTGAGTTGCGATGCAAGTCGGGTTGTGCTTCTTTGATAATCCAATCCAACAAATGGCCTTTTCTTTTGCCTAGTTCCGTCCAGATTTGAGCCGCATGTTCCGGAGAATCAGGGCCGATGCCCATTATTCCTTGTAGTTGCTGAGTTTTATCGTTTAGGGTAAATAGCATGGCTCGGTTGAAGCCTCCTGCTTCACCCATTGTGATGGCACTGAGAACAATCCACAAACCATGTTCCAATTTCAGAGAGGATTGAATCGCCAGACTGATTTCATACAGAATTCGGGTTTCATTTAATGTTGTCTGGTTTTGGTGGAATTGAATCGCATTTCTTAAACAACCCGTAACCTGACTGGCAATCGATTCGAGAACAGAAATTTCTTCAGGACTGAAAATTCGTCTGTCAACACTATGTACATTGATGACCCCGACAGGAGGACAATCTGAAAGAATGGGCACCGAAAGCATGGAACTGAACTGCTCTTCTTGAATTTCAGAGAAATAAACAAAGCGAGAGTCTTGCATGGCATCGCTTAAGGCCACGGACGTTCCTTGCTGAGCCACCCAACCCGTTACCCCCTGACCCATGGCAAGGTGAATTAGTTTGGCCTCGTCTGGCAAGCCTCTGGAGGCCTTCAGGTGTAAAAGCCCATCGGATTCATTAATCAGATAGATAGCACAGGCATCCATATGCATTTTATTCTTAATAACCTGAATAATTTTTTCTAGGGTCTCATTCAGGTCAAGGGTGGAGTTGGCGATGCGGGTGACTTCTTGAAGAATTTCTAGGCCAAGACTATTAGTTGTCATGGGTGCAGCTCTGCGTTGAAAGGTTTTTCAGGGTAGTAGTGATTTTTGGTAAAGATTGGAATATTGCTGGGCAGAAAATTCCCAACTATTATCTTGATTCATACCATTTAGCATTAGTTTCTCCCAAGTTTTTCTTTGCTTGAAGCAACCGAGGGCCTTTTGTAAAGATTTCAGGAGAAATTCTTTTTTGGGAGTTTCAAATTTGAAGCCCGTGCCTTTCTTAGTTTTAAGGTTGAACTCCTGTATCGAGTTTTTCAAGCCGCCAACATCTCGAACGATGGGAACCGTTCCATATTTTAACGCATACATTTGAGTCAGGCCGCAGGGTTCATAATGAGAAGGAATGAGAATCATGTCACTGCCTGCGAGAATTCGATGGCCGAGGGACTCATCAAACTTTATTGCCGCAACGATGCGGTCAGGTCGCTTTTCTTGCCATTGCTGGAAAAAAGACTCGTAGTGTTTTTCTCCCGTTCCCAAAATGATTAAAGATAGGTCTAGGTTATTCAGGGCCTCTTGAGCTTGCATGATCAGGTCAATTCCTTTTTGTTCGGAAAGACGCGTGATCATGCAGAGAATCGGGGTATCTTTATTGAGTTGGAGAGACAACGCTTTTTCCAGATCCTGTCGGCAAGTGTTTTTACTGGATAGCGATTGCGGCCCATAATGAGTTATGAGTGATGCATCCGTTTCTGGGTTCCATACGGTGTCGTCCACGCCATTCAAAATCCCATGCAGTTGGTCGGAGCGTTGCTGTAAAATTCCTTCCATGCCAAAACCCAGTTCTGGGGTTTGAATTTCTTTGCTGTAGGCGGGGCTAACAGTGGTCAAGACATCAGCATACATGAGCCCGCCTTTCAAAAAACTGAATTGCCCATAAAACTCAACCCCATCTGAGTGGAATACGGAATCATCCAGACCTGTTGCGGCAAAGCTGGAATGGTGAAAATTACCTTGATAACCCAGATTATGTATGGAGAAAAGAGTTTTAGTTTGAGAAAACCAACTATCGCCTTGGGTTTTTAAATAGACGGGGATCAACCCCGTGTGCCAATCGTTGCAATGGATGATGTCGGGTTGGAAATTCAGCTTTTTGCAAGCTTCCAGAACAGCTTGACAAAAATAAGAAAACCTTTCCACGTTATCAGAATATTCACAGTCGGGTTCGCCATATAAATGTTCGCGATCATAATATTCGCTCTGTTCGATCAAGTATAGGGCGATCCCCTCCGACAATTCAGATTGAAATAAGTATCCTTTATGGCAGGTGTTTCCGGTTGAAATATCAACGTTTAAATTGAGCGGTTCAATGGTTTTACCGGCTTTGGTGGTACAGGGGTATTTGGGCATGATGACGCGAATGTCGTGCCCCAGTTTTTTTAAAGCCGAGGGCAAGGCACTACTGACATCTGCCAACCCGCCTGTTTTGGCGAAGGGATGCACTTCTGTGGCGACGAAAAGAATTTTTAATTTATGGTCCATAGGTCTATCCCGGCTTCACGGAGCATTTTTCAGCTTCTTTGGGTGAAGATTTAATATAATGCATTTTTTAACTAACCTGAGAGCACAATGCCACCTAAACATTATAGTTTCAAAGTAAAAGGTGTTTTGATTTACGAAAACGATAATCCAGAAGATGATTTTAGCATCTTCATGACGGCGGTGGATGATAATCACGCGGTGATGCTGGTGCGTGAACATTTAAGAAAGCATGCACCAAAAGGGTGCTCTATCATTAAAGGGATAGAAAAAAAATCAGCTTAAAATAATGTGGCGTAACGCCTCGGTTATCCATTAGTAGGCTTCAAGGTAAATGTCGATCTTTTGCTCATCGGTCAGACTTGTTAACAAGTGGCTGTCTCGCACCACCCGGACTCCTGCCAAATCAATAGATTTTAAAATAAAATAAAAATCTTCTCCTTGCGGCTCCCAATGTTTGCGAAAAAAAAGGGCTATATTGTTGCCTTTATATTCACGTTCTATTTGCCTCATTTCGTGTAGAAAACGTTTTACTTCGGTGATAGCTGTGGCGCGTGAATCAGATGCCAGGTTATACGAGTAATTTTTGAATGAAGTGATTGCTTCGGCCTCAACGATAAACTCTGATTGAAGTACCTTGCAAAGAGTGTCGACTTGTTTGCGTCCCCATAACACCTCTTCGGTTACTTCAGAAGCTTCCTCTGTTTGAGATGACACGGGTGTGCTGTCATAAAAAACTTCTGGCATTCGAATGGCTATCCTGAACTTTTTGTTACGAGGCATTGTTACAGAATGTAGAATTATGAATATGGGTCAGATCGGTAGCTCGATTTTAAGGCCCCGGTTTTTCTAAAAACATTGATTGATCAGGGATTAATACTTATAATCTAGTCTTATTCCAACAAAAAATATACGGAAAATAATGAAGAACGCGAAAATTGTTTTGGGTGTTTCTGCCGGCATTGCCGTTTATAAAGCGGTTGAGTTACTGCGATCTTTGGTGAAAGAAGGAGCCGAAGTGAGAGTTGTGATGAGTGCCAATGCCAGTAAGTTTGTGACTCCTCTGACGTTTGCGGCTCTTTCAGGTCATCCGGTCTATCACTCCTTGTTTGACTCATTGAACTCCGCTGAGATGGAACATATTCGAGTTGCCGAGAAAGCCGACCTTTTTGTGGTCGCCCCGGCTACCGCCTCAACGCTGGGGAAAATGGCCAACGGTCTGGCCGATGATGCCTTATCCAATTTGTATCTGGCGTTCAAAGGAACCGTGATGATTGCCCCGGCTATGAATGAAGCAATGTGGGAGCACCCTGCGGTGCGAAAAAATATTGAGCTGTTAAAGTCAAGAGGTGTGGAGTTTGTCGACCCCGAATGCGGAGAACTCGCCTGTGGCGTGACCGGGCCGGGGCGTTTGGCAGACACTGCGACTATTTTAGATAAAATAAAAAGCCATTTTAACCGTGCTCAAGATTTGAGCGGAGTGCGGTTTCTCATTACTGCTGGGCCGACTCATGAAGCTCTCGACCCAGTACGATTTTTATCGAACCCCTCTTCGGGTAAAATGGGCTATGCCATTGCCGAACAAGCTAAATCTCGCGGTGGAGAGGTAATTCTCATCAGTGGCCCGACTTATTTAAAGGCCCCATCAGGTGTGGACCTCAAGCTGTGCAAACGAGCCGATGAGATGAATGTTTTGGTTCAAGATCATCTAGAGAGTTGCGATGTTTTGGTCATGTCTGCGGCGGTGGGTGACTTTGCTCCAGAAAACCTAGAAAAGGAAAAGATAAAAAAACAGGGCGATGAGAGGTTGCTTCTCAAGTTGGTTCCTACCAAAGATATCTTGATGGAAGTTGCCAAGCGTAAATCGGGGAAACTGGTGGTAGGTTTTGCGGCAGAAAGTCAGAACTTGCTGGAGGCCGCGATGGAAAAACTAAAAAGAAAAAATCTCGATCTCATCGTTGCGAATGATATCAGCGCACCGGGGATAGGATTTCAGTCTGACTCCAACCAAGTGACGATCATCGATCGTGAAGAAAATATTGAAACACTATCCTTGAAACCGAAACGAGAAGTGGCCGACCTTCTTTTAGATAGAATTTTGGCTCGGATCAAATAATTCGATTTATTGAGCCGGTGCATTTTTAACACAGCGAAACCCGACCGTGTAATTTCTCACATTGGGTGCTGTGGCATTACGATAAGTCAGGTCTACACCATCGGCACCATTTCTCCAGTTCCCGCCACGAATAACTTTATACTGCCCTTTGTCGGGGCCTTGCGGATTTTCTTTTGGCGAAAACAAATAATATTCAGGGTAATGCCAGTCATAAACCCATTCAGAAACATTGCCAGACAGGTCATAAACGCCGTAGTCTGATTTACCTTTTTCGTAAGAACCGACTGGGCTGGTTTTATTGATCTCTTCGTTATAGTTTAATTTCTCTGAATCAGGAGGAGTGTCTCCCCAAGGGAAATTGATGGTGCGTTTGCCGCGCCCTGCTTTTTCCCATTCCGCTTCGGTGGGCAATCGCTTGCCACTCCATTTGCAATAAGCCAATGCTTCTTTCCAAGAGACTCCCACGACAGGTTGTCGATCTTCACTGAAACTAGATTTTTTCCAACCTCGGGGTTCTTTTGCTCCAGTGGTCTTGACAAATTTTTTATATTTCTCGTTGGTCACTTCAAAGTTGTCGATGTAGTAGGCATCGAGAAAAACTTCATGAGCAGGATTTTCAGGCCCCAAAGTATGTCGGTCGGTGTTAAACAAATCATGCGGTCTGAGTTCCAACATGGATTTTTTGCTACCCATCTGCGATTTGCCAGCGGCAATAAGACTCATCTCATTAAAAGAAGAGGTTTCGTTGGCAAAACTCGGTGTAATCAGGCTGAGTGATAATAGGACGAAAATAATTTGTGTCATGGATAGTGGAGTCTCTAATTATGAAATATGGGAAATTGGATTATAGGCAATTGCGCCTTGTAGTTCAATCACCAATAATTGATGGCTGGAAGCCGACCATTGTCGATTGACAGGTTAAAATAGAAGTATTAAAATTCTTGAATACCCCGAATCATGTTTTTTTAATCTTTTTGCCGCAATTTACCGTAAAAAGAATTAAAGCCCGGAATTTTTATATGGATAAACCAAAAAAAGAACCCACGCTATTAAAACCCAATCAGGATAGTAAGTTATGCCTGAATTGTGGTTTTCCCAATCGCAATACCGATGCTCAATGTATGTACTGTCAAACCAGTCTGGTCGAAGATGATGGTTTATTCAACTGGCTACGCCAGACTTATTATGTCCTGCGGTGGCGTTGGCAACTCAAGCAAAAACGCGATACGCTGGAAAGCAACCCCCCCCTCTACCGCTCATTTGGTTTTTTTGTTGTCGGTGTCATTTTAAGTGGCATGGGTGTTTTTGTCTTCACCAGTGCCATAAGCCAGAATTCTTTTTCCAGCGGCCTGATCGCACTCGTGCTCGTTGGTTATGGTTTTGTGACCCTAAAAACACTTTTCAGCAATAAATAAAAATTAGCAGTTTTTAATGAGTGTTTTCTCCATCCATTATCAGCGATCTTTTTAAGGATGGCTATTAGCGTCGAACCCTAAAAATGTGTATCCTGATAATGTCTTAATATTTTACCGGCCTTATCAATGTCAGAGCATAATCCTCCCAACATACAAAATATATCCCTTCCCGTTAAAGGGATGAGTTGCGCCAGTTGTTCGGCACGCATTGAAAAAAAAGTGGGTGAGCTGGGGGGAGTGAGTTCTGTTCAGGTTAATTTTGCCGCCGAAGTGGCTTCCATTGAGTTTGACTCAACAAAAATTTCTGCCAGTCAATTTTCCCCAGCGATAGAAAAACTGGGGTTTCAAGTTCCCAGCAGACACGAAACATTTTCTGTAGAGGGCATGACCTGTGCCTCTTGCGTAGCGCGAGTCGAAAAAAAACTGCTTGCTCTGGAGGGAGTTCATGACGCAAAAGTCAACTTGGCCGCAGAGCAGGTCTGGATCGATTATCAACCGGCTCTCACCGATTTCGAATTTTTGCAAACAGCTTTAGAGCAAGTCGGCTACCGCCTTTGCCCGGCACAGGTGGAGTCGCGTGATCTTTCTATGCAGAGAGATGAAGCGCGACACCATAATAACCTCGCTCAACTTAAGCGAAAACTGATTCTCAGTGGGTTCATCAGTTTAATGGTGATGATCCTGCCGATGCAAAGGATCGTTCATCTCGACTCGAATATTCTAAATATCTTTTTATTCGTTCTCGCCACTCCGGTGCAGTTTTTTTGTGGTGGGCAGTTTTATCGAGGGGCATTCAGCGGTTTCCGCCACGGTTATGCGGATATGAACACTTTGATTGCTGTCGGCACCTCATCGGCGTACTTCTATAGTATTTTTGCCACCTTTTTTCCAGATAAGATTGGCATGCCCACGTTGGAGGTTTATTACGATACCTCAGTTATGATCATTACTCTGGTTCTACTGGGACGTTGGATGGAGGCACGTGCCAAACATAGCGCGTCTTCAGCAATAAAAAGATTAATGGGGCTTCAGCCGAAAACGGCACAGGTTGAAAGAGATGGCGTTGAGCTTAAAATCAATGCCGAAGAGTTAGTGTTGGGCGATTTGGTGTTGGTGCGACCGGGAGAAAAAATTCCCGTCGATGGAACGATGACCTATGGGCAATCATCCATTGATGAGTCGATGCTAACCGGAGAAAGTGTTCCGGTTGAAAAGAAACAGGGCGATGAAGTGATCGGGGCGAGCCTCAATAAAACCGGATTTTTTAAAATGCGAGTGACGCATTTGGGTAAAGACACTCTACTAGCGCAGATCATTCAACTGGTGGAACAGGCGCAAGGCTCGAAAGCACCGGTGCAAAGATTGGCCGATAAAATTGCCGGAATCTTTGTGCCTGTGGTAATAGGGTTGGCCGTTCTGGCTTTCGGATTCTGGTGGGGGGTGGGTGACTTGTTCGGCCCTCTGCCCACAACGCCTTTTCTTTTTGCTTTGATGATTTTCATATCCGTCATGATCATTGCTTGCCCTTGCGCGTTGGGGCTTGCGACGCCCACAGCGATTATGGTTGGGACAGGAAAGGGTGCGGAGATGGGCATCTTGATTAAAGGCGGTGAGGCTTTGGAGCAAGCTGAAAAACTTGATACGGTGGTGTTTGATAAAACCGGAACGCTGACACGCGGGAAACCGGAAGTGGCAGATGTCTTATTGTCACCAGAGGCATCATTGAATGCCGACCGATTGATGGTGTTGGCCGGTTCTCTGGAAAAAAACTCTGAGCACCCATTGGCTCAAGCAGTTGTGTCTGAAGCAAAAAAACGGAGTCTTAAGCTCGAAACACCTACTGACTTTGAAGCATTGCCTGGGTTTGGGGTGCGCGGGAAAATAGGGCGTGAAACTGTTTTTCTTGGGAATATAAAACTGATGCAGGAACAGCAGATTGATTTTTCTTTATTGAGTGATGATTTGGAGAAACTCGCGGAGCAGGGCAAGACTCCCATGATATTAAGTGTTGATGGAAAGTTTGCAGGAATCATCACCACCACTGATTCGTTAAAACCCAATGCCAAACAAACGGTTCGTCGTCTTCAACTCATGGGGATCAAAGTGAAGATGGTGACCGGAGATAACCGCAAGACAGCACAAGCCATAGCTAAGAAGCTGGGCATTGAAGATGTGGTTTCGGACGTATTGCCGTCTGAAAAACTCGATGAGATTAAAAAACTGATTGCCCAAGGTCATAAGGTGGCAATGGTGGGTGATGGTATCAATGATGCTCCTGCACTGGCTGAGTCAACAGTGGGGATTGCTTTAGGGAGCGGTACCGATGTTGCGATGGAAGCGTCTGATATAACCCTAGTCACTTCCGATTTGCAGGCTGTGCCTCAGGCTATTGAACTGAGTCGCCAGACTCTAGCAAAAATTAGGCAGAATCTATTTTGGGCTTTCTTTTATAATATTTTGGGAATTCCTATCGCGGCGGGGTTGTTATACCCTTTTTATGGCGTGTTGCTCAAACCCGTATTCGCGGCGGTGGCTATGTCCTTGAGCTCTGTCTCTGTAGTGGGAAACTCTCTTTTGTTAAAGCGGTTTTCTCCATCTAAACTTTAAGGGATACGGCGTAACGTGGATTCACGGAAACGAATGCAAACTATTAAGCCTTTTTTGTTTTCCATCGGCGCTGTATTTGTCTTTTTTACTGCGGTGGAGGTGGGGCTACGGCTATCTGGTTTTGAACCGGTGATACATTTCAAAACTCACTCCATCCCCGCTTGGATGGAAGAGTTGGACCCTGTGGTTTTGGACAAATATAAACGCTTTGTTGCGGGCTTGGGTTTTGTCAATGAAGATGTTTATGCCTACGAGCCGGACTTGCGTTATGGGTATAGGTTGAAACCCAACCTTTTTCTCACCGTCAGAAACTATTCTTCTGCGTTGATGATAGAC
>JABIYR010000104.1 GCA_018702695.1 Nitrospina sp. | reverse complement strand
TCGTATGAAAGGAGCTTTCGTTGCAGTCGCAGACCATTATTGCTTCCGCAGCGAGAAGTGCACCTCGCTCTATAACAGCCTGAACAAAGAAGCGGCGATAGTGCGAACTTACCCAGATGCATTCGGTCACTTAATGGCAATACGCGGTGTGGTCGATGTCATGGTGGACCCGTTAGCCAAAATATGGGATTACGCACCCTGTAAAATCCTCGTTCAGGAGGCCGGTGGGCGGTTTGCAAATTTCTCAGGCAACCGCGCCAGCATAGAAGAAGGAACCGCCATCGTAGGAAATACGAAACTGGTTCAACAAGTGCGAAAAATTTTCGCAGAAAGCAAAAAACCTAAATAGGTTTTCGCCCGGAAAAACCGGCATCGATATCATGCCAAAAGCAAATTTCTGTTTCGGGCATTCTCCAGCAAAGGTAGACCTCGCGCCCATCTCGTAGGGATGGGAAGTCTACCAGGCCTTCACGAACCCCCTTGACCTCACAACCGATTGACTCGATTTGTTGGATCAAATGATTGTATTTCAACACAACGTTTAAATAACCACTGCCTTCTACACTTCCGCCATCCCACTTAGATTTCTTACGAGCGTTGCTGATATCAGGGAAATCGCGATTCATCGATGCGGACATTTTTTGAATCTCAGGAACCCAGTCCAGTAACTGTGGGACCAATAAATTGGCCTCTGCCAAAGTAAACAGTTTTTTTGAAGACATGAAAACTCAATTTAATTCATTTAATAATTAACAAAACAATAACTTTTCCTATTATACGAGTTTGAAACCATTAATCCACTTTACCAGAACTCTAAAAAATCACTGCAAAATACCCACCCTGACAGCCTTAAACGCCTACTCCACCTCGCCAGCAGACAAGTCAATCAACAGAAAACAATCAATTTGGATTAATAATTCCAATTAGTTATAGGAACCCAAAACAAATCAAAACATCAAAAACAATGCGCTTGCCCCCTCCTTTAGCTAAAGGCCCGATTTTTATTGACAAACGCCCTCTAAGGTTATAAATTCTGACTCTAGGTTAGAGCTTTGACCTACTAAAGACATAGGCTGTACATTTTTACAGCGTAGGACATTAAACCAGATTTTCCAATCACTGACTCGTAAGAGAGTCATTTAGATTTTGTAAGTGTAGTGCCTGTTTAATCTAGTTGTTTTTATTTCAAATCATCAGTTGGGGAGGCAAGTAATGAAAAAAGTAATTGTTTTTGTAGCAGTGAGTGCATTCTTGGGTTTCATGTCATTAGGTTCTGTTGCAGTAGCCGATGATGTTATTCCTGGGTCTTATGGTCAACACGATGGTAGTGTCATGGGTGTAGGCAAGACCATGATGCAAATAGGATCACACAACCGATCTTTGACCAATGCCGTCAATCTGGCTTCTGGAGCAGGTCGATCTAGGTCAAACAACGGCGGTGGTGCTTCGGGTGGACTGTATCAGTTTGGCTCTTCTCAGTCTGAGCAAAGCTGGAAAGCCGCTAAAACAGTAGAAGAAGCTCAAGTTCGCGGTTTGGTTCCCGGCGATTGTCAGGGCGACAACTCCGATGAAGTCTATCGCAAACAAATGAACCAGAATCGCAATGGTTACATGAAGGAGAATCTGGTTTCAAATTCTCAATGCGGTGACTATCATCCTACTTTGAAGTAAAAGTTTCGCTTCAAGGCAGGGTTCGCAGTTTACCTCTTTGATGAGGGTAAGCCGGTAGGGCAAATTGCCCTACCGGCTTTTTTTTGCTTTTTATCCGTTGATTCGATTAAGATTCCGGGTTAATTGCATAAACACGCTGGTTTAATTCTATGTACACAAAGAGCAAAGCCCTCCGCCATAAGAAAGCATTGATCGCTCTTCTTACGATCCTACTAAACATGCATCTCAATATTGCATGGGCGGTAGAAAACATCTCTCTGCGCGCCGTTGAGCCGACAGGAGTCATTGTTCCCAACCCGATGGAGACCGCAAAGCTAGCTAGAGGAAAAACGTTTCAGGTTAACCATAAAACATTCAGCGTACAGTTTTTTTTCAACGAAAAAGACATATTCGGAGTCATACTCAAAAGAAACAAGAAGCACTCTATTCACTTTCGTTGGTGTTTATTCAAATCTTGTGAAGAGAGTCAGTATGACTATATAAAAATAATTGCCAGAGCCTCTGCCCCACCTTTCGAGAATGATTTCTTCTCCATTCCCTACCCCTCTTACCTACCCTATAGTTTTCAGGGCATAGAGTTCTCCTCACCTAAGTGATCAGTAACCATACTTAAAACAGCCCCCACTCGGTAGGATAAACACCTAGCAAATCTATCTCCAATAAAAAGTTTACAATTTCAAGTCTCACAATATATTCAACCCACCAAAAAAACATAATAGGAATAAGGCCTACTAGAAACAGGACGAAACCCCACGCAAAAAAAAGCATTCACCTTATATCGCGGAAAAATACAAATCGTTAAAATTAGGAAGTTTTTACCAATTTCATCCTTATTGGGAGGAAGTAATGAAAAAAGCAATTTTGTTTGTAGCAGTAGCGGCATTTGTTGGTTTCACATCTTTGGCAAGTGCAGATGACGTAATCCCTGGAGCTTATTATGAGGGTCAGGAAAGCAACGCTGTTCTGGGTGTAAATCAGACAGTAATGCAAATGGGCGCAAGTGACAGAGCTTTGACCAATGCGGTCAACTTGAGATCTGGAGCAGGAACATCACGAAGCATTTCTGGTGTTCATCAAGATTATCAGTTCGGCGCATCTCAGTCTGATCAATCATGGAAACAATGGCGATCTGTAGAAGATGCAGGTGTTGTTGTTGGTTTGGTTCCTGGCGATTGTCGAGGAGACAACTCTGGTGACGCATACCGCAAAATGATGAACCAAAATCGCAATGGCTACATGGTAGAAAACCTTGTATCACAAAAAGATTGTGAAGTAGACCACGCTACAATTAAATAATTTTGGTTTCTTAGTCTCTGGCTAAAGAAAAAAAATATCCTCTCTATGAGGACAAAAAGGCCGATAGAACATTGTTTCTATCGGCTTTTTTTATCCTTCCCACGTTCAGCTCGCCACGGGTTAATTCTAAAATGATTTTGCCCCTCACGTCTTGAGTCGCCCCGCCTTATTGACACCAACGATGGCCAATCTTTTTATTTGGGAATAGTTCGTCACAGGGTAAAAAATCATATACGTCCGCACATGTGCAACTATGAAGGCGTGAAAGACTAGCCGCTCTTATTTAATTTTTCAACATTTCAAGCCTGCTTTCATAGATGAGCATGCATCGTCCGCTTTAAGATATAACTTTTTACCAGTCTCTGGCCGATGCATTGCTTTTGATAGTCGAACCAGTTGTTGGCTTTAATCAAATAAAAAAAGCACCTAGCCAAATAGTGGCCAAGTGCCTGCATTATACTGGTACGCCCGAGAGGATTTGAACCTCCGACCCTCGGTACCGGAAACCGATACTCTATCCAGCTGAGCTACGGGCGCGCGATGACTGTCTAGTCGCTTCCGCAACCGGCATCATAGCCAGCTACGGTTCCTACTTGACGGTCGAGTTCTTGCCCGAATTCCTTGATGGTTTTGATGCGCCAAGCCCACCATTGCGACTCTGCTTTGCTTTCATCGGAGCCACCTGTGGGGACAATGAAATTATGTTTCAGATTGGTTTCATCAAAAAGAACTTTGATCTCGGAGGCCACCTTCAGCCCATGTTCTTCCATTACCTTTAAGGGGTCGGCGACCAGACTTTTTTTAAACTCCTCAACGGTGATCGCTTTTGCCACAACCGTTTTCCAGTTGTCATCCAGTTCTTTTTTCCTGATGGGATTGATCGGAGAACTGGTACCTGTGGAACCCAGTATTTCGTTCATGTCTAATCCTTTCCAGAATGAATCAACGGATTCTTTATATTGATATGTATAAAATGATACAGGAATCTATATCCCATTTCTAGCGAACTTTTTAACCTTGTGCTACTCGGTGGAGCGGATTAATTCTTCTGCTTTATTAAGGGCCTCGTCGAGCTTATCAACCTCAGAACCTCCGGCCTGGGCCATGTCTGGTCTGCCCCCACCACTGCCTCCAACAATTTTGGCTATTTGTTTGATGATATTTCCCGCATGGTATTTATCGGTAAGGTCTTTGGTAACGCCCGCGGCCATGGATACTTTGCCATCGCTTACTGAGCCGACAACAACGACACCTGATTTTAACTGGTTTTTAGCATTGTCAATGAATGTACGCAGGGTTTTTGAATCCATGTCATCTAGTTTCTTAACTAGATATGAAATGTTTCCGTGTTGCCGTACGTCATCAGTGCCGGCAGATTCTTTGCCGCTGACCATTTTTTCTTTTAGTGTTGTGATCTCTTTTTCCAACTGCCGATTTTTACTCAGCAGTTTTTTCAGTTTTGAGATTTCTTCACTCGGTGGAGCCTTCAAAAGCTCTCTCATTGCTGATAACGACTCTTGTTCGGCTAAGATGGTTGCATGAGCGTTAGAGCCTGTTACCGCTTCAATCCTGCGCACGCCAGAGGCGATGCCCCCCTCTGATGTGATACGGAATATACCGATGTCGCCAGTTGCGGTGACATGTGTGCCGCCACATAATTCTTTACTGAAACCGGGGACATTGACCACTCGGACGGTATCGCCATATTTTTCTCCAAACAGGGCGACAGCCCCTTCTTTGATTGCTGTATCAATATCCATCTCGCGTGTGGAAACCGGAATGTTTTCGCGGATTTTTTCATTCACAAGGGTTTCTATGCGTGCTCTTTCCTTATCTGTCAAAGGAGAAAAATGGGTGTAATCAAAGCGCAATCGATCGGCTGCCACTAGAGATCCTGCCTGCT
>JABIYR010000159.1 GCA_018702695.1 Nitrospina sp. | reverse complement strand
AGCCTTGCAAAAAGCTTTTGGCTCTTAGCAAAAAGGACTCACTAATGAAACTAACTGAAGACCAGATAGATGCCCTAGGCGAGATTTTTAATATCGGAGTTGGGAGAGGCGCAGACACCCTCAACCAAATGCTAGACTGTCAGATTCGAATCCGAGTTCCTGAGGTCGAGGTTATAACCCTAAAAGAACTTACAGAACAAGCAGAGGAGATAGGTCGCAAAAAAGTTTCAACCGTGAACTTAATGTTTGAAGGCTCTCTTACCGGAAATGCCATGCTGGCATTTCCGTCTCAAAGCGCCCAAAACCTGGTCGCAGCATTGACAGGAGAGGAACCTGGGTCTCCAGAATTAGACTCGGTAACCGTCGACACTCTCTCTGAAGTGGGCAATATAATTATCAACGCGGTCATGGGTTCCATCACCAATTTCTTTAACCAGCGTCTTAATTATTCAATACCTCATTACGCTGAAGACGCGATCCATAAACTGGTTTCCCAACATACAATCGGCCCCGATTATTCCATAATCCTCGCCAAAGCTTATTTTTCAGTTGAGCACCTTGAGGTGGAGGGAGAGATCATTCTGGTATTTGGAGTAGGAAGCCTCGATATTTTGTTAACAGCCATCGATACATTTAAAAATAACCTCGAATTAAACTAACCTGTAGACAATGAGTACCCCTAATAACTACATCACTCAAAATTTTTATTTTCTGGACATGATGCCAGTAGGAGCTTTTATCATGAACCAGAACCATACCGTCCTTCATTGGAACTCCTGTCTGGCACGCTGGTCTGGAATTTCTAAAGAAACCATTGTAGGCACTCATCTACACGATCATTTCCCAAAACTGAAACAACCTCAATACTCTCTCCGCATCAATGATGTCATCAATGGGGGGCCGCCAGCTGTATTTTCTTCAAAATTCCATAATTATCTAATACCCTGCCCAATCGGAAACAATCAATATCAAGTCCATCAAACCACCGTAACATCCATACATGACGAAGCGGAACAAGACGATTATGCTCTGTTCACAATTCAGGATGTCACCGATGCCACCCATCAACTGGCAAAATTTAGAACCATTAAAGAAAATCTATTGAAAAAGGAAATAGATCTCGAAAGAGTGCTTTTAGAAGTAAAAAGAATCAATAGTGAACTGGAACAATTTGCTCATATTGTTTCGCACGACCTGAAGGCACCCCTTCGCGGCATCCATAATTTGGCAGATTGGATATTGGAAGCTCTGGAGGACAAGGTTACAGATGAATCAAAAATTCATTTACAACATATGAAAGAGCGAACCCTCAGAATGCAGGTATTGATTGATGCCATTTTATATTATTCGCAAAACATCGGCGGTGAACAAAAGATTGAAGAGGTCAATGCAAAGGCCCTTGTAGAAGAAATTATCGAGGAAATCAACCCCCCATCAAGCTTTCATTTTGATATTAATTTTGACATGCCCGCATTTCACACTCACCGAACGAAGTTAAAGCAGGTCTTGTCCAACCTGATAGAAAACGCCATCAAGCACCATAACCGAAAAGATGGGAAGGTGGAAATTATAGCCAATGGCTCACGCGATACGTTTGAGTTTATCGTGAAAGACGATGGGCCCGGTATAGACCCAACCTACCAGGAAAACATCTTTGTCATCTTTCAAACAGCAGGTAAAAAACAAGGCGTAGATAGTACCGGAGTGGGCCTCGCAATCGCCAAAAAAATTGTTACGGAGAATCATGGAACAATAGAGGTGACATCTTCTTTGAACACAGGGACCCAGTTCGCCTTTACCTGGCCAAAAAGCATGTCCGCGACGACCACCAGTTTAAACCCATAGTTTTCCCGCCTCACCCCTGTTTTTTTACCCTGCCCCCCTTTCACCAGCCTCGCATTTATGGTAATTTAATCAAATGGATACACTGAAAAAAAAGAAATATGACTTCCTTCTCCATCTTTTGGAGGAAGGGGATGCCATGGTTTGTCTCGATGCGAGACATCCCGAAGTTGATGTCCCCGAATCCCATAAAAATAACTCGTCCTTGAACTTGGTATTCAACCTTAATTTTAAACGCCCGATTGAGATAACAGAAGATGGGATTTTTGCGACCCTAGCCTTTAACGGCCGACCCTATAAATGCACCCTCCCTTATGACGCAGTGTGGGCCATTTATGACCCTAAAATGAAAAATGGGCAAGTATGGGATGAAAGCATCCCCGAAGATATGAATCTGGCAGAACAAGCCATCGAAGCCGCTTCAGAAAAACCCCAGACAAAGCTGAAAACAGTAAAATCAACCGGAAAACCCGCAAAAGAAGCACAAACCGGGGGAAAACGAGACCGAAGCCACCTTCGAGTCATCAAATAGTAAAATAAATGCACCAGAGCGTTACCATATCCTTTACAAAGGTTTTCGGATAGATTACACTCTGCGTCTGCTGATTTTAAGCTTGAGAAAATAAATTCACGGTGAGCGTAGCTCAGCTGGTAGAGCACTCGGTTGTGGTCCGAGCGGTCGCGGGTTCAAATCCCGTCGTTCACCCCATATAGTTCAAATATGCGCCTGTAGCTCAGCTGGATAGAGTTCCGGACTTCGAATCCGTAGGTCGCAGGTTCGAATCCTGCCGGGCGCACCAAACTTAATAGGTTTTACCCGTAAGAAAATGGGAAACAGACCCCTTTGATAGCATGCTCGCAAGTAAAAGGAGATATGAAATGATTAAACTAAAAATAAAACAACTCTTCGCAATAACAGTGGCGGCAAGCGTTACATTGTTCTTAGGCCAAAATAGCTTCGCGGCAACAGGTATGGACTCGATCGGCACCGGCAGTTCTGGCAGTTACAGCCACGGGTCTGCAAAAAGCGAAGGCAGTAAAAGCAAAAAATCAATGCCACATCATATTTCCGGAGCAAAAGGGCATCACAGCAAAGAAGGCAGTGGCTCTAAGTCCTACTCCCATCATAAAAAATCAGCCGCCGGAAAACATCACGCGCATCATGGACACGGATATGGTAAAGTACATGGGTCGCACGGTGGACACGGTTCGCATGGCGGGCATGGAGGACATAGCAGTAAATGTCCATTCACCCATCTGTTAAAATTCAAAGACCAACTCGGTTTGACCGAAGCTCAGGTTGCACAAATCAAGAAACTGAGGTTTGAATTTCAGAAATCCAGTGTTCGCAATAAAGCCGATCACAAAATTGCGCATATGGAGTTCGACAAACGGGTTCATGCAGAAAAAGTCGATGGACAAGCCATCCTCTCAGCGGCAGGAAAAATTGCCGAAAGTAAGATGGAGAAAATAATGAACATGGCGAAAGCAAAAATTGCTTTGCTCAGCCTGCTAACGGACGAACAACGAAAAAAAGCACACAAAATGCATTCCGCTCATTCCCCACATTGAGCATGAACTTGAATGCAACCCTATAGCTTTTAAATTAAATCGGGGCGTAGCGCAGCCTGGCTAGCGTACCTGCTTTGGGAGCAGGGGGTCGGAGGTTCGAATCCTCTCGCCCCGACCAAGTAAGAAAGGACTTAACGGTTTTCCGTTAGGTCCTTTTTTCGTTGGATGTAGTCAATATGTATTCAAACTACCGGAATAGTCGAAAATGTAGAGGGGTTTGGGTGCAGACAGGCAAATGAAGATAGATTTGATATGGTCCTGCAAGAAGAAAGGGTTCAGGTGTCGACTTTCAAGGTCTGAAGGGAATTTTAACAGGAACTACCGCTTAGATTTTTAGCTCAATCGGCGCCCATTCGGCTGACGGAGAACAGTTTTTGAAGTATTAAGGAGAATTACTTAAGATGTCAGAATTAATTTATTGGTTTAGTTGGGCCTATTTAAACATGAGGGCGACCAATTGAGAACGGGCATGGACTCTGAACTTGGAATATATCTTTTTAAGGTTGTCTTTGACAGTATGATGACTCAGGCCTAATCTCACTGCAATTTCCTTATCGCTCAGGCCTTCACAAATCAGACGAGCAACATCAGCCTCTCGGCTTGTCAACCCAGCCTCCTGCATTAAATATTTTATATGTTCTTCAAGGTTGACGCCGGCCTTACCCAATCGTTCACGTTCTCGAACTGGCGCTTTAAAAATTTTCAAGTTGTCCCGGGCTCGATCGGAAAGCGTTTTCATGATGGACAATAAGGCCTCAGAGTTTGAGGACAATCGAGCGTGAAACTGTTCCTGAGTTATTTCTAGTAACAGGCTGGGTAGCGCTGAGGTGACTGTTGCAGAACGAGGTTTGAGCCCAATCATTGACATCTCCCCAATATAATCCCCCTTGTATCTGCGGGCAATCTTGGTACCACCCTTAGAAACGATCAATTCACCAGAAAGTATTATATACATGGAGCTACCATTTTCTCCATCTTTGAATAAGACTTTTCCCTCATGCAGGTTATGCAAGCAACATTCAGAAGCCAAACATTCCAAAGTATCGCTAGACACTCTTTCTAAGAAATCAATTTTTCTCAGAAACTGAAAATTAGTCATATCCGTCAATATAATTTTTCTCCATAAATGTTAGTTACATTTAATCATAATACTGTTTGACGCATTTTTGAGAAACTTACAAACCACATGCAGCTCAATTCAAACTCTACCTTAAGATCATTCAACCCTAGACCATTTTATAAAAAAATAACAGCCATAGATAATTAATAAGAAAAAGAAATCTTCATTGTCATTAGGTTTTGCCTTGAGTCTACAGATAAAAGGTTTGAATTATTGATGTTGTATTGATAGTCAAAACTGAAGTTCAAAGTCTCTAAAACCTGTTTGCTGATCAGGAGTCGGGCGGTTTGCTTTTCATCCCGCCTCTTCTTTCCAATACTTGCAGTATCATTTCTATATTCCAGAAGATTGTACAAGTATGAAACCTGTAATTGAACTTTATTGAGGATGGAAAAATT
>JABIYR010000157.1 GCA_018702695.1 Nitrospina sp. | reverse complement strand
GGTCTTGATGTGGAAACTGGCAGATAAAAATATTTTTAAAGGACTATGCGGGTTCTTCTCTATCCTGACATTGTGCGGGTTTGATTATTCCAAGCACAGCATTCCTCTCGAAGATATTTATGATGGTGGCCCCGGAAAGGATGGGATTCCGGCTATCATACACCCAAAATTTATTTCAGCGAAGGATGCGGATCGAGAATCTCTAAAAAATGAGGATCGCATTTTAGGAGTGGTTCATCAGGGTAAAGCCAGAGCTTATCCAATAAAAATCCTGAATTGGCATGAAATCGTCAATGACCGCATTGGGGTCGTCACCTATTGCCCTCTTTGCGGGACCGGGATGGTGTTTGATCGTCAAGTGAGGGGGCGCACCCTGAGTTTCGGCGTTTCGGGCCTGTTATACCAAAGTGATATGTTGCTTTACGACCATCAAACAGAAAGCCTTTGGTCACAAATAAAATCGGAAGCGGTGACGGGTCGTTTAACAGGCGCGCGTTTGAAACTTCTACCCTCTAGGCATACAAGCTGGAAGCGGTGGAAAGTGGAATATCCAGATACCCTTGTGCTATCAGAGGATACTGGGTATAGGCGGGATTATGACCGCAACCCTTACCAAGGTTATGATACCAGTGAGCGCCTAATGTTTGACGTGAACGCCAAGAGCCGAAGGTATCAGGCTAAAGAAAAGGTTCTTGGCGTTGAACGAGGAAAATTGTTTAAAGCCTATCCCTTCTCTGAGTTGGAAAAAATAAAATCTCCTGTGCGGGATAGCTTGGGTGATGCATCCTTCCTAATATTTTATGACTCGCAATCGAAAAGCGCAGTCATGCGGGATGAAGCAAACCGAGAACTACCTTCTACCGTGGGATATTGGTTTGCTTGGTATGCGTTTCACCCCGATACGCAAGTTTTTTCTGTGAAGAAAGAGTGACAGGGTCATTTTGGTTCAGATTTGCGGAAGACGAGCGAAGCAGAGTTGATGCAATAACGTAGCCCGGTGGGTGCGGGGCCATCTTCAAAAACATGACCCAGATGGCTGTCGCATTTGTCACATAAGACTTCTGTTCTTCGCATGAAAAAAAGGGTGTCTTGTTCCGTAGCAATATTTTTGGGGCTGATAGGCTGATAAAAGCTGGGCCACCCGGTGCCAGAATCGAATTTAGCGATAGAAGAAAATAGCGGCTCCTCACAACCTACGCAGTGATAGAGACCTCGATCATGACAATCCCAGAGCTTTCCTGAAAAGGCGGGCTCGGTTCCTTTTTCTCTGCAGACTTTAAACTGCTCATCGGTCAGAGATTTTTTCCACTCATTTTCGGTTTTTGTGATTTTTTCTGACAAAACGAATATTCTCCCTAGAATTTTTTAACTATCGTTTTTTTTCGATCCATTGCTGAATTTTTTCTTTGGCTTCCGGTTTCATGTTCGACTCGGCAAGTATTTTGGCATCCTCTTTTCCTATTACTTTAGCGACTCTGCAGATGACTGCCAATTGTTTTTTGTAGATTTGGCAAAGTCCGCAGATGGTAATATGAATTTTTAGACGCATCCGACTCGAAAAGGGCAGGGTATGGTCCTGACTTTCGGAAATAAGCGGATAGACATCTTCGCAAGACATCTTCAATATTTTCATCATTCCACTAAACATAAAAAACCTGTGTCGCTATTTTGTTTGGAACCATTTTAATTCCAGACATTGTTTGAGTTGATTTCTGGCTCGATGCAAGATGACCCATAAATTGGTCGGCTTAATATCGAATTCGTTACAAATTTCTTCAGAACTGATTCCATCTATTTCCTTCAGAACAAATATGCGGTGATATTTTTCTGGCAATCCCTTCAGACACTGTGCCAAGACCTGAGCGAGTTCATTATTCTCGGTGGTTTTTTCTGGGTCCAGCTTCCAGTCTCCCGGCTTTTGAATCATGTGCCCTGAACTATCGAATTTAATCAGGCCTGATTTTTTATCTGAAGTCGGGTCGATAGAGATTGTATTCTTAGAGCTTCTGAAAAAATCCATGATTTTGTGCTTCAAAATTCCGAACAACCATGTTTTTTCCGTTGATTTGCCAGCAAAGGAGTTTTGCGACTTCAATGCCGCGAAGAATGCCGACTGAACCAGTTCTTCAGCCGCTTCCGGGTCTCGAACGCGAACCAGCGAATAGCGATACATCATATCGGCATAACGCTCAACCCACTTTTGCGGTTCTAGTAACTCGTTGCTCATAGTTCTCCCACTAAGACATTGGGTTTAGACTTGAACGCGATAGAAGGAGACCCTATACTTGGCTTTATGGATGAACACGACACCGACTCAGAAGAATGCGCCAGAATTTTAAAAGCACTGGGGGATGAAACCCGATTAAAAATCGTCCAGTTATTGCTCAAGGGTGAAAAAAGTGTTTCTGATATTGTCCGGTCTTTATGCATGGGGCAACCGCAAGCCTCTCACCATCTTTCCATTTTAAGAGCCTCGGGTTTGGTTGGAACCCGAAGAGAAGGTAATAAGGTTATCAATTTTATCCATCCGGGTAAATATTTTTTAAATAAAAAAGAGACCGGTTTGGATCTCGGTTGTTGCTCGGTTAATTTTGATAACCCAAATTAGCTCTTCCCCGTCGATAGTTTTTCTTTGACCCCCACCTCATAAAACTGTTTCAAAAAAGATTTTAACAATTTAACCGGGTTGAAAGATATATCTATCGGATAGGCTTGTTTAAAATTAGTGGCAACCAGAGACTGATAATCTGTGACCCCTGAAATCTCCATCTCCTCTAAGTGTGTCTGACCGAATTGTTTGAGCTGTGCGGCCTCAATAGTATGTATCTTTGTCAGTGGGATATTCAGCAGATCGGCGAAAATTCGGTCGAGAGCTGTCATGTCTTTGGATGCCCCCAATACTCCGAGCGGGTAGGGTGTTCCGTTGATCGGGCCTTGACCCTGCATGGCTTGGATGCCATCCACAATCGTCAGGCATGGGTTGACATGACGAGCAATGTCTATCAGCATTTTTGCGAATTTGAGTTTATCATTTTTAACTAAACAATGCAGAGCCGGTTTGCGCTTGCCGATCACCAGCCCGAATAAATTTTTAATGCTCAACGTCATCGTCATTTGGCAATGTGATTTCACCTTCGGCAGATTAATGATTCGGTCATAGTCTTGCAAGCAACCGGCTATTTTAAGGTAGGGAACCTGCTCTTCGTTTTCAAAAGGGATGGGGTCGGTCAACGGTAATAATTGCACGCCATATTTTTTCTCCAGCACGCCATACCCAGCTTTATCCGCCACCGCCGAAAAACTTCCCAAAGCAGGACTGTCACTGATGACAATTTTACTGACGGATAAATCTTTGAGCACCCGACACAAAGCTTCAACCACTACAGGGTGGGTTGTGACACAACGCTCGGGGTGAAAGCCTCGTAACAGGTTGGGCTTTAAAAGCACTTTATAATCCGGTTTGAACAACGATGCCTCCGGGTCCAAAACATACAGGGAGTCGCGAACAAACTGCTCGACGCGATCAAGAGAATAATTGTCACAGGATTGCAGGTGGATTTTAGATTTCATAAGTTTTTTCCGGGCGTATTCAAGAGAGAGAGTAGAGCGTCTTATAGATGCCGAAATTTCTCAATACATGTTTGACGTAGCGACGGGTTTCTGGGTATGGAATGGATTCAATGAATACATCCTGATCATTTAAATGTTGGAATCGTTTGAGCCACTTTTTTAGAACATGTGGGCCGGCATTATAAGAGATCAAAATATGCATTCCGTTTCTGTCGAAACGTTTGTTTAGTTGGCTGACATATTTGACACCTAAGCGAATATTGAGATCCGGGTCAAAGAGGGCATCGGTCTCAAAAGGTTTTTTCATTTTAGATGTGGGGTATAATTTTTCTCCCGTTGCAGGCATGATCTGCATCAACCCACGCGCCCCAGCGGGGGAGAGTGCCTGACTGTCAAAAAGGCTTTCTTGCCGAATGATGCTATTGACGAAAGAAGGGTCGACCTTGCGAGACTTGGCATACGCCAATACAGCTTCTTTGTATGCCAGAGGAAAAAAATGTTTCCAGAATTCGGGCGAAAGATTTTTTTCTTTCGACTTGGTGGTGAAATCTTTATAAAGATGCAAAAGTCGAAGCGACTCAGCATAGCCCTGCGCTTGATGATAGAGGTGTGAAATCCATAACACCCCGGTCAGATTTTTTTTGACTAATTTCTGTAGCTCGCCAATTTCATTGCGTGCTTCCTGCGACAACCCTAGTTTAGCCAGTTCATCGGCACGGACATAATGAAATTTTTCTTCGATGCTTAGCGGTCGGCCTAGCTGAGGTGGTCTCCCGGAAGAAGTGTTTTTTAATGTTTTGCCTTTCGGTTCGGAGGTTGGCTTGACACCCAGAACTTGAAGCCTATCTTTGGCGCGGATTCCATGAAAGGTGTACGGGTAGAATTTGAAAACCTTGGCGTACAGATCACGAGCCACTTCTTTCTGGTTCAGTTTTTCCGCCGATTTTGCGCCCCAGTAGAGGTTGTACTCGATGAACGACCCATTGGGGAATAGACGCGCCGCCTCTTGAAATCGATTGAAAGACTGCTCGAATTTCCCATCTAGATAATGAATCCATCCCAAACGCCAGCCCGCCCATTGAGCGTAATATTCCTCAGGATATTTTTCGAAAGCAGACTTATAAGTGGCCAATGCTTCAGGGTAGTTTTTACGTTCCTCATAAATTTTACCCAGAAAAAACTGTGCTTTAACAGCCAATTCAGATGAGGGGGCATCTTTGGTGACTGCCTTAAAATATTTAGCCCCTTGCATGGGCTGACCGAGGTTCCAGAGGTTTCTGCCGATGTTCAATTTTGCGTTTTGAGCCTTGGTGTGGTGAGGGTATAGTTTTAAAAATTTTTTCAACGCGACATTGGCTTGTTTGCGATCTCTAAGCCCCCGGTGCGCTTGCGCCAGAAAGAAGTAGAACCGCCCCGGCGTTGGGTTGTTGGCTTTTTGAATGGCTTTGACTTCTTTAATCGCCTCTTCATAACGCACGTTCTTAAGCAGGCCCTGAATGCGGTCTGTATGTTCTCTCAAAGTGAGAGGAATCGATTTCACCGTTGCCAGAGCAGAAAGACGTTTGAGTGCTAACTCGGCATCAGGCGTGTGTTCATGGTTTGGATATTGGAAGTGAAGCCGACGAAAATTCAGATAGGCTTCGGTTTTTTTCTCTGACTTCTCTTGCACCTCGGCCAGCTTAAAAATAATTTCAGGAAGAAACTCGCGGAAATTTTGATGACTGATATTCTTGGTGATCGCTGTAATGAGTTCTTCCAGCGTTTTCATTCCCGCTTCTTTTTCTCCCAATTGAATCTGTGCTTCAGCGAGAACCATCTGGGTTTTCGGGTAGAGTAAGCTATTGGGATGGTGTTGCAAAAATTCTAAAGCCGTTTCTTTGGCGGTTTTATACTTTCCCGATGCGGCGTGGGCCTGTATTAACTGGAACTGAATATAATCTTCCACCTCTTTGAAATTCTTACTTAAAGGCGAGAGAAGTTTTATAGCTTCTTCATGTTTCCCTTGCTCGACATGAATGAGGGCGAGCAAAAATTGGGCGCGTTGCGAGGTTTTAGATTTTGGCGATGTGTTTTGTAAAGACAGAAGACTATTTTTAGCCTTGCCCCATTCTTTTTTCTGAAAAAGCGTTTTCGCTTTTTCGTAAGGGGTTTTGTCTTCAGCAAAACTGGTTTGCGCAAAACTCAGAAAAATAGCCAGAAAGCAGGCGGTGACTTTGGGCAGGCAAGCGAGCAGTTTTTCGCTCAAAGACTCGGGGCTGTCTTGAGTATCTGCTGTTAACGTTTGCGCCGGGTTCATTTTTCTGAACCAGGTTAATTGCCTTTTCGCATAATGCCGAGTTTTCATTTTGATTTCATAGACCGCACGTTCCAACGTAATATGGCTCTGAAGATATTGAACCATTTGTGCATAGCCAATGCTCTTTAAGGGTTTCAGTTCCGGGCTGTAGCCACGGTCTAAAATGCTTTGAGTTTCATTTTCCAGCCCATTTTCAATCATGGTGTCGACGCGCTGATTGATTTGAGAATACAACTCAGACCTCTCCTTCTCCAGAATAAAAGTGTGGATAGGGAATCGGCTCAAGCTCGGAGAGTCACCTTGGTGAAACTCAGAAAATGGTTTTCCCGTATCTAGATAAACACCTAAAGCACGTTCGATGCGAATCGCATCGGTCTCGCAAATTTTTG
>JABIYR010000102.1 GCA_018702695.1 Nitrospina sp. | reverse complement strand
GCGATTAGCCGATGTCATCAATGGCGTAAAATTCATTGATGGCGTAGATGAGGAAACTTTCGAACGACAAAGGAACGCCGCTTGATCATGTTCCCATACACCACATTTGACTATAACTCCAACCCAAGTGCCAGAAGTCGTCAACGGTATTGAGATTAATAAGGTCATGAGTGTTATCAACAACATCAACGCTGATGCGAATAATGGCAAATGGCAGTTTAGGTCAACAAATCAGTGGACAGGAGCCACCAAGAACCAAAGCGAATTCAAAGACTATTTATCAAATAATGGGAAAAATAACTCTCACCCCAAGCCGTTTGTATTGGAGGCTGATGAACCCCTTATTCTGGGTGGAACGAGCAATGCCGCCAACCCTGTGGAGTATCTTCTGCACGCGTTGACCTCTTGCCTGACAACATCACTTGTGGCTCATGCCGCGGTTCGGGGCATCACGGTGGAAGATATAAACACTTCAACTGAAGGAGATATTGATGTCCGGGGTTTTCTGGGTATATCCGAAGAAGTGCGTAATGGTTATCAAGCAATTCGCATCAATATGAAGGTTAAAAGCGAGGCGTCGGCTGAACAACTAAAACAGTTGGCTATGTTCTCACCGGTTTACGATACAGTATCAAATTCTTTACCTGTCGATCTAGTCATTGAAAAACATTGATACCTAAAGTGAAAATATGCATAAAGCCCGTGGGGTTTTTACCCTGCGGGTTTTCTATCTGTAAAATAATTCCCAGAAAGTCTACCTCAAAAGGTAACGGGCCATAAGCCTTTTCAAGTGCAACAGCGGTAGCCTCTTTTTTACTCTTCTCAGGAATGTCCACTCGTTCTCTACCAAGCTACACGTGACCTCATGTAGCTTTTGTAAGAACCCTATAAATCATTAGCTTAAAAGGGGGTGGCAAGTGATTTTAAATTATTGGAAAAATTCGTGATTCAAACTATAATCATGATGTGTATGTTTTCTACTCATTATTGTGAGAACTATGTCTGATCATTTAATATCTAGGTTTGGCAAAGAGAGTCTGCCAGAAATTTTGCATCATATCGCCACGCGGTTGAAGAAGCTTTATGGCTGTAAGATGGTGCGCATCAACCTTGAAGATCTCTATGCTGGCATGCTGGTTTGCCAATATGTAACGGGGCAAAACCGGCCCAATGAGCAAGCGATCACCAAATTTGTTTCGCCTGAAGCTTCGATTATTTCGCAGGCCTTTCTCAATAACGAGGTGGTCTTTTCTTGGAATTGGCCAGACGGATTCGCAAAAATTCAGAACCCATTTGAAAAATTGGCTGGCATCAAAGCCACCGCTGTTTTCCCCATTTCGCATCAGTTTCGCCCTATTGGCACAATCAGTTTGGATTGGGGGCAGGAAGGTGAATTCCTCGATGAGGAACAAAAAAAGGAAATTGTTGATTTTCTCAACGATGTCAGCACCACTCTGGACCGGGCTAAACGGTTCCGGCAAAAACTGTCATTTTCACGGCATCTCGATCTGGCGCGAAAAAAGGAAGCGGCTTGGATGATGATGCGTTCAGCCGTGCAACTCATCGACAAACTGGCTCTGGCTTCGGTGTGGATCCCTGTTTCAGTTAAAAACCCAGATTCTAAATCGATGGAGTTGAGCAATCATATTGAGATTCTCGCCGCGTTTTCGAAGAATAAAGAAGATGCCATGATTTATAACAATCGCGAGCAAATCAACATCCACAAGGAAAATCTGATCAATCGCATTGTTACTTATGATAATGAGAAGGGACTCATTGCCAAAGAACCGGACCTCAAGGCCGTGTATATCGAAGATATTATGGAGGAGAGTTTCAGCCGCAAAGCCGTGGCGCAGGAAATTGACCTGGTTTCGCTGTATCAAGTCCCAAAAGTCAATCCGAAAACCGGGCAATTGATATGCATGGTGAATTATTACACCAACACATCACATAAATTCAGCAATTTTGAAAAACCGTTGCTTGAAAATCATGCAACGATGGTGGAGAAATTGATTCTGGAGGAAAACCCGGAGCATATCGAAATTGAAGTACTCAGCGAAATTGAAGAGCTGTTATCAGATACCAATGATGACCTGACATCTTTTCTCGATAAGATTTTGGCAAAAACATCGGAGTTGATCGGTGCCGACTCGGGAACCATTTCCCTATACAAAATACTAGAGGGCAAGCCTTGGCTCATCATTGAGGATGAGTTGGGCAATTTGGTGGGAGCCAAATCGCGCGGCTGGATGAAAAGCAAAATTCCGCTCATGCCAGTCGGGGGAGACGAATTACCATTAAATCAAAGGTCAGTAAACGGAATTGTCGCCCATTCTGCCCGCCCGGTATTAATTTCCAGCATCGAAGATGAGCGACCGAAATTTTACAAAAACCTGTCTGATCAAATAAGGTCAGAGTTGGCTGTCCCCATTATTTACGGCAGTCATGTTCTGGGAGTCATCAATCAAGATAGTTTCCATAAATTTTTCTTCACTTCAGAACATCAAAAAATTCTGCAAATCATTGCCAGCCTGATCAGCCAAAAGGTCAACAACCTTTTACAGATTGAAACTTTGAAACAGGAGTTATTGGAACTCAGGAAAGACATTGAGTATCGTGACCCAAAGGTTTCGTCTTATCATTTTGGTAATGTCATCGGCAATAGTAAGAATGTCGGCTCGCTGGTCAGCCAAATTCAGACTGTGGTCGAATCAATCTGCAATCGCATGCTCAATTGGGAGGGCAATCAGCAACGTGAAACCATGACCGGGCTGCCGAGTCTTCTCATTCAAGGACAAACGGGTTCGGGCAAAGAGTTCTTCTTCAATAATATTTACTCGCATCTGAATGATATTTTTCAGAGGGAAAAAGGCTCGCATTATAAAATACCATTAAGAAAAACCAATATTGCCGCCTACAGTGGTGAGTTGACTTATAGTGAATTATTCGGCCACAAAAAAGGAGCTTTCACAGGGGCGGAGTTTCACCGCCAAGGAATTTTAGAGGAAGCCAATGGGGGGGTCGTTTTTCTCGATGAAATCGGGGATGCCGACCCTAAAACGCAGGTCCAGCTACTACGCTACCTTGATACAGGAGTGTTCATGCGTCTCGGTGAAAACCAACCGCGTTATTCTAAAATATTTTTAATCGCCGCAACCAACAATGACCTGACACAAGAAATTCAGGCAGGGCGATTTCGCGAAGATTTATACCATCGCCTCAATGCTCTGAGCTTTCATATTCCGCGCCTCAATGAAAGAGCGGAAGATATTAAAGACCTCGCCACTCATTTTCTCGGCATTCTTTACAACTCTTACAAAAAAGAAGGCGACGATGCGCCTCCACCACAATTGGAACCGATGGCGGTAGAGTATCTCAAAAAACATCAATATCGCGGTAATGTTCGAGAACTGAAAAATATTCTGCTCAGAGCTATGCTGTTTCGTAAAGGGGCTAGCATCACAAAAAACGATGTCGTGACGGCATGTCATTCGGGTTCTGCCATGCCAGAAACTGCAAGTTCCAGCGCTGAGAATAGTGTTGAAAATTTGCTAGATCAGTTTGAAGCGGGTGAAGCCAATTTCTGGGACGATATTCACCAACCTTTCAAAGCCAATCATTTAACACGTGAAACCGTTCAATCTTTGATTATCGCGGCTAAAAGCCGCTACCAAACAAATTTACCGGGATTAGCCGTGAAGCTGGGCGCGTGTAAAACCCGCACGCATCTGGAATCGGATGAAAGAAAGAAGTTTCTCAGCTTTAAAAATTTTCTTTATAAAACAATCAAACTATCGTCAAATTAGGTTCAGGAGTAAGTGTCGTATGCAGAAAGGATGGCTGACCGCAGATGCGACTGCAATGACTCTGATTTCAGTTCCACCATGTCATGGTATTTGCCATCCTTGCCTTTTCTGGAAGGAAAACCCACAAATAACCCACCTTTATGGGTCGCCATAACCCGAAACCCTTTAACCAAAAGAACTTGATCAAAAATCACGTCTGCGTAAGCGCGTAAAAAGGAACCGGGTTCACCGGTGTCAAAGGGATATATTTTAATTTCAGTAATATTCATGCAAAGGTTACAAATTTTTTGCGGATCAGGGTCTGGATATATTGACGTATAAAGATAATCTGCTAAAATGATTGAAAGTATTATCGACAATTAGTGTCATACTTAAGTCCTGCTTCTTTTACAGCTTGCGAGCGACTCCGCAAATATCTTAGCAAACCTTGACCATTCCGACTCATCAATTTTATTGAATTCGAATAATTCTATTTTCAACTAACCTATATAAGGAGTAATACATGTCAACCACCAACGTCTCTGAAGATTTCAAAGTTAAAGATCTGTCGCTGGCAGATTGGGGACGCAAAGAAATCATTCTCGCTGAAAATGAAATGCCTGGTCTCATGGCCCTTCGCAAAAAGTATGGCAACTCTAAACCCTTAAAGGGAGCAAGAATTGCTGGTTCTTTGCATATGACCATTCAAACTGCAGTTCTCATGGAAACCTTGGTCGATTTAGGGGCTGAAGTCCGTTGGGCATCGTGTAATATTTTTTCAACACAAGACCATGCCGCGGCCGCAATGGCAAAAGTTGGCATTCCCGTATTTGCCTGGAAGGAAGAAACCGAAGATGAGTATTGGTGGTGTACAGGCCAAACGCTTCTTTTTGCTGATGGCAAAGGCCCAAACATGATCCTCGATGACGGCGGAGACCTCACCGCTTATGTTCATGAAAAACATCCGGGTATGTTGGATGAGATTAAAGGTGTCACCGAAGAAACCACGACGGGTGTACACAATCTCTATAAAATGATCGAAAAGGGAACTTTAAAACTCCCTGCTATGAATGTGAATGATTCCGTCACTAAATCAAAATTTGACAACCTCTATGGTTGTCGAGAATCTCTCGCCGATGGCATCAAACGCGCCACCGACATCATGATAGCCGGAAAAATAGTGGTTATTGCAGGTTTTGGCGATGTGGGCAAGGGTTGTGCCGATTCGATGAAGGGATTAGGCGCTCGTGTAATTATTACCGAAATCGACCCGATCTGTGCTTTGCAAGCGGCAATGGAAGGTTATGAAGTCACCACCATGGAAGAAGCGGTTAACGAAGGCAATATTTTCGTCACCACAACCGGGTGTGCCGACATCATCTGCATCGAACATATGGAAAAAATGAAGAACGATGCCATTGTTTGTAATATCGGTCACTTCGATATTGAAATTCAGGTCGATGCCTTAAACAAGTTCCCTGGAGTTGTAAAAACAGTTATTAAACCTCAGGTTGACAAATACACCTTTCCGGATGGACATAACATCCTCATGCTTGCTGAAGGCAGACTGGTAAACTTGGGTTGCGCCACCGGACACCCCTCTTTCGTGATGTCCAATTCATTCACCAACCAAGTACTGGCTCAAATTGAGCTTTACACTAAGAAATATGAAGTGGGTGTTTATACATTACCTAAAATACTGGATGAGGAAGTGGCGCGTCTGCACTTGGATAAGCTGGGGGTCAAACTCACCACGCTCACTCAGAAGCAGGCCGACTATCTAAGCGTTCCTTTGACAGGCCCCTACAAACCGGACCATTATCGTTATTAAAATTTGTAGGTTCCACATTAAAAAAATGAGCACCACCCCCTCCTTCTCGGAGGGGGTGGCAATCATCACCCCGACTTAATTTCCTGCCATTTATAAACACGATCCACATTTTGCGTGGTTGTGCGTTTCAGTTATTTGAATTTAGAGAGGGTTATGCTCAAAAAAATTTTGCATCATAGGAATGATTTTTTCGTGAGCATCTTCAAGAACATAATGACCGGCATCGGCCATTCGATGCACCTCAGCCTGAGGATAAATTTCCTGCCAACGTTTCAGGAAATGGTCATTGAACACAAAATCTTGCGCACCCCATATTATTTGAACCGGATGCTCTCGAAATAATTGCAGTTTTTCTTCTATCTCTTTCACGACCGGATAACTGGGAGAATCTGGGTTCATGGGAATGTCCTGCACAAAGCGCAGGTTAGCCACCCGATTAGAAAAATTATCATAAGGGGCCAGATATCCAGCCTGAACAGCATCCGTCATTCGCTCTTGTTTAACGCAAGCCCAACGCACTGCACAGCGTGCAAAAGCATTGAAACCACGAATCGCAATGGCTCCAAAACCGGGGAGACGACATAAACGTAAACTCAATGGAATCTCTTGCGATAAAAACGCGGCGGTATTAAAAATTACCAACCGACGAATCCGCTCTGGGTGTCTGATCGCAAACCCCATCCCAATCGCTCCGCCCCAATCGTGAACCACTAAAGTAATATCGTCTAATTTTAGGTGGTCAGCTAATTTTTCAAGGTTGTCAATATGCTGAGAAAGCGTATAGGGATAGTTCTGCGGTTTATCCGATTTACCCATCCCCATATGGTCAGGAACCACACAGCGATGAGTATTTTTAAAACCTAGAATCAGGTTGCGATAATAAAAAGACCAAGTGGGGTTGCCATGAACCATGAGAAGCGGATTCCCTTCTCCCTCGTCCAAAAAATGATAGCGAAATTTATCAAATTGTAGATTATGCGATGCAAACGGATATAAATCGGTCACCACTCAACACCCATCATCAAACAATTGAGCCCACTGCCGATTCCAAGCAAAGCCGCTTTATCGCCAGCCTTCAACATATTTTTTTCTACACCCATCGCCAGTGTCGTGGGCAATGAGGCCGACCCGGTATTGCCCAAAAACTCCAGAGTCGAAAAATCTTTATCGGGTTCCAGCCCTACATTTTCATACATCAGCTTTCGATGCCCTTTACCCACTTGATGACAGAACACTCGATTTATTTCATCGTCATTCCAGCCCAGCTCTTCACGAGTGCGCACCCAGGTTTTACCTGCAAGTCGGCAACCTTCTACCATTAATGTTTCGGAGTCCGTTTCCATCAAGGGCGACCAACCGCCCCCTGCTCCACTGTCATCACTGCCACGGCATAAATGGTTGAACTGAGTTTCAGCCATCGAAATTCCGCCGACTAAATGATGGTTCTGTTTGGCAATTTTTTCATGCGTCAACAACACGCCAACCGCCGAAGAGCCGATGGTCAATGAAGCAAAAGAAGACTTAACTTGCTTACGGTTTATATCCGTACGCGACAACAGGGTTTCAATCGTGTGGTTCACCAATGGGCCGCCATTTTCACCCGCCACAACGAGCCCTGCTAGAATCTGATTTTGCTCGATCATACTGGCTACGAGAATCATGCCATTGAGCACACCCAGACAAGCATTGGAAACATCGAATACAAATGCTTCGCTTGGAAGTTTTAAATTATTGTGAATGACCGATGCGGTGGAAGGTTCGAGAAAATCTCTGCAAACCGATGCATTGATCAGGCAACCAATTTGTGCCGGATCAATCCCCGATGAGGTGATGGCTTTTCGCCCAGCAAACGTTGCAACCTCACTGGGAAAAACTCCCTCGTCCCAGAAACGGCGCTCTCGAATGCCACTCATTAACTCCAAACGCCCTTGTGGAAGTTTGAGCCGTTCATAAAGGGGTGCCAATCGGTTCTCAATATCGGCTGATGTCACAACATTATCGGGAAGGTGATAGGCCAGGCCTTCTATGCAAACCTTTTCAAAACGCATGTTAATCGATTCCCCTTGGGTCCAAATCTATAAACTGCATTTTATAGTATTTTTGGTAAAGCCCACTATTGGCGAGCAGTGTATCGTGTGTCCCCGACTCTACAATCTCACCTTTATCTAAAACGATGATGCGGTTAGCATGTTGAATCGTTGACAAACGATGAGCGATGACAAACGATGTCCGATGTTCCATCAAGTTATGGAGAGCCTCTTGCACTAGCTTTTCAGATTGCGAATCCAACGCCGAGGTCGCTTCATCCAAAACCAAAATAGGAGCGTTTCTTAAAATAGCCCGCGCAATGGCAATTCGTTGCCGTTGGCCTCCGGATAGCTTGACCCCACGCTCACCGATAAGTGTTTCATAACCCTCTTCCAAGGTGGATACAAAATAATCAACATGTGCAGCTTTGGCGGCAGCCATGATTTCTTCTGAGCTAACTTCTCGTTCGCACCCAAAAGCGATATTGTTCCAGATTGTATCGTTAAACAAAAAAGTCTCCTGAGTAACCAGAGCCAATTGTTTACGTAAGGAGTCCAATTTATAATCTTTAATATTTTTTCCATCAATCAATATGGAACCGGAAGTCGCATCAAAAAAGCGAAATAACAAATCCACCAAGGTGGTTTTTCCCGCCCCACTCATTCCGACAATGGCGATAATTTCAGATTTTTTGACAGATAAATTGATATTATTTAAAATTAAAGCATCTCGTGATGGGTAGCGAAAACAAACACCCTTGAATTCAATTCCACTCTCAAGCCCATGGATATCAAGATTTCCTTCCTGCACTTTTTCTATATCCTGATCCAGGATGGCAAAGACTCGTTCTGCCCCGGCTAAAGAGGTCTGAATATTCGTGTAGATTTTAAATAGAAGTCGAATCGGTGCATACATCATGAACAAAGCAACAATGAACGCCAAAAATGTGCCCTGGCTAATTTCTTCGTTCAACACCTGACTGCCGCCATACCAAAGGATAAATGCGGAGCTGACAACCCCCAACACCTCTAAAAATGGTGAAGTCATTTCTACATACTTCACATTTTTTTTCATCACCTTTAGATAACTTTCATTATAAACCCGAAATTTTTCTCTCTCTCTCGGCTCCATACCGAATGCTCGAACTATTTTTATTCCGGAAAAAGATTCGAGAATGACGGCGTTAATACTGCCTAAAATCTCCTGCCCTTTACGGGAAAAATGGCGCAATTTTCGCGCAATATTAGATACCGGTATGATCATGATGGGGAAAACAACCAAAGCCATCAAAGCCCAATCCCATTTCAAATAAAACACCCATATCAGCAAACCAATCAGCATCACACTATTTTGCAGAAACTCTTTCATCAAACGAGTTACGGAGGACTGCATAATGGTGACATCATTATTAATACGAGAAATCAGTTGTCCCGTTTCATGATCTTCAAAAAACACAAAAGGCAATTCATGAATATGACCAAACAGTTTAGCTCTGAACTCAACCACCAACTCCCAAGAGATGCCAAAAATTATTAGATTCTGGGCATAAGATAAAACTGCCTTGAGTAAATAGAGAGCAACCAAAGCGATCGGTATCACCTTGAGCATGAAATAATCTTTTTCTACAAAGATTTTATCGAAGGTTTTTTGAATGAGTGGAACAGGAGAAGTCGCAATAACTCCGACAATGACAGAGAAGAAAATCGCTAAATATAAGCGGCCTAAATAGGGTTTTAAATAAGAAAATAAGCGCTTATAAATTTGGAAAGACATTAACTAAAGCACCTAAGGGTATCGAAACTAGATTCTGCTAAATAGAAAAAAGCCCCTGGAATTGAATTCGATTCAATATCCAGGGGCGAAATACAACCATTTTAAAACGGGTAAAATCTCAGGCTTTGACTTCTTTTTGAGGTATAAAATCTTCCAGACCCGCACCATTCTTAATGGCGTCTTCCATCATCTTTACAGATTCTCGAATTCCTTCCTCACAGACATCCAATGAAATATCCTGAATATCATTCTGAGAACACCAAGCCATAACCCGGTTCTGAGTATTGTCTCGCATAAAGCCTTGTGGAACACGTTCCAACCGCTCTAAAGCTTCTGGCGACCAGTTAAAGTCATCCACGTTCAACGCCGCACCAATGCTAAGAATGTCTCCCGGAATTTCTTCTTTTGCAACACTCTCATTTTTAATGATTTTCTCATTAAGAATTTTATCGAGAAATGCCAAAGAAACCGTTCCTACTTTTTGTACCCGAGCATTTTTCTCGACACGTGCATGCGCTTTTCTTCGCAAATGCCCTTGTGGAAACTCGTTAAGGCGGTCTAAGGCTTCTTGAGTCCAAGACACTTCCACACCATCTGGCAGAGTTGTAAAAGTAGTAGATTCTTGTGCCTCAGCTTCAGTAGCCTCAAACTCTTCCTTATTTACAGGAAGCAGTCGTTCTGCACCGGCATCACAAACGCTACATTTCACAACATCACCTTTGTGGTAAGTATTGCAACTGGTGCATTTGAGTGTCACTTCTTCTGGGGCTTTCCCGGAATGAGCTTCGGCCATTTCTTCTTTCAACATGCCAAGACCCTCAGGATTATTGGGATCCATGCCCTCATTTTTCATTTTCTCACCAATGGCAGACATAGCCTGCATCGCACCAGCAGGAAGAATTTCTTGCACCGCTTCGGTGATAACGCTAGATGTGATCATGCTATGCCCTCTCTCCAGCGCATAACGCAAGATCGCTGATGTTGCCATCGGGCGAACAAAACCTGGAATCTTTTTCAGGCGCTCTTTACCTTCAGCCGTCCATTCAATGCTTTCTTCTGCCTGCATATCTATAGGTGGCTTAAAAACCTTACTAGAAAGAAGCAAGTTACAAGGAACCAGACGCAACAGGTTCTCAGCGTTGCCGCCGATATCCATATCCATCGCACTGTGCACGCCGATTCGCCCTAAAATTAACAGATAGGGATTCTCTTCACGAGCGTATTGCAGAACTTTTTCGAAGACCTTTCCATCCAGAAGACGAATGGTACATTCAATATTTTCTTCTTCACAGACCTTACGAGATATCTCAAGATGCGCTTGGTAAATTTTAGCCAAACCTTTATCGATAATGTCTTCATGAAGCTTTTCTTGTTGCTCAAACTTGAACACCTTAGAAGCTTCCCGCGACAAAACACCCGTCAAGCTGTTAAACATAGCGTAATGAAAATAAGGATCAAAAGTGGAGATGATTTCTAAAGGCCGCCCCAATTTTTTAGCCAGATCAATACCCGTCATCAACCCGCCGAATGAATGACCACTGCCATCCACCGCAACGACAATTTTTCCACTCGAAGGTTTGTCTTCATGGATTTCCGGACAATGTTTAACCACCAGCATATCCGTATTTGAACGTCGAATCACTCGTTCGGCAACCGTGCCGATCAAGCTATCTTTAATGGCTCCCAGCCCCAATGCTCCCATAATAACCAGATCATAAGGAGACTCTTTAATGTCGCGTACCAACTCAGTCCAGTTTCGACCTTCAAGCGACTTGCCTACAAAGGGAACCCCCAACTCTTTACATTTATCTTTAGGAACATCTAGGTAGGAATCACTGATAACTTCCATGCCTTTGGTGATCAATTGATCATGAATATTGCGCTGTTTTTCTAGCTCTTCCTCATCCTGATATTCCTCAGGAAGTCCGCTTTCCATTTGCCGAAAACGTACATCATGCATTTTCGCGGCATAAACATGGCTGGCGGTAATGGTGGTATCTGATCCTTTAGCTAAATCAAGTGCCAACTCAACACAGGCATTTGAGTAATCAGAATTATCTACCGGTATATAAATATTCTTAAACATTGGGTGAATTTCTCCCTTCCAGAAACCTGGGAAATATAGTTTTGAAAAATAAGTATTTTAATTATTCTAAAATCAAAGAATCTCTAAATGAAATTCAGTAATTAATAACGGAATCAGGTATTTCTGTAGCAACTATATATACGTTGGGAATTCTAGCAAATTATTCAACTCTGTCAATAAGAAATAAGACACAATAATATTGTAATTACAGGTATTTTAAGAGTTTAATCCGCGCGAACAAAAAGTCAGCGTCTCGCAAGCCTCCATTATTTTCAAAAACCAACGATTAACATAGAAACCCGCATCGTATTTAAAACAACTTTAACATATTAGATTAACTTATCATAGGTAAATGCATGAATATAAATTTAAATTTTAATATACAGAATTCCATAAAGATGTTTGCCTGAAATTGTTTTTTTGGTTACAATGTTTTTTATTAGGACGACCTTTGACCTTTCACAATTTGGGTCAAAAGCATAAAATGCAACGACATTGAAACCGGGAGCGGATCTTTTTTCAGACCAACTTCAAAAATCCCCCTGACCTTTGATTTTTATTTAAATTAGCGACATTTAAGCGGAGAGCCTGATGCTTTTCAAGCAAACACACGAAGTCACCGATGCACTCAAAAATATCGC
>JABIYR010000155.1 GCA_018702695.1 Nitrospina sp. | reverse complement strand
ACGGTCAAAACTTTAACCATTCCAAAAGCCGCTTCATCGGCAATGGCACGATCCAGATCATCGATGCCGTAAGTAGTAACTTCATAGGGAATGCCTTTTTCTTTCGCTTCTAGCTCGTTCAGGCCAGAACGTGCCACTTCAGGGTCGGTAAAGGTCGACCAAGGCACGGTGCTATAATCGACCTTGAATCCATAAAAAGGGCTCAACATGGAGTTGACGGCGCAATACCATGCTTGATGTGCCGCAGTGTGGGTGAACTGATAGGGGCCGGCAACATCCCCACAGGCATAAATATTAGGGATATGGGTCCGCATATATTCGTCCACCTTAATGGTTTTGTTAGGGTTTAACTCAATGTCCAATGCCTCCAGACCAAAACCCGTGGTGTTGGCCTTGCGACCCAACGCAATCAATAGGGTATCGAAGGCAATTTCCACCGAGTTGCCGTTGTGCTCGCATTCTAGAAAGTCTTTTCCATCACGCTTGAAGAATTTTTTGGGCGTGTGCGCCAGCAACACATTGATGCCATCATCCTGAAAACTTTGTAAAACCATTTGCGAGACTTCAGGGTCTTCTTTGGGAAGCAAGCGTTCATTGCGTTGTACTTGTGTGACATCACTCCCCAGTCGGGCAAAAGCCTGAGCCAATTCAGAGCCAATCGGCCCTCCCCCCAGCACCAACAATTTTTCCGGCTGCTTGCGAATTTCCCAAATGGTGTCAGAAGTCAGGTAGTTCACCTCATCGATCCCTACAATTGGGGGAATGCTTGGGCGTGCGCCTGTCCCAATGACAATATTTCTTGTAGTGAGAATCTTGCCATTCACTTCGACTTCGTAGGGCGATTTAATTGTGGCGGAACCGGTATGACACTCCACTCCCAAATTGGAATAACGTTCTACCGAATCATGCGGCTCAATGGTTTTGATGACACGTTGAACCCGTTCCATAACTTCTGCAAAATCAAACTCAACGGCAACACTTTTAAACCCCAGCTTCTGGCATTTTTTCACATCGGCCATGAACTTGGCCGAACGAATCAGGGCCTTACTGGGGACGCATCCGGTGTTCAGACAATCGCCACCCATTTTATGTTTCTCGATCAATGCCACTTTACCCTTTGTTGCCACACCGATATAGCTGGTAACCAGCCCGGCTGACCCAGCACCAATGATCACCATGTTGTAATCAAATGAGTTCGGCTTGGTATATTTTTTCAAGATTCTACTGCTTTGATAGATCGTTACCATTTTCCTCGCTAGTAGAGGGAAGACGCCTAACAGAACAAATGAAAAGAAGATTTGTGGCGACAAGATTCCGCTTAAGGTTTCAATTTGCGCCAACTGCGTCCCGGCATTTACAAAAACAATCGAACCAGCGAGCATGCCAACCTGACTCACGAAGAAGAACGGCACTGTCTTCATGGGGGTCAGCCCCATAACCAGATTGATCACAAAAAAAGGCACCGCCGGAATCAACCTGAGCGTGAAAAGATAAAAGGCTCCATCTTTTTTGACCCCATCATTGAACGACTCTAGATAACGACCGAACTTGTCTTGCACCCAATCACGCAATAACAAACGTGAAACCAGAAAAGCCAGAGTGGCCCCGATGGTGCTGGCAAATGAAACCAGAATCGTACCCGTCACCAAGCCAAATAAAGCCCCGCCCAGCAAAGTCAGCAGGGCCGCGCCCGGCAAAGACAATGCGGTGGATAAAATATAAACACCCATGTATGCACCTATGGCCAACAGGGCATTTTCTTTATAAAAGGTAGAAAAATTGCTTTGTTGCGCTTTCAAATAATCAAGACTCAGGTATTGGCTGAGATTGAAATGAAAAAAGGCCCACAAACAAGTGGCAACAATAAAAATAAGGATTATTTTTTTCTTAGTATTCATTCATTTTCCTTCTAATTCGAAAGATAATTTTATTGGGATAAAACCACCCGCACTTAATCTAACATTCCTTTTATAAAATAGGTTTAAGATATAAAATGAATGCAGACCAAAGCGAAATGCCATGCATAAGTGGCCCAGTTTCTAAGAGGTTGGTCTTGGGTCCAACCCAATCCTTACAAATTTGCAGTGATGGAGTTTTTATAGCTCAACCTCTTTCAGAGTTCTATAATGTCTCCATGAAACGGATCACCCTTTTATGTTGTCTGCTAATGACGTTAGGCTCTGCCAATGCATCTGAGATGGTAGAAGTTCCCGCAGGAGAGTTTCTCATGGGCAATGATGCCAGCACCGATGCTAAGCCACAAAGGGTTTTGTCTCTGGCTACATTTTACATCGACAAATTTGAAGTGACGCAGGAAGCATTTTCCCGACAGTTCCCTGATTTTATTTTTTGGCAAGGAGCGGAAACCCACCCTGTCACGCGCATCACTTGGCGAGAGGCGAAAACCTATTGCCAGCAATTGGGCAAACGTTTACCCACAGAAGCCGAGTGGGAAAAATCTGCCCGTGGGACCTCCGCTCAAGTCTACCCTTGGGGAGAAAAAAAACCGCGCAAAAAACCGCACCCCTTTTATTCGGGAATCATTAAACGTCGAGTCGGCCTCAATAAAAGAGATAATTCTCCCTACGGTGTCCGCGATATGTCCGGCTCCGTTTGGGAGTGGACTGCCAGCACTGAGAACCATAAAATAGTCACCCGTGGCGGCCTGTGGAACCATCATCTAGATTATGAATACAGTAAAACTTTTGACCGTAACTTAATCGCTCCTTCTGAGCGATTCATTTTCCTAGGATTTCGATGCGCCAAATCACAAAATTAACGCGCCGACTTTTTTTGCAAGGTGGGCTGTGGGCTATTGCTCTACTTGGGTGGAATGGTTTACGTCCCTCGGCAACAGCTTGGGCCGCCGATTCATTCATAGGAACCGACTTTGTCGGCAAAACCCGCAAAGGTAAACACCGCTCTTTCTATATCAATTTCTGGAAGCCCATGCGTCGCATCAACCCGCAGTCATGGCGACTGAAAATAAGTGGTTTGTGCGACGAGCCAAGATCTTTTACCCTTACCGAGTTGCTAAAGCTGCCAACCCGCTCGCAATCTTCTCGCCTTAAATGCGTTGAGTGTTGGTCGGCCCGCGCCCAATGGAGCGGATTCTCTTTTAAAGATCTTCAGCGAATCGTTCCGCCACAGGCCTCGGCACAGGGAGTGCTGTTTCATTGCGGCGATGAATATAAGGAGTACTTGCCGTTAAAAGCATTGCATCAAGATCGGGTTCTGCTCGTGCACAGCATGAATGGCGAACCGCTCTCTGATGCACACGGGTTTCCCTTGCGCTTAATCGCACCCTCTAAATACGGTTATAAAAACCCGAAGGCCATTTTGGAAATGGAATATGTCTCTGAGCAACAAGCCGGAACATGGAGCAAAATCGGCCCCTACTCTTCAGATGGAACCATCCTGCCGGGAACTGATCACCCTTTGGAATATGGCAAAGAGCCGAGAAGAATCTCCGGCGGAGAAATTACTGACTACTAGCCAGAATCAGTAGAGCCATGAAGTGATTGAGCCGATCCATCTCCCGCCTAAACATGCCCTCTGATTTTTATTTTGCTTTCACAATAAAGCGATAATTCAATTTTTGCGCAGGACGGGCATTATGTTCAATGTAGGAGCTAAAATTTCGCATCTGGTCTTTCGATGCTTCTAAAGCCTTATCCAGTACAAACCAACTCACATTTTCACTGCACGGAGGCGTTGTTAAAGAACCTAAATAATGAACATATTCTTTATCTTGAGGAAGAAGGTTGGATGCGTTGATAATATCTTCCGGGTGTACAAATTCCAAATTGATTTTTT
>JABIYR010000154.1 GCA_018702695.1 Nitrospina sp. | reverse complement strand
TTGTTGAAATCCGGCAAATTATGCACTTCCGCTTGCATGGATTGTAGGTACAGACTTTCAAAACCTAATTCCCGAGCCATGACGATAGCCGAATCATATTCCTCTTCCGTAATCACGCGGCTCAAGGGGCCTTGCGCTTTATGAACAGGCCGATATTGGCTCATCAAACTCAAAGGAACGCTCGGGGATAACTCCAGAGCGATGAAACACAAAGTTTCCCAAGTACCGGCCAAATTCTCCGGTAACAGCAAGTGTCGAACCAACAAACCCTGTTGCGCCAACCCATCCTCATTGGTGACTAAAGGGCCTACCTGACGATACATCTCTAGAGCCGCCTGACGCGAAAACTCAGGGTAGTCTGGAATATGAGAGATCAATTTTGCCGTACCCGATTCAGCATATTTCAAATCTGGCAAATAGATATCCACCACCCCATCCAGAAGTTTGAGCGTTGAGAGAGCATCGTAGCCATTGGTATTATAGATAATAGGAATTTCCAGACCCTTTTTACGGGCCAAAGACAAGCTTTTTAACAAGCCCGGAACCACATGCGAAGGGGAAACCCAACCAATGAAATGCACCCCCTCCTCCTGCAAGCGAAGCATCTCTTGGGCTGTGTCGTGCCAAGATTGCTCTAGGTTCTCTCTATGTGTCGATTTAGTCCAAAGCTGAGAGATCTGATAATTCTGGCAATAATCGCAACGCATATTGCAGGCCGTGATAAAAACATTGCCCACGCCCCGCATCCCCACTAAAGGCGGCTCTTCACCAAAATGCCGTACACACGATGAAACCTTTAAGATATCAGTTTGACCGCAAAATCCGGTTTTCCCCTGAGTTCTGTCTACCTCACAGGCATGAGGACAAACCCGACATTGGCGATAAACCTCATAAGCCCGATCGGCTCGAGAATCAAGTTCAGATTGACTCAATGAAAGATAACGTGCAGACAAATTAATGGGTTCCCATTTTCAAACTATCGCTAAGATATTTGAGTTCATTAAGAGTAAATATAAATTAGAACAGCTTTAAAAGCTATACTTTAGGGTATCAAGATTTGTCATTCATCAATAACAATATTTCTTCCACTTTCTTTAGCTTTATAAAGAAATTCATCGGCAATTTTTATCAACTCCTCAAAATTATTTTCTTTATTGGAATGACAGACAACACCTAAACTCATAGTAATTTTCAATTCCTTGCCTGCGAAGTTAAATACACTGGATTCAATAGATGCTCTTATTTTTTCTCCTACTTTTTTTGCCCCTCCTAACCCCGACTCGGGAAGAATAATGAGGAACTCTTCTCCTCCCCATCGTGAAACATCATCGATACTTCTCACAGAACCTTTAAGAATTTTTGCAACATTTACCAAAATATAATCACCAGCATCATGACCATTTTCATCATTCACCTTCTTAAAGAAATCCAAATCACAGAGAATCATTGAATAGGCGATATCATAACGCCTCAACCTGAGTTGCTCATTATTACATTTTTCAAGAACACCTCTTCGGTTTGAAAGCAGGGTCAAAGGGTCGGTGCGAGAGATAGCATTCAATTCTTCAGTAATTTTTTTGAGTTCCGATACAGAGTTGTTCAATAGATCATTTTTGGACTTTATTTCGATAGATTGAGAACGGGACTCTATAGCAAAAAAGATGACCACGAATATTAGAATACCCGTCACAGTACCAAAACAAATAATCAATATCGGTAAGGGGGAGCTTTCTTTTTCAAAAAATATTTTATTCGGAACGAGCGATAAGGTCCATTTTAAGTCCAGCAAGGTAATTTGCTTAACAAAAGACCAGTTTTCAACAAACTCTATATCTTGGTACCGGGAACCATAAATAACTTCTTCGTCTTGCAATACCGAAAGCGAGAAGTCATTCCTCATTATTCCCAACAAAATAAAATCTAAAAAGGATTCCATGCGGGAAAAGGCAACAAGAAAACCATCAAACTGGTTATCTAGGTATATCGGGCTTAGAACCCACAGAACTTGAGTATCATTGAAGAGAAACGATTCAACAATGCTCTCCTTCTTTTCCGTAGAAACGGTTTTTAAAACATCTATTTTAAGTGCAATAATTTTTTGAAATTTTTCTAGAGAAATTTCCAGATCATCCGAAGCAACCAACCAGCGAAGAGACATTGATCTATCAAGCAAAAACATTGCTTCCATACCTGTGAACACATCAATTTGAGCACGCGCATCAGCATTCCACTCCATTTGCGGAATTCCGCCACGAATATTCCAGCGCTCAGCCACTTGTTCTACAGTATTTAATGTCTTGATCAATTCAGTGGAAATGAGCCCCTCAAATTTCACCAGTTCTTCTTGCGCAGTTTCTTTTAAATATTTGGTTTCCTGAGTTTTCAAGCCCTGCCAAAGAAAGAGGGTCGTGATTACCACCAACCCTGCACTGGCAAAAGAAAAGATTAAGGACTTAACTCTCGAAGACGACATAACCACCTGAAATAAATAATAGAATGTAACTAGAAGTCATAGGAGAGATCACCAGAACACCCTCCTCCAGAAGTAGGACAACACCCTAACACAAATCACAAACTATCCGAATATTCGCATCACTATTTTTTGCTTTCAGGCAACAAATTTTCCCTATTTATAACTTGAAATAATTTACCTTGATCTCGAAATGGCAATTCTTCCCAGCCTGAACGAGTGATCAGCGCATCTAAATTCTGATAATATTGTTTTCGGTTCAAACGTCCAAATTTGTATAGAGTTTTCAAATTTCTTAAATCTTTTAAAAATTTAGTCTCAGAAAATTGATTGCTATCAGTGGTACCGAGTTCAGGTTTTCTCTTCGCTGCTAAAGATAGTTGAGAATCAAGATTCTTATGCGGAATAAAAACCCATTTAAGCTCACGGACCCAACTACCCAGAAGGTCTTTACTTTGCCAATTATGTTGCCCTTCTTGCGGCACCAACTTCCAACTATTATCCCAAGCCTTAGAGTCTCGAAAACCTTTTGACCGACTCTGCACTGATTTAATTTTCCAGTGCAACCCATAGCCATTGACAAACGTCTCCCCTTCAATTCTCAGAGATTCATATTTGATTTTGAAATTGACCACCTGATAACGATTGGCTTGCTTTAATTGCTGGCTTAAGGGTTCTGCAATCTTATTTATAATGATGCTTGAAAAAAGAGGACGGTCCTCACTCCATATAATTTGATTGTTTGAATAATGGATAGAATGAAGAACAGTTTGAATTGCTTCAGTGGAAATTTTATAGGGGTGTTTGAAGGGGCCTTTGTAGGTACTTCTTAAATAAGAGGTTGAAACTGCCCTTAGACCGGTCTCAACAATTATTTGGGTCGATGCAAAAGAAGCCGAAGTAATTACCAGAGAAAAAACACCTAAACCTATAATGAATATGAGTTTAAGCTTTTGCATTCATCTCACGTTAAGAAATAATCATCTGGCTATACCAACTACTTTAATTTTCTCTCTAGAGCTTCTGCCTAATTTATTAAAGTATTTTTCAGGTAAATAACCAATCGCTTCCTTGTTCACGCTAACAATCTTTAAAACAAATTTACTAGACTTAACCACTCTTGGTTCAGTTTCGCCTGTTCTCTGCTTAACTCCGAGCCAATACTGGTCATATTCATGAAGAATCATTCCTAGAATAGAGGAGACAAAATCTCTTTTCACCAAAGTATTATTATAGAGGTTAATTGGCACTGCCTTTTCACCAGAATCCCACCTTTTTATTTTTTTTAAAAATATTTTTTGTATACCACTATTGGAAATGGATGCGATAGGGTTATCTTTGTTGACAATGAATACAATAGGTTCCCCATATGAATTAGAAGCGAACAAAACAATAAGAACAAACCCCATCACTAAATGTTTTGTCATCATCTAACCCTTAGAACGATGTCGTTATAGAAAGTTGGATATTGTCGTAATCACGCTTTTTCCCATTATTGTCCTCATTCAAATTAAACCGATTCAGGACATATTCAGCTCGAAGTCTAACAGTGGGTTGCAAAAAATAATTGACCCCAAAGACATGCTC
>JABIYR010000057.1 GCA_018702695.1 Nitrospina sp. | reverse complement strand
TTCTGATTCCCATTGGACTGACTCTGTGTGCAGAAAGTTTTTTAGAGAAGAAGGGCGATCGAGACCTGAAATCATTCCTGCTATTTTTTCTGCCACTATTGTTTTTCCCAACAATCTGGTTTTTGAATCTGATGTTCTTTGTTGGACCTCTTTTAGGGCGGGTGAAAATGGTGGGTGCCGTCGGCGTGATGGCTTGGATGGCTGTTTTGGTTTTCATGATGGGAAACTGGAAATTGAAACTTGCAAGTTTGATCAAGGTCGGGGCGCTGGCAGGAGGCCTCTATATTATTTATATCTTTGTCGATAATTCAGGCGATGTTTCAGGGTGGAAAAAGCTATCCATCGCCTTATATCGATCGTTGACTGTGCATGGGTTTTATCTGTTTACAGGTTTTTTGGCCGTTTTTGTTTTTTTTGAAAGACTGAAGGATGTCGCAACTCTGAATAAATTATTTGCGTTATTTCTGGTGCTCTACCCCCTAGTTCATTTTGCCATTTTTTCCTATTCCCCTCCCAAATGGAATAGCTTGGGGGCATATATCAGTGCCACGTTCACTCAGCCTGGGAACTCTGTCAACCTTTCTGATACTCGTGGGGTGATGTCGATGTACCCGCTTTTATTGTTTTATGTTGCCAGCATCCCCTTTTTCCGGCGAGGGTTTAAGGATGTCTAACGAAAAATGGGTGCAGACCGTAATCTGGATGGTGATTTTTCTGAATTTGGTCGTTCTGTGTCGAGTTTTCATCATTCCCCGTGCTGGTTTCATTGCCGATCATTTTCAGGAAAGCCGAGCACTATTGCGCGAGTCATCGGGGCCACTCGATATGCCCAATCAATACAGGCAAACTTATCGCATGATGAATCAAATACAAGCAATCGCGAATGAGAAGGCAGTATTGCTCTTTCCCCCCGATGACTGGGAGTTTGGTTCGTCGCGTTCGGTGGTGATCCAAATGCTCTACCCTCGTGAGGCTTATTTTTCAGGCGACCCGGGTTTCGATGGAAAACTTTTGCAGGCTTTAATGTCAGAGAATGCTTATGTGGTATTTAATGAAAAATGGGGCGTGGAGTTATGCCAGAGCCAGATAGAAAAGAGTTTAGGCGTACCGGGTTTTGGGATTTGTCAAATAGGTAAAGGCGAGTGAACGGAACGTTACAGGGCCTGTAGAATGGTCATCTCTAAGATAAAGATGGTTTGTGTTTATGCCGATAGAAGACTGCAAGGGGTTGGTTAATCCATGTACTTATAATTTGAGATGCATGTGAATCACTTAACACATAGAAAAACGGGATATTCTCATGGTTCTCGGTTCAGGCCTGCTGGCGCGGGCGTTCAGCTCTCACTTTTTAGACTCTGAAGCCAATTGCGTGTACGCCGCAGGAGTCTCGAATTCAAATTGCTCCGATCCGCGTGAGTTTGACCGCGAAAAAGATCGTTTGCAGACCGCAATATCTCAATATCACTCGGCTGATTTATTTCTATATTTTGGTACTTGCAGTGTTCAGGATCAAATCGCCTCTCCCTATGTTCAGCATAAACTCAAAATGGAAAAAATGGTTGCGGAGCACCCTCAATATCTGATTCTACGCTTACCCCAAACGGCAGGTAGGACAGAAAACCCTCATACTTTGTTGAATTATATTTTCGCAAGAATCATCAGAAGTGAGCGATTTCAGGTCTGGAAAAATGCCCGACGAAATATTATCGATGTGGATGATGTGGTTCGCATTGCCATTGACTTGGCTCTGCAAGAGGGTGCGCGAAGAGAATGCATTAATGTGGCAAATTCTTCAGATAATTCGATGGCCGAGATTGTGGAAATGATGGCAAAGGTGGTTGGGAAAAAACCGATCTACGATAGTGTGGACAAGGGCAACACCTATTGCATTGACACTCTGCGTATTCGTGAAACGGTAGCCCGTTGCGAGGTTGATTTCGGCCCGAACTATTTGGAGGCTGTCATTGAAAAATATTTTAGCAATAAAGATTTGGAATAAAAGGGTTCAATCTGCGCTGGAACCGGGGCGGTTGGTGGATTCAAGGTCTTGATCCATGCGTTCGTAGATGCCCAAATATTTTTTTGCGATGGCCTGCCAGCAAAATCGTTCCATAATATGTTGCCGACCATTTTTCTCTAATAATTGTTTGAACTCCTTATCATTGCATAAAGAGAGCACGGCATCGCTGATCTGCTGAGAGTTTTTTTGCTGAATCATCAATCCAGTTTTACCCTGCATGACGACATCTTTGATTCCCCCCACATCGGATGCAATGATAGCTGTTTTAGAAGCCATTGTTTCTATGAACGCGGCAGGTTGGCCTTCGGTGTCCCCTCCCGCGGCGACGATGGATGGGCCGATAAAAATATCGGCGGTGGCGTAATAGCGACTCAGATCTGAACGCGATTTCCCTCCCACAAATAATATGTTCTGTCCGAGGCCCAAACTTTTAACCTGAGATTTCAATTCTGATTCTTTGGGGCCATAGCCTATTAAAACCAACTTGGTTTCAGGAAATGATTTGAGAATCGCAGGCATGGCATCAATGAGATATTTAAAGCCTTTTTTTTCTGCAAATCTGCCAACTCCAAGAAGGAAGGGCCCTGTGATATTTAAGTCGACCTTGAGTTGCGGATCATAATTGTTTTCGGTGAAAAATTTTTCATCCACGCCGACAGGAATATATTGCAGAGGTGTGGTGGGGGATAATAATTTTAATTGTTCGATGAGGTCGTGGCTATTGGCTGTGCAGAGCGAGGAATGTTTGAGCACCCAACTTTTTAATTTTCGGAATCCAGGTAGACCTCTAAAGGCAAAGACATCCGCACCCAATGCGGTTAAAAGGTAGGGGATGTTGAATAACTTCGAAATGATCAGAGTAAAAAAACCTTGCGGGATGATCCAGTTACAGTGAATAAAGTTGATCTTATATTTGCGTACGGCTTTTAGAATGGCTAAAAACTGAAAGATTAAAAAGAAAGGCAATTGCAAACGTGCCAGCCAGCTCGATTTGAGGTTTGGCAAAATGCCTCCGTCATAACATAGACATTGGAGTTTTGTTGGGAAAAAATAGGGGAATCGGATGATGCGCACGCCATCCTTTTCTTCAAAATATTTGGCACCTCCTGAATGAGGAACAAGAACCCAAGTTTCTACTTTTTGAGCGAGCTGTCGGTTGAGGTCAAAGACAAAATGGGGCGTTGAATCATTTTCCCACCTTGGGTAGGTGGTGGCCAAAACCAACATGCGTAAATGTTTTAAAGGTTTATTGGATTCGGGCATGAAGAAAAGGTTTGCGTCTTAAGTTAATAGGAGCCAAGTGGGTTTCATTTATCCAGTTCCCCTTTTTTGATTCTTATTTGTATGTCTTCCAGAAGTTGCCGATTCACAGCAATGAGCTCGGCAGAAATTCCCATCATGATAATTTGAAACCCGACAATGAGAAGAATCGCGGATAGGATCAGAGATTGGATATGCCCTTCTGTCTGCCCCTGAAAGAAGAAAAACAGATATCGGCAACCAATGGCAAGACCCGCGAGACAAGTTGCACCCCCGGCAACCGAGAAAAGTCTCAAAGGCCGGTACATGGAATAAACTTTGAGCATGGTGACAAAACTGCGCCGTAAATAAATCTGTATGCTGGGGAACAACCTTGATTCGCGTAATTTTTTGTTGGTTTTAACGGGAACATGTTCAATGGCCAGATTCTTTCTCCCGGCGCTGATTATCGTTTCTACGGTATAAGTGAAGTCTGATACGACATTCAGTTGTAAAGCCGCTTCACGGCTGTAGGCGCGGAACCCACTTGTTGCATCGGGAACTTGAGTGCCGGAAAGTTGTCGCACCACCCAACTGCCAAATTTTTG
>JABIYR010000153.1 GCA_018702695.1 Nitrospina sp. | reverse complement strand
TCCTTTCCGGGGCCACCATCATAAATATCTTCGAGAGGAATGCTGTGCTTGGAATAATCAAACCCGCACAATGTCAGGATAGAGAAGAACCCGCATAGTCCTTTAAAAATATTTTTATCTGCCAGTTTCCACATCAAGACCTCCACCTGTATAAAGCTTTCAGGTGGGTCGGTTCATGGGGGAATCCCTTACACTTGCAATGTCATTTAGAAATTTTGTTCATCCGGAGCCTTAAATACGCTCGCAGTTCAAATCCTCAGCCTTTTCCTGCAAGGCATTTGAAAAAACCGCATGCAATTCACTGCGTATTTTTTTCGAGTCGTATTCCACCATCGAACCGCCACCGTTTAAAAACTTCATTTGCGCTGAAACCTTGTGACAGGCGACGCGTTTATCTTTTTTCTGAGAGGCTTGTAGCAACATGAGGTCACAGAATTCAATGCCCGCTTCCACCGATTGCACCAATTGCGGGTTGATTTTAAACCCCCGGTTTTGCAGGTGATCACAAATTTCGAGTACTTTTTTAAACTCCACACCGGCCTTTTGATATTCTTTATCCAGCACAAACTGGAGTGCTTTCATCATTGCCAGTTCTTTATTTCCTCGAAAAGGCAAATCCACAGGCGGTTGTTTAAAGTAGCGGTTTTCCAATTCGAGCAATAGGCCTATCGCATTCTGTCGGGTCTTTTTCCGTGACAAGGGGTTTTCGGGGGGAAGGTTTTTATTCTCAGGATTGATTTGTTCAGAAATATAAAACCATGCCAGCGTTTTTAATGCCAGAGGCTGAGTCGTAGTCTGATTTAATATCGCATGTTCAATATGGTTCATTCCCACAAGGCGAAGGTCTTTCCCTCCCTGCATGATCAGGTTCCCCAAACCTCCGAGTCGGCTATTGCCGTATCGATACATGCCAAGACCAAAATAGGCATCAACAAGGTTGGGATTGAGCAGGAGGGCTTTTTCAAGATGATTATCGGCCTGAAATCCATTGAGCAATGCAACCAGAATATTGCCCTGACCGTATTCAAAAATACCGATATAACCTTCTGATGCGCCCAAATATAAATTTGCCTCGGCTTCCTGATTTTGGGTGATCGAGTCATCACTCAGAATACTCTTGGCGATTGTTTTTACCCGGCGACTATGAGTCAAAAAGTCATTGGCAATTTTTTCATCCTGATACTTGCTGGTAAAGGCCAGCGTATGACAAAGCTCCCCCAATAAACCGGCGTAGTTAAAATGAAATTTCATCAACTCCACCTGATTTGCGATGGAAGGCTCAGCCGAAGTAAGACGGTTGATCTCGCCCGTAAAGCGAGCGAACCATTCGTCGAAATGGTAGTACATGGAATCTTTCAACGCCAGAGGTGCCATTTCCCCAGCCGTTAGATTTTTCAATTCCTCGCCCGGTTTCTCCTGCGCATTCACGGGCATCGCCAGAAAGAACAGCACCCCCATCAGGATAAAATGCAGGAGAATCTTTGTCTCGGATTTTTTTCTGCCAGACACAATATACGACCTCAAAAGCAATTTATGCCGGTCGCCGACTGAGGAGTTGGCGAATCTGTCCGACGCGCTGATAATCTTCCAGCTTCATAAATAATTTTTCCGCTCTCTTTAAGTGATAATGCGACTTGTCGGCATCCGGCAATTGTTCGCGATACAATTTCCCCACCATAAAATGCCCATCGGCAAAATCGGGTTTGATCCGCACGACATCCTTAAATGCGTGACAGGCCTCTTCATACAATTGCGAGTCCATGAGAGACAGGCCTAAATAATACTGCATCTGCACCGAATCAGGCTTCAAAGCGACAGCAAGTTGCATATTCTTCACCGCTTCGGTTATCTGCGAGTTCATGCGATGAGCGATACCTAGATAATAAAAAACATTCGAGTCTTTTGGGTCAACGATGACAGCACGGTTTAACACTTCGATGGCCAACTCCAGTTCCCCCTGTTTAATATAGGATGCACCCAGAGCGGTATAGGAGTGAATAAATTGAGGGTTAATGTCTATCGATTTTTTGAAAACCCACACAGCTTTGTGAAGAGCATCGATACCATTTTCTTCCATGCATCCGTAAGCCACCCCCATGTTGTAAAAGGCATCAAGAAAATCGGGCTTAAAACTTTGCGCCATTTGATAGGCATCCACAGCACTCTGATACCTTGCCAAACCTTGAAGACGCAAACCCTCTTTCAGCCATTCTTCTGCCGCCTTGACTTTGTCATAAACTTCCGATTTCGGCCGGTATAACTGATGCGCCAACGCCGCCTTGGGAAAATCATTCTGCCGAATATAAAGTTGCTCTGCAGTTTCCAAATATTTCGTGGCGCGCTTTGGGTTCCTCAGTTTTTTAATATGAAGCGCCCCAAGCTGATAAAAACCTTCGGCAAAATCTTCTTTCATCCGTATCGAACGTTTGAAGGCTTGTCTGGCTGAAGTGTGTTGACCGTACTCTAAAAACGCTGTACCGAGGAGCCCACATACTTCAGCAAAGGTTTGGTTTCTCGCCACCTCATCATTTTCTAGGGCCTGATAAGGGTCTCGGTTTCTTCCCAGTCGGTCAAAAATAAAAGTCAGCCAATAATCGGCCACGGCAAAATCTGATGCCATTGGAATGGATTTTTTAAATGCCGCGAAAGATTTTTTTTCTTTACCGGAAACCCAGTAAGCCGTACCCAAATCAAAATAGATTTGCGGGTAATTGGGCTTGAGTCGGACCGCCTTACGATAATGCTCGATCTCTTCACGGACAAACCCCATTGCGCCATAAATATGACCCAAGAGATGATAAACGGGATAAGCATTCGGGCTTAATTGCAAAACATCCCGACACACATCAACCGCCTCCAGATAAAAACCTTGCGCCGTGAGCTTGATAGCCTCTTCGAACAGGTCAATATCATTCCATGGATAAGGCAAGATATCTTCAACCACCTGCACCAATCGCGGCACCGTTAGCTCAAGCTCCTGAATGGCTTCAAACCTCTCGATTACCTTGGGGTCAGTGTTATGAAGTTTTTCTCCCAGAGTAAAAAGACTTTCATTCTCTTTCTCGGTCTTTTTCTTTGCAGATTTTTTTTTACCCAACCCTCACCTCAACAAATAGAAATTAAGTTTTAATTATAAGGGGTCAGAATCATGATTGAAAGGGGGAGAGTTTTTATTCCGAAAATGTCTGTACTTTCCGCAATACGTTTTTTAATGGGGACGGTCGTTCTGTTTTCATAATTGGAGCCACTGGACGCAAGGGGTTCACTGCCTCGTCTGTAAACTCCAAAACCCGGTCTGCAACCGATTGAGCCTGTTCGTGCTGATGTGTGATCCATAAAATAGTATGTCGGCTCTTTAAAGATTGGGTCAACTCTTCAATAGCAGAAGTCGATTTGGGGTCGAGGGAGGAGGTAGGTTCATCCATCAACAAAATTTCGGGCTCGACCGCCAAGGTACGCGCCAGAGCAAGACGTTGCTGTTGCCCCTGAGAGAGAGTGGTCGCTTTTTCGCGCAACCTATCCTTGACTTCATCCCAAAGAAACACTTCGCGTAAAACTTTTTCTGCACGATCGGGATATTCTTTTTTAGATATTCTTGCGATGTCTTTGACACCAAAAATAACATTATCAAAAATACTTTTGGGGAATACGCAAGGATTCTGAAAAATCATCCCCACTTTTCTTCTTAGCGCATACACATCGGTGTCGGGTTGATAAATATCTTCTCCATCGATGAAAATATTGCCTTCAATACGAAAATTTTCGATGCAATCGTTCATTCGACAAAGAACGCGCAAAAGAGTAGTTTTCCCCTTGCCAGAGGCCCCAATGATAGCAGTGATCGAGTTTTTCGGGAAATGACAGGTCAACCCCTGAACCACCTTTCTCTCTCCAAATGCGGCACCAAAATTTTCAAATTGAATCATAGTTCAGACTCCATAACCATGCGGGTTCTAAATGCCCACGCCACTAAGGTCAGCATAAAAACCAATCCTATTAACACCAACCCCGCGCCCCAAGCTTGCGCCAATGATTCTGGGTTCACCGCCTCTTGAGCTAAAATCAGAATATGAGTTTGCAAGGTCGGAACCGGATCGGAATAGGATTGCGGCAATTGAATGCCTGAAAAGGTGGTCGCAGTAAACATGATCGCCGCTGTTTCTCCTGCCACACGGGCTAACCCCAAGAATATCCCCGTCACAATTCCATAAAAACATTGTGGCAAAATGATGCGATAAATTTGCGCCGACCGGGTGAGACCCAGCACCATTCCCGCTTCCCGATATTTTTCTGGCAGGCCTTCCACCGCTTCTCGAATGCTGACCTGTAAAGTGGGGAGGATCATCACTGCTAATATTAGGGAACCCGTCACCCACGAAACCCCAGCATCTAAATAAACGCCGAAAAACAAATAACCCACCAAGCCAAACAAAATGGTGGGGGTCGCATTGAGAATATAAGTGAGTTGCATTAAAAAAGTTTTTAATTTTCCCGATGATAAATATTCCGTTTGATAAAGGACTGACCCTAGAGCCACTGGCAAGCTAAGCAGTACGGCTGTGATCATTAAAATTAAAGTTCCCGCCGACTGATATAAAACTCCTCCAGCGCGTCCAAAATCTCGAGACTCTTCAAACAAAAAGCCACTATGGAGTGCCGGATAACCTTTGACGAATAACACTGCCAATATTGTAATTAAAAGTGCCACGACCAATACAGTGATCGTGCTGATCATCCCAAGCACTAATTTCTCCACTGCCTTAGCCTTCATCGACGGCTCCATTCGGTGAAACGTGTTCCTGAGTAAGTTAAAATTGAGACCATAAAAAACAAAGTCAAACCCAAACCCATCAACGCACTCCAGTGCAACCCACTGCCCAATGCCTCAGCCGCCTCTCGCCCCAGCTTAGAGGGAATGGTTTGGCCGGAAACGAATAAATTCCAACCCGGTATACGATCAAGGCTGCCGACGACCATCAGAACAGCAATGGTTTCTCCCATTGCTTTACCTATCCCCAAAAGTATCGCCCCCACAATACCCGATGAAGCTTGTGGTACGACCACCCTCAAAGCGGTTTGTAGCTTGCTCAGGCCCAGCCCCTCGGCAACCTCTCGATATTCTATTGGCACAGCATGAAGAGCATCCTCCGCTAAGGTCAGAACTGTTGGCAAAATCATGATTGCCAAAAGACACCCCGCAGTAAAAAGAGTATTCCCATACAGCAGATTGAAACTCTCTTTAACGGTTACAGCTAAAAATGAAATTCCCAGTAAACCGTATATGATTCCCGGAACGCCTGCTAACAATTCCATTACCCCTTTCACCCCTCTTCGCAATGAAGGGGATAAATATTCAGACGTATACAAAGCCGCAGACAGTGCTATCGGCAAGGCCAGAGTGACGGCTAAAGCCGTTACCATTAAAGAACCGACAATCATGGAGAGAGCTCCATAGGTTTCACCCACCCACCAATTTTCTCCCAGCCAAAAATCCAACCCTTCTGCCTTCATAATGGGGAGCGACTGCACCAATAAAAATACCCCGAGACCCATCGCACCTGTTACAAAAATTAAATTCATCAAGGCAAAAATCCAAGCCAGCGGTTCCAAGTGAGCCTGCCCTGAAAAACAATTCGAAAAATTCTTTTTGTATGAGAGTTTCATGGTTTAGAGGTTTCTACACCCACAGGAATATAACCGTTCTCTACCACTGATTTCTGACCTTCAGGGCCTTTCACAAAATCTATGAAGGCCTTGATCTTCCCTTTCGGCTCTCCCCTCGTTATTAAACTTAACTCACGCATTATGGGGTATCTCCCACTCTGAACAGCTTTCAAGGTCGGTGCAAATTTCCCGTTCTGATCTTGAATGATTACAGCTCTGACATCCTCGTTGATCCAGGCAAACGACAGCATGCCTATGGCCGAGTCGCTTTGCGCAATTTTAGTTTGTTCTTCATTGTTCGAGCCGGTAACAAGAATCGTTCCCGGTGTTCTTTGTGTCGCGTTGCCAAAAACATAGCGCATGAAGACATGACGCGTACCGCGATGATGTTCTTTATCGATGACTACAATTTTTTTATCTGGCCCTCCAACCTCTTTCCAATTGGTTATTTTCCCCATATATATTTTCGCAATTTGCGCACGCGTTAAGAGTCGAACTCCGGACTGGTAAATCTCTGAGGAAACCATGCAAGCCACAGCATCCAACCCCACCGAATGCGTTTTAAGGTCTGAGTTTTTAAATCGCTTTTTTTCATTAGAAGAGATCTCGCGCGAAGCCATGCCAATATCGGCGCGCCCTTGAGCCGCGGAAAAAATTCCCACGCCAGAGCCCCCGGCATTGACAAGAATGCGAGTGTTGGACGATGCCATAAACTGTTGTGCCGCATGTGAGACCACTGGCAATACTGTGGTCGAACCCACAATCTGAATTCGCAAACCGGTCTCCGCCGCCGAGTCACCGACAAAACTCCAGCCCATCAGCAACAATAAAGCCAATCCGACCCACTTAAACCTTGCCATGCGCCTCCCTCATCGAAACATTGAAATATATAGATAACTATATATAATTGAGCGCAAAAAATCTCCCACAATAATGCAGTCGCCGTAATGGAGTGAACCTTACAGAGAGTAACTCGAAAAAAATCTAAGGGATTATACTTTTAAGGAATGTTCTATTTTCTGCAAAGCCCCGATAGCAGGTAGATGATCCTGCTCAGCAGAGCGGTGGAGCCAGAGGATGGCCTCCTGAAAATCAACGGCAATTCCTCGCCCGTTGCGGTACATCAAGCCCAAGTGATACTGTGCCTCACTATGGCCCTGTTCAGCAGCCAATCGGAACCACTTGAAAGACTGATCGTCTTTGGCTTCCGCTTGATAATGTTTGCCCAGTTCCGCTTGCGCCAACAAGTTCCCCTGTTCGCCCGCTTTATGGAGCCAGTCCAATGCTTCTTTACTCGCTCCCAGAATTCGGGCCAGATTATATTGAGCAAAATCATCACCCTGACTGGCGGCACGCCCATACCATTTCAAACTTTCCTTATGGCTTTTGGGAATGCCAGTGCCGCGTTCGTAAATTTCTGCCAGTCGATTCTGCGCACGCGCATGCCCTTGCAGGGCGGCTTTGCGTAACCAAACCACATCAGTTCGGCCTGAATTTTCATCTTCCAACCATTCTTTTTCGGTCTGAATCGGAGCCGACTTTCTATACCATTTTGCCGCTTCTTCAAAGTCTTTGGCAACCCCTTTGCCAATAAAATACATACGTCCCAGACTTTCACTGGCCTGAAGATTACCCTGCTCTGCCGCCTTTTGATACCATTGTGCGGCTTCTTCGTATCGACCTTTTCTATTTTCAAACAATCGTCCGAGATGATTTTGTGCTAGATGATTTCCCTGTTCGGCTGACTTCTGAAACCAGAGTTGCGCCAGATCATCTTCATCGCGAGAAAAATAGATTTTCCCAATACTATACTGAGCGTAATCATGACCCTGATCCGCCGCCTTCATAAACCAGTTAATGGCCTTCTCGATATCGGGTAAAGAACCTTCGCCATGCAAATACATCCGGCCTAAATTATATTGCGCCAGCGAATAGCCTTGCTCAGCCGCCTTATGATACCAACTTAAAGCTTGCGTCGGGTCGTGAGCAACCCCTTTACCATGGTAATACATGCGCGCCAGATGAAATTGAGCAAATGCATCGCCTTGCCAAGCCGCCTTGCGATAACCACTCACCGCCTTGGGGAGGTCTTGAACAATGCCCCGGCCATTTTCATAAAGTATTCCGAGAAAAACCTGAGCCCGGGTTTCATTTTCTTTACTCGAACGGTCAAAGCATGAAAAGGCCTTGCGCTCATCCTGCTCAATGCCATCTCCGAGAAAGTACAACATTCCTAAATTGAATAACGCTTGCGCATGTTCCTGCTTGCTGGCCTTTTCGTACCACTCTATAGCCAAGTCAGGGTCTCTATCGCAACCCTTGCCATAATCATAAAGCAAGCCGAGTGAATTTTGCGCTTCGGCATAGTTTAGACGAGCCGATCTTTTCAACCACAAAAAAGCTTCTTCATACTCCTTTTGCTCAAAAAAATACTGGCCTTTTTTATAAAGGTCTTCCGGAGTGGGTGTGAAGTCGGGGGAAATAGTTTCTAAAAAATATTTCGCATGGGGGTGGCCTTGTTCTGCGGCATCGCAAAACCATTTCAGAGCTTTTTTCGGTGCTTGCTCTACCCCATCACCACAATAATAAAGCGTCCCCATTTTAAATTGCGCCCGGTCAAACCCATTCAAAGCCGCTTTGCGAAACCATCGCGCCGCTCGGTCGGGGTCTTTCACGACACCCCGCCCCTGCTCATACAGATCGCCCAAATTATACAGCCCAGCTTCATTGCCATTTAAAGCGGCCTTGCGATACCAAGATTCTGCTTGAGTATAATCTTGAGAAACGCCATCTCCATTTTCATAAATCACACCCAACATATTCTGGGCATTATCATTATTTTTTTCTGCCGCTTTCTCGAACCATTTGACGGCTTCTTCCGGTGCGCGTTTTGTGCCATTGCCTTGATAACACAATCTGGCTAGATTAAATTGAGCGGTGCTGTCTGCTTGCTCTGCCGCCTTACGATACCAGTGCACACTCTTATCGTGATCTTGGGCAACGCCTAACCCATTTTCATACATCACACCGAGAAAACCCTGCCCCGATGCAGACCCTTTTTCTGCGGCCCGCGTAAACCATTTGAAGGCCTCTTCATGATTGGGGGTTACACCCACGCCCTTAAAATAAACCACTCCTAGGTTGTATTGCGCCTGAGGTTTCCCCAAACGTGCTTCTCGCGTCCAAGCCTCAAGATTAGAGCGGTTCACACGATCTACCGCACCCTTACCATTTTTGTAGAGAATTTCCGGTAATTCTTTGGAAG
>JABIYR010000063.1 GCA_018702695.1 Nitrospina sp. | reverse complement strand
GGATGAATTGAAGGAAAAGCTGATTCCCCCCATTCAGCAGATATTTTCCGGTTTCAAAGCAGAGTTGGAAAAAAAGAAGCTCTGAAAACTCCGTTCAGAGACGAGAGTCAGGGTTGTAATGCCGCAACAAAACCTTCAAGACTCTCAAATATCAGTTCGGCTCCTGCAAAATCTATGTTCTGGTTCAGAGGATTTCGTAAAATGATGCAAGGCATTCCGGCTTCCTTAGCGGCTTGAAGTCCTTTCAATGCATCTTCGAGAACAAAACATTCGTGAGGCGGGCAACCGAGCTGTTCGGCGGCATTTAAAAAAATATCAGGATGCGGCTTTTCTCGGGCGGCTGACTCTTTGCCTAAAATAACCGGGAACAGATCCAGAGCTGTGGCATTCCCAAGAATGGAACGAATGTCTTTGACCCAAGACCCTGAGGCAATAGCCAATTTATGGTTCGCCGACAGGGCTTCTGCCATGCTTTGGGCCAATGGAAATAGTTTGATTTCCCCACTTTGGCAAAAGCGGGAGTAGACCTCAAACTTTTGCTTTCGCAAATCAAGCGGGTCAACATCCAGATTCAGGTTGTGGCGTTCTATCTCTCCGGCGATGCCTTTTCCTTTTGAGGTCCACTCGACCCAGTACTCGTCTTTGTCCAAGGTGTGTCCGTAGCGCTCAAAAACTTCATTATAAGCTCGGTAATGGAAGGGTTCTGAGTCGGCTAACAAGCCATCAAAGTCAAGAACGGCGGCTTTGCAGTTTGTGAGCAGAGAATGTAGTTTTTTCTTTAATACAGTGGGGTCTGTCATATTCATTTAATCTAAAATTTTTCCGAAACGTTCCATGCGAACCCAATTTTCAATGCGGTTCCAAGACCAATAAATCACGATAGCTTTACCACGGATTTTCTTGATATTCAAAAATCCCCAATAGCGGCTGTCCTGACTGTTTTCACGGTTATCGCCCATAACAAATACATGGCCTTCTGGCACAAGAACCGGACCGAAATCATCTCTGGGAACCAGAGCTTGATCTGAGGCGGCTTCAGAGTGACGGACATGCGGATTCTCGTAAAGCTTGTCATTGATATACACTTTTTGTCGCCGTACCTCCAGCAAGTCGCCGGGCAACCCGATTGCGCGTTTTATGAAATCACGCCTTTCATCTTTGGGGAATTTGAAAACAATGATGTCGCCCCTTTTGGGTTCACTGGAAAATAGAATGATGTCATCAAATAGTTTGATGTTGAGAAAGGGGATTTCGTTAGGGATATGTGTGCCATAAGAAAACTTGGAAACCAGAATATGGTCCCCTATCAAGAGCGTGTTCTCCATCGAGCCTGAGGGAATTTTAAATGCCTGAACGATAAAGGTGCGAATCAGTAAAGCCAGAAGCAAGGCAATCAGGATGGCTTCGGTATACTCTCGAGCAATGCTCTTTTTTTGGGTTCCAGCTGATTTGATGGAAGCGTCTTGACTTTTATTAATTGTCATCGGTCCTCAATATGGCAAGAAAGGCTTCCTGAGGAACTTCTACGCTACCAATTTTTTTCATTTTTTTCTTACCTTCTTTTTGTTTTTCCAACAATTTGCGTTTGCGCGAAATATCCCCACCGTAACATTTTGCCAGAACATTTTTTCTGAGTGCTTTGACGGTTTCACGGGAGATCACTTTGCTACCGATGGCCGCTTGAATCGCCACTTCAAACATTTGCTGGGGTATTTGCTTCTTGAGTTTCTTCGCCAAGTCGCGCCCCTGATAATAGACTTTATCTTTATGCGCGATCAAGGACAATGCATCAACCAGCTCGCCATTCAGAAGAATATCCAACTTTACCAGATTAGATGTTCTGAAATCTATAAAATCATAGTCGAATGACGCATAGCCTTTCGTGCCTGATTTGAGGCGGTCGTAAAAGTCCAGAACGATTTCGTTGAACGGCAGTTCATATTCCAACATGACGGTTTGAGGATTCATGTATTCCATTTTTTTCTGAATGCCTCGGCGATCACGTACGAGTGCCATGACTACCCCTATAAATTCTTCTGGAACGATGATGGTTCCCAAGACATAAGGCTCCTCCAAATGATCGATGTTTTTTTGTTCCTTCAATTTGGAAGGGTTGTCGATCATCAGTGTTTGCCCGTCGGTGGTGATGACTTTGTATATAACGGTCGGTGCAGTGGTCAGTAGGTTGACTTTATATTCTCGCTCAATACGCTCGCGCACAATTTCCATATGCAGTAAGCCCAGAAAACCACAACGAAACCCAAAACCCAAAGCTGTAGAGGTTTCTGCCTCATAAGAAAAGGAGGCATCGTTCAAGGTCAGTTTTTTCAGCGCATCGCGCAGATCTTCCAGGTCATCCCCACTGATGGGATACATGCCACTGAAAACCATGGGCTTAACTTCTTTGTAACCGGGCAAGGGGTTTTCGCATGGTTTGTGAGCATGGGTGATGGTGTCGCCCACCTTGGTCTGGTCTAATTGCTTGACATTGGCAACCAGATAGCCCACCTCGCCAACATTGAGCTGACTGCTCTTCACCTGAGTGGGGTTGAAGGTGCCGACCTCTTCGACCACAAAGCGGTTGCCCGTTGCCATCATTACGATTTCCTCGCCTTCCTTCAGGCATCCTTGCTGAATTCTTACCAGAACAATGACCCCACGGTAGGAATCGTACCAAGCATCAAAAAGCAGGGCTTGCAGAACTTTGGAGCTTTCTCCCACAGGGGATGGGATCTGACGCACCACAGCTTCCATCAGCTCTTCAATTCCTATGCCTTCTTTGGCACTGACCAGCACGGCATCGCTGGATTCTATTTGCAGTACGTCTTCTAATTGTTCTTTTATGAATTCCGGATTGGCACTGGGCAGGTCTATTTTGTTGATAACCGGGATGATGGCTAAATCATGTTGTAACGCTAAATTGAGGTTTGCAATCGTTTGCGCCTGAATGCCTTGCGTGGCATCAATGACCAGTAATACTCCTTCACAAGCGGCAAGACTGCGTGACACTTCATAAGTGAAATCGACATGGCCGGGCGTATCAATCATGTTGAACAGATACTGCTGTCCATCCTTGGCGTTGTATTTTAGGTGCACCGTTTGGGCTTTGATGGTGATTCCGCGTTCGCGCTCCAATTCCATATTATCTAAGACTTGTTCTTTCATTTCCCTTTTAGGAATGGCAGACGTTGCAAGTATCATCTTGTCAGCAAGGGTAGACTTGCCGTGATCAATATGGGCTATGATGGAGAAATTTCTTAATCGATCCTGATTCATAATTTATTGGTTATCCATAAGGTTGCATCCATTCTGCATTACATACCGGGTTCATCTGATTTTCAGAGTGGAAAATTATTTTGGAGCCAGTCACGTTTCTAACAACAGACAATGGAAGTACCGATCAATGCGTGTGCGAAGGTCGTGCCACATTCTCGGTGGAAGCGGTGGGGGGAACCTCATTGTAGTTGTTGGGTATAGGCGGTGATTCTTTGTATTCTTGCAGATATTCCCACCAGTCATCAAATCTTATTTTCATGGCTTCATAATCTTTGGCGTTGTCAATGTCAAGGGCGGCACCGGGATAAGGAACCTCCAAAGCCATAAAACGGGTTTTCATGATGGTGCTGATTATTTTTTCCAACTCTGTTTTAGGGTTCAACTTGCGAAAATAATCAACCAGAAAATCGAGTTTCAGACTTGCAAAAAACAGGCATAATTGCAAGCCGATATAGTGCTTATAATGCCGGATCTCATCTTTACCAAAGAGAGACAGGCCAAGAAGTATCAAGTTTTTAAAGTTTCTCTGATAACGGTATTGATACATTTTCTGGATGTATTCCCGATTTTCAATGCGCAAGGGTTTGACCAAATGCAGGTTATTTACCCGGAAGCTGTCTTCCTTTATGTGAAGATAAGCCATTTTGATGCCTTGTTTTTTTTCCTGCGGATAAAAATGTTTCAATTTTTCGCGCGAAACCATTCCCAAAACATGATCGTAGTTTTCCATATCTGCTGTGGAAATGAAATGCTCCACTTCGCGCGGGGTGATCAGGGGCGCATCACAAGGAACGATCAATACGGCTCGGTCACGATGGGTATCGGTATTGGGCACCTCGCCATACTCATCCTTTAAGGATTGGAGAAACGTGTGCCAGACATTTTCATAAAGGTTGCTTCTTTGCTCGATAATATGAATGCGTTTGGGAGACTCCATGTCGATGCGCTCGGAAAGAAATACTTGATCTAATTTTTCCTTTTGGCCCACGATATAGATGTCTTTAACGGACTCAACCTTCTGCAAGGCGTTGACAATATAATGGATCAAGCATTTTCCATTGATGGTCAAAAAAGCTTTGTTTTGACGATGCACTTTGTAGCTGGACTTTCCTTCTCCCGCTACTAAAATGGCATCGTATTTTCTTTGACCGTTCAATGGAGCCATACAAAAAGAATCCTCTCTATTTCTGCCTTAATTATAATACCTTGCGCTCGCTAATGAAATTGGTTATACACAGAGCTATCAAATATTTCACAAAATAACAGACTACCTAAACATGTCTCAAGAGACTTCTACCAACTTAAAACGCACTCCTGTTAACGCTATCCATAAGGAACTGGGAGGCAAACTCGTTCCCTTTGCAGGGTGGGAAATGCCCATTCAGTTTCAAGGGGTCATTCAAGAGCATCAAAGCGTCCGCGAGGGTGTGGGTATTTTCGATGTCAGCCATATGGGCGAGATCGAGATACAGGGGCCTTCTGCCAAGAAGTTGATTCAACATCTGGTGACCAATGATATTGAATCAATGCAAGACAATCAGGCTCTTTATACCCTGATGTGCCTAGAAAACGGGGGCGTGGTCGACGACCTGCTGGTGCATCGTTTTTCTGACGATCATTATTTCCTTTGTGTGAATGCTTCAAATAGCGATAAAGACTTCCAATGGATTATGCAAAATGCCGGTTCCTATGATGCAACGATTCGCAATACCAGTCAGAATACGGCACAGTTTGCGATACAGGGAAAACACTCAGTCGCCTTGTTGCAAAAAATATGTGACACCTCTTTAGACGAGATCGAATACTACCATTTTAAAAAAGCAAAAATCCACCAATTTGAAAGTATTATCGCGCGAACCGGGTATACCGGTGAAGATGGTTTTGAAGTTTATATAGATGCCGACCATGCTGAAGCCGTTTTCCGAGCCATTCTTGATGCTGGTAAAGAATTTGACCTCCAGCCTATCGGTCTGGGGGCCAGAGATACTTTGCGCATGGAGATGGGATATGCGCTTTATGGCAATGAAATCAATGAAACCTCCAAACCGTTCGAGGCGGGGTTGGGGTGGGTGATTAAGCTGGGTAAAGAGGATTTCATAGGCAAGGCAGAGCTTAAAAAACAAAAGCTTGCGGGGAATAAGCGCAAGTTGGTTGGCATTCGTCTTCTGGGTCGCGGGGTGTTGCGTCCGCATTATCGGATTTTAAAAAATGGAGCTCCCGTTGGAGAATTAACCAGCGGAACTTTTTCCCCTTCCTTGAATACAGGGATCGGATTATGTTATGTATCCACTGAATGCGCGGAACCTGGAACCCAGTTGGAAGTGGAAATTAGAAAGCTGAAAGTTCCGGCTGAGGTTGTCAAACCACCTTTTTTACCAACCCGCGTTAAAAAAATTAACGGCTAATTTATTGGAGGCATCATGGAGGTTCCCGAGGAGTTATTGTATACGCAGGAACATGAATGGATACGCGTTGAAGGCCAGAACGCTGTGATCGGCATCACTCAATTTGCACAAGATCAACTGGGTGATATTGTTTTTGTCGAACTGCCCGAAGTGGGATCCCAGATTGAAAAGGAAAGCCCCTTTGGAGTCGTCGAGTCGGTGAAAACCGTTTCTGATCTTTATGCGCCAGTGAGTGGCAAGATCATCAAGGTGAATCAAGACTTAGAGGCTAACCCGGAAAATGTAAACAGCGAACCCTACGGTAAAGGCTGGATTGTTGAGATTGAAGTGAGCGATGCAAAAGAGCTGGACTCTCTTCTTAATCCGGAAGCTTATCTTGAACAATGTAAAAAAGAGCAGGAATAAGGTTTTTCTCTCTTTTCAACCCAACACTTAACTTATGCGCTACATCCCCCATACAGAACAGGACATCAAGCAGATGCTTGCCGATATTGGCGTGCAAAATATTGATGATTTATTCGATAGCATTCCCGACTCTTTAAGACTCTCTGACACCCTACAGGGTTTGCCAGAGAGCTTGTCTGAAAGCGAATTGACCGGGTACTTAAAAAAACTGCAGAAAAAAAACGCCACCGCAGAAGACTATTCGGTTTTTCTGGGAGCGGGTGCGTATCATCATTTTTCTCCCGTCTTGATCGATCATTTGATTTCACGAGGAGAATTTTCTACCAGCTACACCCCCTATCAACCGGAAGTGAGTCAGGGAACGCTTCAGGCTATTTATGAGTTTCAGACCATGATCTGCCTGATAACAGGGATGGAAATCGCCAATGCCTCCATGTATGACGGAGCCTCTGCCCTTGCTGAGGCGGTGGTGATGTCTAATCGCGTCAATCGCCGCACAGAATTTCTGGTGTCGCAGGCTGTTCACCCCGAATATCGCAAGGTGACTCAGACCTACACGCAGGGAAGCAATTTTCACCTCAAAGAAATCGCTATTGATGAAAAAGGCAAAACCGATCTTTCTGCCATTGCTGACAACCTGACCGAAAATACTTCTGCTGTGGTTCTGCAAACACCAAACTTTTTGGGGACGGTTGAAGAGTATGCTTCGTTGCAAGAAAAATTAGCAGAAAATGGGACACTCCTGATCGTTGTCGTGGCAGAAGCTTTATCTTTAGGTATCCTGCAAGCACCGGGAGTGCATGGTGCGGATATTGTGGTGGGGGAAGGGCAGTCGCTGGGTTTGCCAGTTTCTTATGGCGGGCCTTATGTGGGCTTTTTCGCAACACGAGAAAAATTTCTCAGACAAATGCCGGGTCGTCTAGCGGGGGAAACGGTAGACCAGAATGGAAAACGGGCTTATGTCTTGACCTTGTCCACCCGTGAACAGCATATTCGGCGCGAGCGAGCGACCTCAAATATTTGTACCAATCAAGGGCTGTGCGCTTTGGCCACGGCTATTTTCATGTCCACTCTGGGGAAACAGGGTTTTCGTGAGCTGGCTTTATTGAATTTGAGAAAAGCAGATTATTTGAAAAATAAGTTGGCGCATGTGCCAAATTTCAAAATTCGTTTTACCACCGACACATTTAATGAATTTGTTCTCGAATGCCCTCGTCCGGTAGAGGAAGTCTTATCGGCTCTGAAGCAAGAGCGCATCATTGGAGGCTATCCTTTAGAACCGCATTACCCGGAATTGAAAAATTGCCTGCTGATGTGTGCCACCGATTTGAACACCCGTGAAGATATGGACCGTTTGGCCGAAGTCTTGACAACGATGTAGTTCAGGCCAATTGCTCAAGCAGTTCTTCTGCTGGATAAGTCAGGATTTCCGCTAGGGTCGGGTGGTAATGTGGAATTTCTGCCAAGTCTTTAACCGTCCCACGAAAATGCATGAGCGTGATGAGTTCATGAATCAACTCTCCCGCTTCCGGGCCGACAATATGCCCGCCGAGAACTTCCCCGCTAGCTGGATCGCATAAGATTTTTACATGCCCAAGCGTTTCCCCCAAACACATCGACTTGCCATGATCGTCAAAATGGTGGGATGCTGCAATATAAGCAATGTTTGCGGCCTTGCATTCCTTTTCGCTCAAACCCACACTTGCCACTGCCGGGTCGGTGAAGACGACTGAGGCTTTGAGGCGGTCATCGACCTCTTTTTCATTGTCAGGGTGGGTGGCATTAAAGCCCGCCACCTCGCCTTGTTGAATGGCGATATGAACCACCTCATGAATTCCGTTGACATCGCCGACTGCAAAAATATGCGGTTGACTGGTTTTCATTTTGGCATCCACTTTGATGCGGCCTCGCTCGATTTCGACACCGGCTGATTCTAGATGAAGCCCTGCAATATTGGGCTTGCGCCCCAATGCTTGCAGGATGAATTGTGCCTGCACGCGTTTTTCTTTTCCCTCATGTTGGAAATAAAGGGTCGAGCCTTCTGGTTCTTTTGCGGCTCGGAGAATTTTTGTTTCGGTGTACAGATCCATTCCCTCTTGTCTGAAACGTTGTTCGACAGGTCGAGCTAGATCTTCATCTCCCTGAGATAAAATATGCGGACTTCTTTGCAGGAGCGTTGTTTTAACGCCGATGCGCAATAGAAATTGAGCCAGTTCAACCGCTACAGCTCCGGCCCCCAATACAATGATCGATTCAGGCGCTTGACGCATTTGTAGAACATCGTCGCTGGTGATGAACCCCGTTTCTTGGAGACCGGGGATGGGGAAGTCGGCAACGACGGAACCGGTAGCGATGATGAACGATTTGGCTTTGAGGGTCCTATTGCCAACACGGATTTCGTGCGGCGAAATAAACTCTGCTCGTTCCTGAATGAGAGTGAATCGTGAGTCGTTGAGTTGTTCGATGCGGTAATCGGCAAACTCCTGAATGAGTTTGTTCTTGCGGTCATTGATAGCAGGGAGATGGGCCTGTGCTTGCACAGGTTGAAGGCCGAACTCTTCAGCTCGATGCATCAATGCCATGATATCGGATGAACGCAGAATCGCTTTGGTGGGCATACACCCTCTGAGAATGCATAACCCCCCTAAAGGGCCGGGGTCAATGATGGCGACCCGTGCTCCTAAAGACTGGGCAGTGGAAGCCGCAGAATAACCCGCAGAGCCGCCGCCAACCACTACAACATCAAAATCCATTGAGAGTCGACCTTAGAGAGTTTTGCAATCGTCAGGAGTCAGGTCGAATTCTCGGCCACATTCCTTAATGAGGTCGCGAGCATTTTTTTCCATGAACTCGTCACCGGTTTGCTTGAAAAGGTCTGCCGCTTTGACGAGGTGATGAATGGTTTCTTTACCTCGTTTGAGAGCATAATGTAGCATCGCCAAGTTGCTGTGGGCTCTGCCGAAATCGGGGTTGATACGAATGGCTTCTTGATAATGCTTGAACGCTTCATCCATCTCGCCAATGAAGTTGCTGACCACAGCCAGACTGTAATGAACCATTGGGGCCTCTGGTTTTAGGCGTAACGCTTCCCGAAAGGATTTCGAAGCCTCCAGATTCATGCGGAGTTTTCCGTAGCGGATACCCAGGTTGAAATGGGCTAGGAAATGGTCGGGGTCCAGATCAATGGCTTTTTGGTAAGATTCAAAAGTTCTGCGGTCGTCACCCAGTTTGCTGAATGCCAAACCATCTTTGAAATGTTCTTCCGCCGTTTTTTCCGATTGTTGTTGTGATGACATAAAAGAGAGTCCTTCTAAAAAAATAATGGATACCCAGAGGCTTCCAAAGGTTAACGACAAAATTGATAATGGATCGGTCTTTATGCTACCTTATTGACCCCTGATAATGCAACTTTTCAGAAGAGAGGGTTGCGCAATATACTAAACGGACAAATTTCGGTGCGGTTGCGTGTCGGTTGTTCTTAAAATAGGTGCGAAGACGGGCTTAAATTATGGCGATAGAACCAGGAACAGAAGAAGAAAGGCTCATGCTGGGCCGATGGATTAAAAAAGGTCAAGGGCTTATAGTGGGGTCTTCCGCATTGGGAGATTCTTATTTGGACCCGAATGTCAAACGAGAAGAAGATGTTGAGAAAAAATCCACAGAATATGTGGCCTATGATCATGAAGTCGCGCAAGAACTTCCTCACCTTAAAGATAAATTCCGCTGGGATCTGGAAAAATATTATCGTGACCGTTATGGTCCCTACCTACCTCAGGACTGATTAAACTTATGTCTCGATGCAAAATATTAGACCTTGGCGATGCACCCGCCGAAGGAACCGGAAAGCAAATTCCATTTAAGCACGACTTTACCGAGATCGATTATGTTCTGGCTCTTTTTAAGGTCGATGGCAAACTTTATTGTCTCACTGATCAATGTCGTTGTTGCGAAGGTAGTTTGGGTAAAGGCGTATTAAAGGGAGATTTTACCTTCTGCCATAAAGACGAATGCGGTTGGAATGTTAAAAAAGGTTATTGCAAATTCAACCGCTCCGACACCACCCCCACCTATAAAGTCATGGTTGAGGAGGACGGTCTCTACATCGATATTTAACCGATCAAAGAGGTGTGCCATGAGTTTGGACCGTGATAGAAAAGTGGTGACGGTACGTCCTGATCAAGCGATAACGACCCAACAAAACCTGCCCTATTATGTAGGAATATCCACCGCAACGGCTGGGGCGATGGGCTTGTCCATGAATTTGGTGGTGATTCCACCAGGAGGGTCGCCCAAAGCGCATTACCATAAAGATTTTGAAACGGCGATTTATTTGCTGAAGGGCCGGGTCGAAACTCAATATGGTGAAAACTTACAAGAGTCGGTGGTAAACGAAGAAGGCGATTTTGTTTTCATTCCGCCGGGAGTACCGCATAAACCTGTGAATCTTTCCGACAGCGAACCAGCTCTGGCCATTGTTTCACGCAACGACCCTAATGAGCATGAAAACGTTGCGCCCTACCACCCCGAAGAATAGCCTTGAAAAAATGTCTTGAGCTAGACGCCCATTCCCCTTGGTCGTTCCCCCCGTCAAACTATCCGTCAAACTGAACGCGTTAAGATTGTAATGCTGTTTTTCCTGCTGTTGAATATTTGACGTTATTGGGTGTTGCGCGGTGGCTATCTAACATGTTGAAAAAGTTGACAGTTATATGGTTTTGGTTGTAGTATTCTCATATTATGAAGATAAAACTCGACACAGAAAACTTTAATATTGTTGGCGAGAGC
>JABIYR010000067.1 GCA_018702695.1 Nitrospina sp. | reverse complement strand
TGGCTGGCGAAATAGGTAAAGGACTCTCGATAGTCTTCAGAACCCATGTCATTATAATTCCCATTGGGACTGAGCCGCGCGCCCACTCGGTTGGCCGGCCAGACTTCAGTAACCGCGTTGACAATTTCATGAAGAAACCGAAACCGATTTTCGAGGCTACCCCCATAACGATCCGTTCGTTTATTGGTTTTTGACTGCAGGAACTCGTCGATTAAATACCCGTTAGCACTATGAATCTCAACACCATCGAAACCTGCTTCTTTAGCTCTTCTTGCCGCCTGCTTGTAATCATTTACAATTTGCGAAATCTCATCTGTGTCCAGCGCCCTTGGCACTTCGAGGTCTTTTTTACCATCCGGGGTATGTATATATTTGTCATTAAGTTTTATTGCAGATGGAGCCACGGCAAGATCTCCGCCATGAAATGCGCTGTGTGAAGCCCGGCCACAATGCCACAATTGGAGAAAAATTTTTGATCCCTTCGAATGAACCGCCTCCGTAACTATTTTCCACGCTTCTGCTTGCTCATCGGTATAGATACCCGGTGCATTGACCCAACCCACGGCCTGTTTCGAGATAAAAGTTCCTTCCGTGATGAGAAGTCCTGCCTCTGACCGTTGCGAATAATATTCAGCCATTAACGCGTTAGGCATTTGCATCGAACCCGCACGGGCTCGCGTCATAGGTGCAAGAGCAATACGATTTTTCAAAGTAAGATCGCCCAACTGGAAGGGGCTGAACAATGCGTACGAATTTATTTTCTGGTTCATAGGGTCGTGGGTCCATTAAAATTAGAGGGTAATTTAATGGACTATATCATAGAGAAATTCTGGCCCTGCACAACAACTGGAATTCCGTAGGGTGGGTCGAGGTTAAACAGTGTTTCCGGGCTATCAAAAGCCGCAATCATTTTTTCGCAGGACTGACCCTCGATGTAGACCGCCTTGAATCGCTCCTGAATTGTAAATCAGGCAAAAATTGACGGGGAGCAGGGAAAAACTGCCTCACTTGTTGCTTTTTTGACTCACCTCGATATCAAAGAAGTATTGGACAAGTGTTTATTTATAAGGGGTTGTAGGTTTATGTGTGGCGTGGTGAGGGAATGGCATGGCAATTGCTTTATAAGATATTGAAGATTCGAACTGGCACTGCCACCTCCAACGGATTGGGTTTACCTCCAAGTGGCCCAATCCGTGGCGTGCCAAAATCGATGGCTAACTAGTTGTATCTCTCCGGCTCCCTATTAAGGGAGCCTCCCCCCCCCTCTTTTGAATCAAAACACTTTTACCAATAATCAATAGGGCTAGATCAGGCGCTGTTTGGCTGGAATAGATATGTCTGGAATTATTTTTCGGTGCATCTATTTTGATTTTCTGCTGGGCGAGATTATGAAACGGGTCTTTTACCGCGTACGAGTTGGTCGAGTGCCACTAATTGCTCCAGAAGTTCGGGAAGAAGGTCGATCTTTAGCATATTAGGGCCATCAGACAAGGCTTGGTCTGGGTCGGGGTGAGTTTCCATAAATAGAGCATCACAACCCACTGCCACCGCTCCACGGGCGAGGTCGGGAACCATCTCTCTTTGCCCGCCACTGCATGTGCCTTGGCCTCCAGGTTGTTGCAGGCTGTGGGTGGAATCAAAGATGATGGGGTAGCCATAGTCTCGCATTAATACCAGAGAGCGCATATCGACCACGAGATTATTGTAACCAAAGGTCACTCCTCGTTCTGTCAGCAGGATATTTTTATTTCCGCTTTGTTCTAGTTTGTGTACGACATTCTTCATATCCCAAGGAGCCATGAACTGACCCTTTTTGACATTGATCGGTTTGCCCGTTTGAGCGGCTTTGACCAAAAGGTCGGTTTGTCGGCAAAGAAAAGCGGGGATCTGTAAAACATCAAGCACTTCTGCCGCAGGTTCGATTTGCTCTTCGCTGTGGACATCGGACAAGACGGGAAGGTCTAAATCGGTTTTGATTTTTTGCAGGATTCTTAACCCCTCTTTGAGCCCCGGGCCTCGAAACGATTGAATGGAAGATCGGTTGGCTTTATCGTAAGACGCCTTGAATATGAATGGAATTCCGAGGTCTGTGGTGATGCGTTTGAGTTTTTCGGCAATGTCTCGGGTGATTTTTTCAGATTCAATGACGCAAGGCCCAGCAATTAAGGCAAGCGGGTTTTGTCCGCCTATTTTCAAAGGGCCTGCTGGTATCGTTTGGGTGATTTTGGGTGTATTACTCATGCAGGCCTTTCAGATAGAGCTTTTTGTACTTCTTTGGAAATGGGGACGGGGTGTGGCACTTCGGTTCGAGGTGGCAAACCTTCTTCAGCAAGGAGGCCTAACATGATTTCGCGTACTTTTTCTTTGTTAGCAGCTTTATAAACATTCGGGAAGCCATTTTCCTTGATTTCAGTCAAATTGATATCGGGGAAATCGTCATTGAGAAGAAAAACTAACGGCGTTTTCCTGAACTTCTTTTTCATATTCATGAGGTGCTTGATTTCGTTTTTTTCTTTACGAGGAACAAATACCATCAGGTTGCAAGTAATGAGATCGGGTTTTTTGAAGCAATCGTTGGGCGACACAAATGTCATGATGGTAAAAACTTCCTCACTGAGAAATTTCGCCAATTGAATGCGCTCGCCCCGAATGGGGTCAACAATAAACAGAGTTTTATAGTCCATGGAACCTTTCTGGCAATGAAGTCTAATCTTTGACTTGCAGTTTAGCATTAAACATGGCAACGGTAACGTAAAATCATATTTGGCGGGGTTTGCTTTATCAATTTTCCTGTGGAACAATATTATTGTACATGGATGGAAAACTTATGACATGTTGGTGATCCTCATGAAAAAATATTTTATATTTTTGTTACTGATAGGGTTTCTATTCGTTCCTCCTGCTCATTCCAAAGATCTTGTGGTGGTTGTTAAAATATCTGGAGCCATCAACCCCGCCGTTGCCGAATACGTTTCCCAAGAAATCAGCCAAGCCAATCACGATCAAGAAGCATTGCTTGTGTTGCATATGGATACTCCCGGTGGTCTGGACACTTCCATGCGACAAATTATAAAGAAGATTCAGAGTTCTCAGGTTCCCGTTGCCTCATTTGTTGCGCCGAGCGGATCGCGGGCCGCCTCTGCCGGGACATTTATAACCATCGCTTCTCATATTGCCGCCATGGCACCGGGGACGAATATCGGTGCCGCTCACCCGGTAAATATGATGGGAGGGGGAGGGCAAGACGAGCAGGCGAAAACCATGGAGAAAAAAGTGGTCAACGATGCCGCCGCTTACATCCGTTCTCTGGCGGAGCTGAGAAAACGCAATGCGCATTGGGCCGAGTTGGCCGTTGTAAAAAGTGTTTCAATATCAGCAGAAGAGGCGTTACGGCTGAATGTGGTTGACCTGATTGCCGCAGACGTGAAAGCCTTGGTGCTCGCCGTGGATGGAAAAGAAGTGTCTGTCGCGTCTGGCCTCATCACCCTCGATACGAAAAATCTGCAAATTGTTTATCATGAAATGAACGCGCGGCAAAAGCTGTTGGATATTATTTCCAACCCAAATATCACCTATATACTCATGATGCTTGGTTTGGTCGGGCTTTATTTCGAGTTGTCCAACCCCGGTCTGATTTTGCCCGGTGTGGTGGGATCGATCAGCCTCATTCTTGCCTTCTATGCAATGCAGGCTTTGCCTATCAACTATGCTGGGTTTTTGCTGATTCTTCTTGGGGTGATTCTATTTATCGCTGAAATCAATGTGATGAGCTATGGTCTGTTGTCGGTTTCCGGGGCGATTTCAATATTTTTGGGGTCGACCATGCTGATAGATAGCGATGACCCGGCTTTGCAAATTTCCCGCGCTATTCTGTACCCCACGCTGGGTTTGACAGTGGCCCTATCATTAGGGATTGTGGTTCTCGCCACGCGTACACGTAGCCTGAGAAAACTGGGCGGAAAAGAAGGAATGGTGGGGGAGACCGGTGTGGTCAAAGAAGCTTTGAACCCGAAAGGCCTTGTTATGGCTCACGGTGAATTGTGGGAAGCGGAATGTGAAGGCGAGATCATGACAGGAGAATCGGTGCGAGTCGATTCGGTGAAAGGCCTCATCATAAATGTCACTAAAATTGAAGACCCGAGTTCGTAAGGTGACGGGGGTTCAGTTTGTCGGTCTATTGGTTTTTCTGCTTCTGGTTTATGCCGCTTTTCTGTTGTCTTCAGAAAATAAAATAATTTTTCATCCTTCCCGCTATCCCGATGGGTTCTGGAGCCCCGCCTCAGAAGGCGTTTTAGCACAGGACATTTATTTCACCGCCGAGGATGGCGTTAAATTGCATGGTTGGTTTATTCCGGCTGAAAATGCAGTCGCCACCCTGTTATGGTTTCATGGCAATGCGGGCAACATCAGCCATCGGTTGGACAATATCCAGCGTCTGGCTCGACTGAACCTGAATGTTTTTATTTTTGATTACCGGGGTTACGGGCGCAGTGAAGGGGTGCCCAGTGAAGCGGGAATTTATAAAGACTCGCAAGCGGCTTACGATGCTGTTCTCAGGTTGGATGGGGTTTCTGTTGACACATTGTTTTTATTTGGGCGTTCTTTAGGAGGCATTTGCGCTGTACAGACGGCTATGAACTGGCCTGCAAAGGGGTTGCTTTTGGAGTCTGTATTCACCAACTCGTCGGATATGGCGCGAAAAATATTCCCACTCATTCCTCTGGGTTGGGCAATGAAGTCGAAGCTTGATGCGGTGAGCAAAGTGCCCCATCTTAGGCTTCCAAAACTTTTTCTGCATGGCACCGATGACGAAATTGTCCCTTATGATATGGGCCGTAAACTGTTTGATGCGGCGGCCGAGCCGAAAACCTTTTACAGCATTGCCGGGGCTGGGCACAATGATACCTATGTTCTGGGTGGAGACGAATATTTTAACGCTCTCAATCAGTTTATAACCGAAACCTTAAAAAACTCTCATATTAAGGGATGACCTCACTGTGAATTTAGGTTACATTTTCTTTTGTGGTTTTTTATTTCAAGTAAGACTTTGAGGCATCTCATAAAAAATGGCAGTTCGTGAAGATATATTGCAAGGCGTTAAGCGTGTGGTGGTCAAGATTGGGAGCAGTGTCATCTCCAATCGAGATAAAGGGCGCTCGCCGTTAGAATGTGGCCTGAGCCGCGACTGGGTGCGGCATTATGCGCGTAAAATCAAAACCATCCGTGATAGAGGGATTGATGTCGTGCTGGTCTCGTCAGGGGCAATCATGGCCGGGCGGGAACGCTTGGAGTTTGCCCGGGCCGATTTAACCGTCCCGGAGAAGCAGGCTTGTGCGGCCATTGGTCAAAGTTTTTTGATGCATACCTATGAGAAGGCGTTCGAGAAAAAAGAACTGAAGGTGGCGCAGATTCTTTTGAGCCATGATGACTTGGGAAACCGCAAACGTTATCTGAACGCCAAGCACACCATTGAGACGCTTCTGGAAAAGGGGGTCATCCCCATCATCAATGAGAACGATTCGGTTACGGTTGAAGAGATTAAGATTGGCGATAACGATTCGCTTTCTGCAACGGTGGCTTGTCTGGTCGATGCACAGCTGTTAATCATTCTTTCCGATGTCGAAGGTTTGTACGATCGGGACCCGTCAGTGAAAGTCAAGGCAGGGGTTGAAAAAGCGCAACTGCTTTCACATATTTCCAAGGTCAATGAAGACATCGAGAAAATTGCCGGAAAAAGTAATAACCATTTAACCGTAGGGGGAATGGTCACGAAGGTCAGAGCGGCAAAAAAAACCATGAGCTTTGGCATCCCTACCTTGGTGGTGAATGGGTTGGACGAAAAAGTCATCGAAAACATCTTTGCCGGAAAAGAGGTGGGAACCTTATTTTGGTCGGGGAAAGGCAAGATTCGTGACCGCAAGCATTGGATCGCCCATACGCTGAAATCTGCCGGAACCCTGACTCTGGATACAGGGGCTCGGAAAGCGTTGCTGGAAAGAGGTAAAAGTTTGCTTCCAGCAGGCTTGTTAAAAGTGACGGGCAGTTTCGAGTTTGGCAATGCCGTGACCTTGCTTGATGAATTGGGAAAAGAAATCGGTCGCGGTTTGGTCAATTATAATTCCCGCGATCTCGAAAATATTAAAGGCCTGAAAACCTCTGCAGTGCGCAGTTTGATGGGCAAATCTTTTTACGAAGAAGTGGTTCACCGTGACGACCTTGTCATATTCTAATACCATTCCAGATGGACAGAGCGCATGACTGAATGGTGGGAAAAAGAACCGCTGCGTTTTGAATGTCAGGTCGATTGTGTCAAATGTTGTGTTCGACCGGGTATCGTGCATTTTGATCGCACAGATATCCGCAAAGCCGCTGATTTCTTGAACACCTCTCCCGCCGAATTTAAGAAGGTCTTTCTCAAGCGTGATGGCAACTCTTGGGTCTTAGAGGTGGGGGAAGAAGGCGCACCCTGTGCCTTTTTGACCGATCAAGGGTGCGGCATTCACCCGGCTAAACCGAAACAATGCGAGTCTTACCCATTTTGGAAGGAAAATATGGACTCCAAGCCTATGTGGCGGTTGGTGGGTGGATTTTGTCCTGGCATTGATATTGGGCCAATGGTTCCCGTTGGCACGATAAAATCCTTCCTCAAAAAGTTCACCCGCTAGCAGTTGACAAGCAGGGGAGGGGTGGGGATAATAGCGCGCTGGGCCAAAATTTATCATTAAAGTTGTTTATTTGGAGAGATTCATGCCGGTTGTGGTTGTAGTGGGAATGCAGTGGGGAGATGAAGGCAAGGGCAAGATCATTGATCTGCTCGCAGAAAATGTTGATGTCGTGGCGCGCTATCAGGGCGGTCATAATGCCGGACATACCATTTGTTTCAATGAGAAACAATTTGTTCTGCATCTCATCCCATCCGGAATATTTCATGAAAATAAATTATGCGTGATCGGCAATGGTGTGGTGCTAGACCCTCAAGCACTGGTCGATGAAATGCGTCAGTTAGAAGAAACCGGAGTGAACCTAGAAGGCCGACTGGTAATCAGTGATCGAGCAAACATCATCATGCCTTATCATGGCACCAGTGATAAAGGCCGGGAAAGCGGCGGCGGGTTTCAAAAAATTGGCACCACCGGCAGAGGCATCGGCCCCTCCTACGCAGACAAAATTGCTCGCGCAGGAATCCGCGCTTGCGACCTGCGAGATGAAGCTTATTTGAAAGACAGATTGCAAGCCAACTATCAAGAGAAACAAAAGATTTTAAACAGCCTTTATGGCAGTGAGTTGCCAGAGTTCAACAGCCTGTTTGACGAGTTGTTGAGTTATCGAGAAACCATTTTGAAATATATTGCCGATACGCATATTCTCATGCGCGACCAGATCGCTCTGGGGAAAAATATATTATGTGAAGGCGCACAAGGAACGATGCTGGATGTCGATCATGGCACCTATCCCTTTGTGACTTCGTCCAACTCAACAGCAGGGGGGGCATGCACAGGGCTGGGCATACCACCGACCAAAATCGATAAAGCCTTTGGAGTGATCAAGGCCTACACCACCCGTGTGGGCGAAGGCCCTTTTCCCACCGAGTTGTTTGACGGTGATGGCGAGCGTCTGGGCAAGGTCGGGCATGAGTTTGGAGCCACCACTGGGCGGGCGCGACGATGCGGATGGTTCGATGCCGTGGTCGCCCGATACGGCGTTCACCTTAATGGCATCGATGCGTTGGTTCTCACTAAAATTGATGTGTTGGATGGCTTCAAAACCATCAAAGTCTGCACCGGTTATGAATATAAAGGCAAAGTTTTCCCAGATATGCCAGCCGACCCGGAAATTTTACAAAACTGCAAACCGGTTTATGCCGAGTTTGAAGGCTGGTCAGAAAGCACTGTCGGAATCCAAGACTTTGACCGTCTTCCTGAAAATGCCAAACGTTATATTCAGCAATTGAGCGATCTTGTTGAAACTCCATTCATGATGGTCTCAACCGGGCCAGACCGAGAACAGACCATTCAGCTTGAGTCTGCATTCTAGTTCCACGCATTTTCGCATAGCACATTTTTCCCTGCCTACATCAATTTTGATATAATACCCGTAGCCCCCTAGCCAAAAGGAAACTTGGTTTTGGGGGAGGTATCGTTCTATCCTTTTAAAGGTTTATTTATGCTGACCCTTGGCATTTTGGTTTTTGCCTGCCTATTTTTTTATTTCGTTGGTTATCGTTCCTATGCGGCAAAGCTGGATCGAGAACTGATTCGGCCCGAAGCCAATCGACCCACCCCTGCTATCGAACAAAACGATGGTGTGGACTATGTTCCCAGCAAGCCGTTGGTGTTGTTTGGGCATAACTTCGCCTCCATCGCCGGGGCCGGGCCAGTCATCGGGCCGATCATCGCTATGCACCATTTTGGCTGGGCCATCACGCTCTTTTGGATATTGATCGGCAATGTGTTCATCGGGGCCGTGCACGACTATCTGGCCTTGATGATCTCCGTGCGCAATGGTGGCAGTTCCATCGCCGATATCGCAGAGACCACCATGGGCACACGCGCCAAAAACGTGTTTGCCATATTTCTCATTTTGGCAATGCTATTGGTGATCGCCGTTTTTGGGGTGGTGGCGGCCAAAACCCTCATCGCACAACCCGAAATGGTGTTCCCGACTTTTGCCATCATTCCCGTTTCCATGATTCTCGGTTGGTGTCTGTACAAAAAGAATTTCAGCCTTAAAATTGCCTCCGCTTTGGCTGTGCTGGCTGTTATCGTAAATATTTATATCGGTTTCAAAATTCCAATGCCCCTGCCAGAAGTAGGTGTGATGGGGCTTTCGCCGCTTATGTTCTGGTTTGTGGTGTTGATGATTTATGCCGGAGTGGCCTCAGTCATGCCCGTGCAAACCCTGTTGCAACCGCGCGATTATTTATCGACATTCATCCTGTTTGGCTCCATGTCGCTGGGAATCATTTCATTGTTATGGGTGGCCCCCGGTTTGAACACCCCGGCTTGGCGCGGGGCCATGTCTGATGTGCAAGGGCCAGTCTGGCCCATGCTGTTTGTGCTCGTGGCCTGTGGGGCCGTGTCCGGTTTTCATTCCCTAGTTGCAGGGGGTACGACTTCCAAGCAATTGACCAACGAAACTCAAGGCAAAGCCATCGCTTATGGCGGTATGCTCACCGAAGGCGTGGTGGCAGTCGTCACCGTTTTAATGGTTGGCGGTGGCCTGTATTGGGTGGCTCCAGAAGGTGGTGGCATCGACATGACGCAATTAGGGTTCCGCGAGACCTTGCAATCCGGCGGGTGGATTTTAGCCTTCGGCAATGGCTACGGCAACGTGGTGCACCAGATGTTGCCTATTTTGAGTTTTACCATAGCCTCCATGATAGCTGTGCTGGCATTGAACACCTTTGTGCTGACCACCCTCGATACGGCAGTGCGCATCACCCGCTTTCTGGTGCAAGAAGCCTTGGGCAAACAAATGCCCGTTTTTTGTAATAAATATTTTGTCACCGTGACCGTGGTGTTTGTCGCCTACCTGATTGGCGCGACCGATGGCTGGCAGAAAATCTGGCCCATTTTTGGAGCGACCAATCAGCTCATTGCCGCCGTGGCCCTGTTCGTGGTGGCAACTTGGTTGATGGCGGTCAAACGTCCGACGCATTATGTTCTCTATCCTGCCTTGTTCATGGTGGTGACCACCATCGGTGCATTAGCTTGGCAGGCCTATCAATTTTTCACCGCCCCCGAGCCGAATATGTTTTTGGGGACGGCGGCAGTTGTGCTAATCGGGCTAGCCATTTTTGTCGCCTACGAAGCCCTGCAATCGCTCAACGGACGACGGGTGATCTCCACCCAGACGGTGGAGATGCCTTCTCGAGCCGAATGAGTCAGATAAATATTGGTTCCGGCGTTTGAATAGATTAATATGAGATTCATTCATTAAAACTGGGGAGTTTTTTGTTGTGAAGATCAGCGAAGTTATGGCCATGCAGGCCAAAGCAAAAGAAAAAAGCGCACCGGCCAAAAAGCCAAAACCGAAAGCACAAGCCAACACCAAAAAAGCATTGAAAGTGGTGCGCACCAAAGAGACCCCGAACCCCAATGCCCTGCAATTTGTCATCAATGCCGTGGTGTTAGATAACGGCAATATCTCCTTCGCTAACAAGAAAGAAGCCGAAGGCGATAAGATGGCGACAGCCCTGTTCGAGCGACCCGGCATCCTCAGCGTGTTCGTCATGGATAATTTTATCACCGTGACCAAAGACGATAAAACAAGTTGGGTTCCCCTCAAAGATAGAGTGTGGAAAACCATCGAAGACACCGTCACCCTGTATCAGGCCGAAGGCAAGATTCAATTGAGTGAAGTCGATGTTGTTAACTTCGCCAACCTCAATAACGAAAAGAAACTGCAAGGCATCGAAATGGTGCTCAACCGTTCGATCCGCACCAACCTAGCGCAAGACGGCGGCGGTGTAGAACTCAAAGGCATCGAAGGCGACATCGTCAGTATCCACTATCAAGGTGCGTGCGGCAGTTGCCCCACCTCCACCAGCGGAACCCTGCAATACATCCAAACCCAACTGCAACAACAACTGCACCCCAAACTGACCGTTAAATCGGTTTAACTCCCCACTCGGCGTATTCTCGGGACATGAAGACGTTGACCTCTATGGCTTAATATAAAGATAGCCTTCTTCCTGCAAATCGGCGATACGCTTAACGGCTACAGGATGTACCGTTGGGATAAATCCATCCAGTAGTGTAGCGAGGGGTTTGTCGAATAGTTTCATGGAAACCTGACACATTTCCGGTTGGACGCCTTTAGCTATTGCCATTTTGAGCTTTTTCACTAGCCCCGGGTCGGCATCTACTTTATCAAACAACATCAGGGCTGGGCCATGCACGACAACTTTCAAATCGATCTTGTCCTGTCCACCCTCGGCCTCAATGTGTTTATTGATCAACGCCATGGCATACTTAGCAACTTTAACGTCCGGGCTGTCGATATGGTACAAGACTTTCAGCCTTCCGTCAGGTCCGCGATGGTCCCCTGCATCTACTGTGAGGACACTAGCAAACATCATGAATATACATATAGTTAGTGCCATAAATTTTTTCATCTATTAGCTCTCCAGTCATTAAACATTAAAAATTGGTTAGTATGTTTATTTAAGATGAGATAAAACTAGATTAGGTTTCATAAATAGATGCCACAAGTAGCAAAACTTGAAGAGAAAACGTGACATATATTATCTGGCACAAGTTTGTTTAACTTTGCTGTTTATCGGGAAGGTTCCACCGGGAATAGTGAGAATGTCAATCGAATGCGCGAAACGAGTCTGATATTTGATATAAGATAGCAACAGGTCGTAACCCATCATGACCCAGACTATGGATAAACACTTGACTAGGTATATAGTAAGGAAAAAAAACAGGGGAGCCCCTGACAACAGCATAATATCATCCTGATGTTAGCTTAACTTTGACTGAAGCGGGTCCCACTAAACAAGACCCTCCCTCTACCCTATTAAAAAAATAAGAAAGATAAAACCATAATGGATATTTTCAACAAAAGTTTTGTTACTAATTTAATCGCTGTTTTAATTATTGTTGCTAGTTATTTAAGCCCTGTAGAACCAGATTTGGTGAAATCCATTGGTTTTTTTGCGCTCTCAGGTGCATTCACCAACTGGGTGGCGATTCATATGTTGTTTGAGAAAGTGCCATTTTTATATGGTTCGGGAGTCATCCCGAATCGTTTTGATGAATTTAAGTCAGCGATTAAAGACTTAATGATGAATCAGTTTTTTACTCAGGAAAATGTAGAACAGTTTATTGAAGCAGAAGAACAGCAGGGCAGCCATATTCTTAATATCGACCCACTCTTGAACGCCATAGATTATGACAAAATTTATACGGGCTTAGTGACGTCCATCATGGAGTCTCCTTTCGGGGCAACGTTACAAATGATGGGTGGGGAGCAGGCGCTCATTCCTTTAAGAGAACCCTTCACGAAAAAAATGCAAACTACATTGCGCGAAATGGTCGAGTCTGATCGTTTTAAAAATGTCTTGAAGCAGGGGTTAGATTCTCACAAAGTAGGTCAGGATATTGTGTCTAAAATAGAAACGATTATTGATAAACGTTTGAATGAATTAACACCTCAATTAGTGAAGGAAATAGTTCAAAAAATCATCAAAGTTCATCTAGGCTGGCTGGTTGTTTGGGGCGGAATATTTGGCGGTGTATTAGGCGCAGTATTTAGCTTTGCCTGATAAGAGGTGTTCGTACATTTTAATCAAGTTAGCATATCCAACCTAATGAGCAGGATGAGTAAAGAGGCGGAAATGCTTTATAAGATGGCGTTGAGAAAGGTGGAAAGTTAAATATCATAAGACCCAAAAGATAGAGCCAAAAGATAGAGCCAAAATTATCCAATAATATTTTCGAAGCCTCAACAAATACAGAAAAAGGAAAATCCCCCTAACCCCCTTCGCAGAAGGGGCAACTCCAATGCACCCCTCTTTCTCAAAATACCCGTCCCTAGCACGAAGACCAAGGTTGGATACCACGAGAGGCTGGGGTGATTCAAACAGCTATGACAGCCTTCATATCAAGAGGAACAAGGACGGCTTGCACTCAGAGATGTCGGTTGTCACCCTGAGGACTTTGACCTGTCATCCTGAGCTTGTCGAAGGATCATCCCCCTATCATTCCCCTGACCAAACCCCGTTAGTTAGTCCATTTTTAGAGTTCATTTTTCACATTCATCTTTGGCAACATGATGACCTCGGGTGCTGGAGGTCGATAGCCTAAGCTGGTATGTGGCCTCTTGGTA
>JABIYR010000151.1 GCA_018702695.1 Nitrospina sp. | reverse complement strand
TCATGACGAATTCACGGCAAACCGATTGAATAGCTTTGGTGTTATTTTTTCGGAAATCAGCAATCGTTTTAAAATCAGGGGTCAACCGTCCGAGCAACCACATAAGCTCAACATTGCGTTACATCTCATGTTCAAGGCGGTGGCTAGACTGGACGCGATTTTAATAACCATAAATATAGATTTTCAACATTGTTGCGGGATGATAGGAAGGACGGCCTGTCTGGGCAGGTATTATTTTAAACCCCATCTTGCACAAGTCCATCTCATCAACGAATACGTCAACAACTCTGACAGGGTTATCTTATGCAATATAATCATCAAGCTGATCGGGAAATAGGGTCGATTGCTGGCGACTTGCACCTTCAACAAAACGCTTCATTATTTTCCTCACCTCTATTATGATAACAATGCAAAAAATATAACATTGCTTAATAATATTGACGACTCTGCATTTTCACACAGTCTGGGCCGGTAGCAAAACCTTTTTATAATGATCAGCAGTCAGGTAATTACTACCTATATTCACAAATTCATTATCCAAAAATAAAGTATCCGCCCCCAAGATGGTACTAAAGTGCGGCATTACCAAATTGCACCTTTATAATTTCTTCTACAGCGAACGAAAAAGGGCAAGTCATTTCTTGACAGCAAGTTATTTCTGATTCGATCTACTATGATAAAACCATCTAAAAACAAAGCAGGTATGAGAAACCAGCCTGAAATCTAAAACTTCCTAAAAACGTTCATTTCAGACTTCTAAGGGGTGGGTTGATCTTATCTTTTTCAGATAAAATGGGGTCCGATATCGGCCAGTCTATCCCAATATCCGGGTCATTCCAGAGGATTCCTTTTTCTTTTTCTGCCGAGTAAGACTCTGAAACCTTATATAAAAACTCCGCCTCATCGCTGAGCACACAAAACCCATGCGCAAAGCCTATCGGAACATATAACTGCAAATAATTACTTGCTGACAAGATAAAGCTTTGCCACTTCCCAAAGGTGGGGGAGTTTTTTCTAATATCCACGACGACATCAAACACTTCTCCCTTAACAACTCGAACCAGCTTGGCTTGTTCGGGTTCGATCCGGTAATGAAGGCCTCTTAATACATTTTTTTGGGAAAGCGATTGATTATCCTGCACAAAGTCTTCCTGAATTCCCACTGCTTGGTATTTTTTCTTTTCATAGCTCTCATAAAACCGTCCACGTGGGTCACCGTGAACGAGAGGCTCTATAAGCAGTACCCCTTCCAATTCAGTTCTGTTGGCTTTCAAAATCACTCCTGTACAATGTTGAAGGTTTCTCTTATTTTCTATCCCACTGATCTCGGTAGTTTAAACGGCCTATAGATGAGAGGAACGCGTTGCCAGACACAGGTCATTTCTGAAGAATCCTGCTGAGCGCCTATATTCTACGGTTGTCCTTACTCAAGTTCTTAAACCTATTTTTCCTTGATTCATCCTTTTCTTCTAGGCGGGTGAATTATATAACGCAATCTTAGACTTGGCAAACAACGTTGAAGATGAGAATTGTTTAAGAATCTGTTAATATCTCTTTTTATCCAAAAACCTTTTGATCAAAACATCCAATGAGAATAATACCCGCAGTAGATATAAAAGAAGGAAGATGTGTCCGGCTTTCACAAGGAAAAGCCGATCAGGAAACCGTTTACTCCAACGACCCGCTGTCAAATGCCACCCATTGGGACGAGGAGGGAGCGCAAACGATTCACGTTGTCGACCTGGATGGAGCCTTCCAAGGTTCTCCCATTAACGCCGAGATCATCAAAAACATTATTTATAGTAGCTCCGCTGACATACAGGTGGGCGGAGGCATTCGGACGCTTGAAACCATTGAAACCTATGTTAAAGCTGGCGCATACCGGGTCATTCTAGGTACCGTGGCTCAGCAGGAGCCGGAGTTTGTTGAAGAAGCCTCTCGCCGTTTCCCCGGAAAAATCATCGTCGGCATTGATGCTCAGGATGGTTTAGTAGCGGTAAAAGGATGGGTGGAGGTATCACAACAAAAGGCAACGGACCTTGCCCAGAAAATGAAGGGCTATGGAATCGCCGGATTTATTTTCACGGATATCAGCCGCGATGGCATGCTTCAAGGCCCGAATCTGGAGAGCATCAAGACTTTTGCCGAAGCGGCTCAGTTACCCGTGATCGCATCGGGCGGTGTGAGTCGCCTTGAGGACATAACAAACCTAGCCAAATTAGAGTCTTATGGCGTTGAAGGCATGATCATTGGAAAAGCATTTTACGACAAAACGCTATCCTTCAAGGAGGCACGAGACACTCTCCATGCTAGCTAAACGCATCATCCCCTGTCTGGACGTAAAAGATGGCCGAGTCGTCAAAGGCATCAACTTTGTCAACCTCCGCGATGCTGGCGATCCGGTTGAAATTGCCGCGGCTTACGAACACGAGGGTGCCGACGAACTCACCTTTTTAGATATCACTGCCTCGCATGAGAAGCGCGACATCATTCTTGATGTGGTCGCCCGCACCGCAGAGAAGGTATTTATGCCTTTAACAGTCGGGGGAGGCGTGCGCACTCTGGACGATATTCGCAACCTTCTCAAGGCGGGGGCCGACAAGGTCGCTATCAACTCTGCCGCCGTTAAAGACCCCGATTTCGTACAACGTGCGGCAAAACGTTTTGGGTCTCAGTGCATCGTGGTTGCGATCGATGCCAAGCAAGTATCATCTTTCGAATCAAATTCGACTCATCCGGACTGGGCTTCTGAGCACCCTGATTTATTATTGCAAAAAACTGACATCCTCCCCGCTTGGGAGGTTTATATACATGGTGGGCGAACACCAACTGGCATTCATGTGCAAAGGTGGGCGCATCAAATGGAATCTTTTGGTGCCGGAGAAATATTGCTCACCAGCATGGACCGGGATGGAACCAAGGCTGGTTATGACTTAGAACTCAATCGAACCGTTTCAGAGTCGACCACCATTCCCCTCATCGCCTCAGGCGGAGCTGGAACGCTTGAACATTTATATGAGGGCATTGAACAGGGGAAAGCCTCTGCGGTGCTGGCCGCTTCCATTTTCCATTTTAAGGAATTCACCATTCAGGAAACTAAAGATTTTTTACAATCCAAAGGTGTGACGGTCAGGCCCGCATCTTGACCCCACAATGTTTTAGCTCCAAAGTTTTAGACTCGCTATCCAAAATCGCAGAGGTCTCTAAAGGAAGCGTCCAAACTTCCTTACCGTGACCGATCGGGCAATGAGTCAAAATCGGGAATTTAGGCTTGGGAAAAAGATCCTGTAGAATATTTTCAATCGTTCCATCGCCTTTACGTTGTGATCGACAGTTCACCATTTCTCCCAAAACAATTCCACGTATCCCCTTAAACATCCCCGCATTTTTTAACTGCCACAACATGCCATCAACCCGGTATAAAGGTTCATTGACATCTTCGATCAATAAAATTCTGTTGCGGGTTTGAATTTCATAGGGGGTATTTAATGAACGGCATAATAAGGTCAAACAACCGCCTGTCAGTTTCCCCTGTGCCACGCCCTTAGAAAACACCTTCGCTCGGGGAGAACAGAAATGCCGGGCTTTGACATCGCCGGTCAGCAATGCCTTAAATTGACGCTGAGACTTTTTCATCTCAGCCCGCCCAAAACTACCAGCGACCATAGGGCCATGAAACGCCACCAGTCCGCATTTTTGCACCAGGTAATGGAGCAACAAAGTAATATCGCTGGACCCCACAACAACTTTTGCGTTACGCCTTATCACATCCGGGTCAAGGTGAGCAAGAACACGGTTGGAGCCATAACCTCCGCGTGCACAGAATATAGCTCGTACTTCGGGGTCACGAAACATATCCATGATATCTTGCGCCCGCATCTTGTCAGAACCTGCCATAAAGCGCGAACGGGCATGGATGTTTCGGCTCAGCACAGGTTCAAACCCCATGCGACGAATCACCTCTAACCCGACCTCAAGCTGATGTTTGTCCACAGGCCCTGCCGGTGCCACCACCCCCACCACATCCCCTTGCCGCAATGAAGACGGTCGCAGAAGAGGAAGAATAGAATTCGACATTACAAATCACTCTTTAAAGGTTACAATGCTATTGTTTTAAGGAACCTTACCCTTACCTACTTATATAAAATATGGTTTCTGTTGCCGCTATCATTCAAGCCCGAATGGGGTCCACCCGGTTTCCCGGAAAAAGTCTACACCCGATTGCAGGCATCCCCTTGCTGGAGCATATCATTATTCGTTTGCAACAGGTGTCGGAAATCGACTCCATTATCTTGGCCATTCCCGACAATGATACAAACGCTCCCTTGCTTGAGTTTGCACACCGACTTCACGTTCCTGTTGTCCAAGGCTCCGAAGAAGATGTTCTGGGCCGATTCATCAAAGCAGGAGAAAGCGTACAGGCCGAACATATTATTCGGGTCTGCGGTGACAACCCGCTCATAGACACTCCTCTACTCCGCTCATTAATTTCTGCCCACCTTCAGGCTAAAGCCGATTACACCCTGCCTCACGAACCCGTTCCACTAGGAAGTTCCTGCGAAATCATTCGCTTGGAGACTCTGAAACAGATCAGTGCGTTGACCGAAGATTCTATCTATCGTGAGCATGTAACAACCTGGTTTCACGATCACCCCACTTCTTTTTGTATAAAACGCGTTAACGCTCCCCATTATTTGAGAGATAAAAATTTTCGTTTGACGGTCGACACCGACCGAGATTTTCAGCTTATGGAAGCACTTTTCAAAAACTTGCCTCACTCTCCGAGTTCACCTCTCAACTTAGAAGCGGTCATTAACTACCTGATAAACCACCCCGAAACCACCGCCTTAAATATTGATATTGCGCAAAATAACTGGCGTGAAAAAAATATTTAGTTTTTCACTTTAATATTAAAGTTCTAAGATTTTCTACCGATAAACCTAATTAAGTAGAGTTGTCCCAAAGGATTTGAGGGCAACAAAGCGCATTTTCAAACTCAAGTTTTTACTTTAATGAATTTGAAAATAAAGGTGGAGTGCTGAAGAAAGCCACCCTAAATAAAAATTCTTCAGGGGCACGGTGGAAGTGATGAAGAAATGCCACCTTAAATAAAGATTCTTCAACGATATTAATAAATGTTTAAGACCGGATCATAGCGGCAAAACAATTCCAACTCATGGTGGAGGATTAGGGATATGGCATTACGAATTTTCAACAATATAGCTTCGATCAATGCCCAAAGGATTTTGGGCACCAACAACGACCGTCTAGCAAAATCAGTAGAACGAATTTCCTCAGGACTCAGGATCAACCGAGGTGCGGATGATGCCGCAGGACT
>JABIYR010000147.1 GCA_018702695.1 Nitrospina sp. | reverse complement strand
GGCAACAAAACTAACTTTCAAATTCAAGTTTTACTTTAACGAGTTTGAAAATACAGGTGGAGTGCTGAAGAGAGCCACCCTAAATAAAAACTCTTCAGGGGCACGGTGGAAGCGATGAAGGAATGCCACTTTAAATAAAGATTCTTCAACGATATTAATAAATGTTTAAGACCGGGATTATAGCGGCAAAAAAATTCCAACTCATGGTGGAGGATTAGGGATATGCCAGTACGAATTTTCAGCAACATAGCTTCGATCAATGCCCAAAGGATTTTGGGCACCAACAACGACCGTCTAGCAAAATCAGTAGAACGAATTTCCTCAGGACTCAGGATCAACCGAGGTGCGGATGATGCCGCAGGACTTGCTATTTCAGAAGCCTTGCGTTCTGATGTTCGTGGTCTGCGCCAAGCCGTCCGAAATGCAAACGATGGTATTTCTCTCATCAACGTGGCAGAGGGTGCGCTCAATGAGCAGTCCAGTATCCTGATTCGACTTCGAGAGCTGGCCTCTCAGGCCGCAACGGGTACCGTTGGGTCCACAGAACGACAAACCATTCAACTCGAGTTTACCTCTCTCAGTAAAGAGATTGACCGTATCGCGGCAACCACCCAATTTAATGGACAGGGGTTGGTAGATGGCTCTCTCGCTTCTTCTGTATCGACCGCGAATCAAGTTCTTATTCAGGTCGGCATCGACAGTGGTTCCAACAGTCGAATTAACTTGAACACAGAAATCGCTCTAACCGCGATCACATCTACTAGTTTAGCCATTGATGTTCTATCGGTAACCAGTGCGGCGAACGCTCTGACGGCTCTGGACAATATCAACAGTGCTATTTCAATCGTTACTCAATCTCGCGGTAAAGTAGGTGCGGTACAGAATCGGCTGACTCGATCCGTAGCAAACATTTCTGTTTCTATTGAAAATCTACAAGCGGCGGAATCTGCTATCCGAGATGCAGATATCGCAGAAGAAGTTGCTACCCTGACTCGAAACCAAATTCTCGTACAAGCTTCTACGGCGATGGTAGGTCAGGCAAATTTGATTCCACAGTCAATACTACAGTTGCTGGCTTAATCGTTTTTTTATTCACCGATTTAACCCATCAAACGTCAGGAGTCTGTCATGAATCAGAAAACAGTTTCTAATTCTGTACTAAAAATTAAAGCGATCAAATCCGGCTCGGACATTCCCGATTTGGAATTTTTAAAGTCCACAAGTCAAGAAACCAGTATCAAAAGCCTCGACCAGGCTGTTCACAATATCTTATTGGGAATGGATCTGGTCTCCGAACTGGAGAATGCTTATGGTCAGATTGAATCTATTCTATCTCAAGTCAAAGAATGGGTCTCCCCTGGCTTGGCATCTAATCTGGAAGATTCAGAAAAAGCCACTTTGGAGGTAAAGGTTGCCCTAAAATTAAGGGAGCTGGACCGATCAACAGAGACCTTTGAGCACAAAGGGCAAAAAACTCTCGATGGTTCGCTATCCGCATCCTTTAAACCGGAAGAACACTCTTACTTGATTGTGGGAACAAATGGTTCTCCTCAGAACCGCATCAACCTTAATACCTGCCTAAATATCCCTTGCATCAACTCGAAATCTCTCGGTTTGGGATCTTTATCAATCCAATCCCCAAAAAGTGGGTTGAAAGCATTGATGATTCTGGAAAATGCAATGGCAATCATAACTCGCATGAAGCAACGATCTTCTGCATTAGAAACCCATTTGCAAGAAATTCAAAGACGTTTGGATACAGCCATTGAGAATCATCATGCGGCTAACTCTGCACCGACTTCTTATGAGCAAGCTCAGGAATTTCTACATGCGGCAAGTGATTTTATAAAAAAACAAAGGCGAGTAGTTTAGAGATCATGTCTCCTATTCATTACTTCCGCACAACGAATTGTGCGATAAAAAACTCAGGGAAGGAAAAAAATTATGTCTACCAATAGCATCCTCAATAATACCTTATCCAATACAGCCCAAAGAAATTTAGACATTAACAGCAAGCGGGTTGGTCAATCTATAGAAAGAGTATCATACGGAACACGCACCAACAAAGCCGCAGACGATGTAGCGGGGTTAGCCGTATCCGAAGGCCTTCGATCTGATATTCGCGCCCTACGACAAGGAGCGCGCAACCTCAATGACGGAGTTTCTCTGCTCAATATCGCAGAAGGCGCTCTCAATGAGCAATCCGGTATGCTCATCCGCCTTAAAGAGCTAGCTACGCAAGGAGCATCGGGAACGATTGGAGATTTTGAACGCCAGACTCTAGACTTGGAAATCTCCTCCTTGGTTGCGGAAGTTGACCGCATTGCGTCTACCGCTCAATTCAACGGTAAAACCCTGCTAGACGGTTCTTTGTCAGATTCCATTCAGGCCTCCGACCAATTATCGATTCAACTTGGCATCGATGGACAAGAATCAAGTCGAATCAACCTCAATGCTGAACTGAACCTGGCCGCCAGTAATTCTGCGGCGCTAGGAATCAATGATCTTTCGGCGACAACAGCGGAAGATGCACAAAAATCTTTGGATAAAATTGAAGACGCTTTTGCCGCATTGAGTTCCGCCAGAGGAAGAGCCGGTGCCGTACAAAACCGTTTTTCAAAAGCAGTGGGTTCCATCGGAGCCTCGATTGAAACTTTGACTGCGGCAGATTCCACTATTCGAGATGCAGATATCGCTGAAGAAATTGCTATTCTGACTCGAAACCAGATTGTCACTCAGGCTTCAGTAACAATGATCGGGCAGAGTAATTTGGCCGGTCAGAATTTATTGAATATTTTGCAATAATTAAAAAAAACAATTCACCACCGGGCTTGAGCCACAAAAACCTAAAACCATTAATTTCAAATGACTTAGGCGGTTCAAACTCGGTAGTTTCTTAACCCACCCACCCCCACTTCTCACATTCCGCTCACTTTCTTCCTCTTTTTTTCTAAAGATATCTACAGCTTTTCCGATAGGCCTCATTAAGCATGTTTGTATCCTAATTTAGATGCAAATCGTTAACTTAAATTTGGAGGTCAGTAAAGTTTAATAGTGAAGAAACGGTTTCTTCACTAAAGGGTTAAAGCTTGGAGGCTTGTTTTGGTACGAAGACCAAAACAGTAACCCGTAAAATTAATCATGGAGGATTACAATGCCAGTACGAATTTTCAACAACATAGCTTCGATCAATGCCCAAAGGATTTTGGGCACCAACAACGACCGTCTAGCAAAATCAGTAGAACGAATTTCCTCAGGAATCAGGATCAACAGAGGTGCCGATGATGCGGCAGGCTTAGCGATTTCTGAAGCTTTGCGCTCTGATATCCGCACCCTGCGACAAGCCGTTCGAAACGCCAATGACGGTATTTCACTGATCAACATTACAGAAGGTGCGCTCAACGAGCAATCCAGTATCCTCATCCGTTTGAGAGAACTTTCTTCTCAGGCATCCACAGGAACAGTCGGCTCTGTAGAACGACAAACCATTCAATTGGAATTTGACGCTCTGCGATTAGAAATCGATCGTATCGCAAACACCACTGAGTTCAACGGACAGAAACTGGTCGATGGTTCATTGGCTTCTTCAGCCACTTCTTCAGATCAGATCCTAATTCAAATAGGTCTTGATAGTGGATCTGACAGTCGAATCAACCTGAATGAGCAACTCAACTTGACCGCGGTTACCTCATCGTCTCTAAGCATAAACAATTTGTCCGTTACAGCTTCCTCGGGAGCCTTGTCAGCTTTGGATGCCATCAACAACTCGCTTTCTATCGTTACGCAGTCTCGAGGTAAAGTGGGTGCGGTACAAAACCGGTTGGTTCGTTCGGTTTCTAACCTATCCATATCCGTTGAAAACCTGCAAGCGGCAGAATCTTCCATTCGAGATGCCGACATCGCCGAAGAAGTGGCTTTGTTAACTCGAAATCAGATTCTCGTACAGGCATCAACCGCCATGGTAGGTCAGGCAAACTTGATCCCACAGTCGATATTACAGCTTCTGGGATAACGTTTTTAAACAACTTTTGAATACTATTTTATTTGTTTTTGCAAAAATGTTTGAACAACAGGAGGTGACAAATGTCACTTGATATTTCCTCCCTTACAGGTGGTGAACGAAACAGCCTCACAAATTTGAGTCCTACATCTGGTAGGGAGAAAAACCGAAGTCAGCTAATAGACAATCCTGTGCAAAGACTTCTTACAAACACAGAAAAGACGGATTCCATAGAAGCCAAAGTATTGGAACCTATAAGTTTATCAACGAACCATCGGGTGGATTATAAGATCGACCCAAAAACTCAAGAGATAATTATTCATATTATAGATCGTGAGTCGGGAGAGTTGGTGCAACAGATTCCTGGAGAAGGTTTTCTAAAACTTAGCCAGAAAATCTCCGACTTTAATCGTACTATTATCGATACGTCGACCTGATACTTGATTCGAATATTGTTAACTGGCTTCTCCGTAAAACCCATCAAAATGGTTTATGCGCCCTTTATTCAGCTAAAGGGCGCATTTTTTTTGCCTTTCCCTGAAAACTCCTCAAACCCTTACAATACATAAGATTTCCTACCCACTCCCGCTTCCATTTTGCTTGCAAATTGTCTCTTTTTCATGCCTTGCATCACAATTCTTGAAAAAAACTATAAAGCTATTTTTTTAAAATCCCGATAGAAGACTTGAGTTTAGTAAGAAATAAGTCCGATTTTTCCTGGAGGGGATGGATCGAACTGGCATTCAAACTCTTAGTTTAATAAGTTTAATTCTTAAGTTTTAAGAAAGAACCTTAGCGGTTTAGTTTCAAGTTTCAGCAAGGATGCTGAAATCGGGAATCATCAACATCCCTAAACTATCAAGGAGGATAATAAACATGCCCATTAGAATTTTTAACAACATTCCGTCTTTGAACGCCCAAAGAATTCTCGGCGTCAACAATGACCGCCTGGCAACATCGGTTGAAAGGATCTCCTCCGGGATTCGTATTAACCGAGGTGCTGACGACGCAGCAGGTCTAGCCATATCCCAGGCTTTAAGATCTGATATCCGAGCGTTGCGCCAAGCGGTGAGAAACGCCAATGACGGTATCTCTCTCATCAACGTGACTGAGGGAGCTCTCAATGAGCAGTCTGGAATTCTAATTCGTCTCCGCGAATTGGCTTCTCAGGCCGCAACAGGTACCGTTGGATCTACAGAACGACAAACCATTCAATTAGAATTTGATGCTCTACGACTGGAAATCGATCGTATCGCCAACACGACTGAATTCAACGGTCAAAGATTGGTGGATGGCTCCCTAGCCTCCAGCGTGACTAGCGCCAATCACATTCTTATTCAGGTTGGCATTAACAGCGATGCCGACAGCAGAATTGACTTGAACGAACAGGTCAACTTGGATGCAGTGACTGCATCCAGCCTTTCCATTAGCGCCTTAAACGTGACCACTGCTGGAGCGGCTTTGACAGCTCTGGAAAAAATGAACACTTCAATTTCAGTTGTGACACAGGGTCGCGGTAAAGTGGGTGCGGTACAAAACCGATTGGTCAGAACGATATCAAACTTATCGATTACTATTGAGAACCTGCAAGCCGCCGAATCGTCCATCCGTGATGCGGATATCGCCGAAGAAGTCGCCTTATTGACCCGAAATCAGATTCTGGTTCAAGCGTCAACAGCAATGGTGGGTCAGGCTAACTTGATTCCGCAATCGGTCTTACAGCTTCTCCAGTAATAAGTTTATCTCGAATTAGTATTTTTAGTTTATAAGCACGGAAGCTTAATAAATAACTACCAGAACTTTTCAGGGAGGAAAAGAATATGGGTGCATTAACAATCAACACAAACTTATCTTCGCTGAACACTCAACGTGTTCTCGAATTAAATCGTTCTCAATTAGGGAAATCCATCAACACCCTTTCTTCAGGTGTTAAGGTTGCAGGTTCCTCAGCAGAACTTGTTCTCAGCGAAGGCATTCGCTCAGATGTTCAGGCTTTGCAACAGGGTTCCAGAAACTTGAATGATGGGCTAGCTTTGCTCCGCACAGGAGAAGGCGCTTTGAATGAGGTTTCCAGCATTCTCATCCGCCTTCGATCCTTGGCATCTCAATCTGCCAACGGCACAGTAGGTCAAGATGAAAGACAAACCGTTGACCTTGAATATCAAAATCTGCTAAATGAATTAGATAGAATCTCCAACACAACAGAGTTTAGAGGAACCAAACTTCTGGATGGATCTCTGGCAAATAGCGCTGAGGAACACCTGATTATACAACTGGGAATAGACTCTTCAGCTGCCAACCAGATTGACCTGAATAGTAAAGTTGACCTGACAGAGATAAGTCGAGAGGCTTTAAATTTAGGAACCTCAAACGTACGATCTGAGGGCAGTGCCTTTTTGGCGCTCAATGATTTAACATCTGCTATCGATGCCATGATCGAGATACGCAGCAAAGCAGGGACAACAGAAATTCGCCTGTCTCACGCTTTAAACAACCTCAATTCGCAAATCGAGAACTTGACGGCCGCCGTATCAACCATTCGAGATGCTGATATCGCTGAGGAGTTGGCGACGCTGACTAAAAATCAGATTCTTGTTCAGGCCGGTGTGGCCATGTTAGGGCAAGCAAACCTGATCCCACAAGCTGCATTGACGCTCTTTGAAGGGGTTCAATAATTCTAATTTGATATGAGATGAGGGAAGCCTTCGCTTCCTCACATTTTATTCAACAATAAGCAGGAGATTAAAAATGTCATTAACCATTTTTCCAAAAGCATATTCTGTAGGCTTTTCTCCACAATATCATTCACCGAAAGCAGAATCACCCCAGTCATCCGGTCCTCCGCAGGTGGCTGCCAATGGGCAAGTTATCGGTGACCATACCGACCTGAGCACGGTGAAAGTAATTTCTGATGACAGCAATATTTCGTCCGATGATTCGAGTCTACCGGGTTCCCAAAATGAAACCAAGGTTCGCATAGACCCTGAATCTCAAAAAGTCATCGTTGAAGTTGTCAACGGTAAAACTGGAAAAGAAGTTCGCCAGATACCCGGAGAACAAAAACTCCGCCTCAGTAAAGGTATCAGCGAATATCATGAGCACGCTTTTAAGCACGATCAAACGGCTTAGGCTTCTCAGTCCAATCATAAACCGGGGCTGGTAAAGGCCCCGTTTAACAAAATCATTCTTGAGAAAACAAGAATGGTTTTGCTTTGCCTTGTGCACCCTCCTTCCCGCAATATAATTTCTACTGATCGAGTGTTATAATAGCCTCGATATTGATTGTCATTACAGCAACCTTTCCGACTCAGCTTTCCATGAAAAAATATAAAACAGGACTTGTTGGATGTGGACGTATCGGGAGCCTCTTGGAGGAAGACCCGCTACGTGGCAAACCCTGTACTCATGCAGGAGGTTTTTCAACCCTGCCCGCAATAGACTTGGTAGCGGGCTGTGATATTTCCCCAGAACGACTCCATAAATTTGGTCAACGTTGGAATGTCAACCAACTCTATTCTGATTACCGAGAAATGCTTAAAAAAGAGCGTCTGGATATTCTCTGTATCGCCACTTGGACCGCATTGCATGCCGACATGACCCTCACAGCCGCCAAGGCTGGAGTCAAAGGTATTTTTTGCGAAAAACCCATTGCCATTGATCTTGTTCAAGCTCGGAAAATGGTGCGTGTTTGTCAAAAACAGAATATCCCCCTAATCATCAATCACGAAAGAAGGTGGGACGCGAATTATCAACAAGCCCGAAAACTGATCGGCTCTGGAAAAATTGGCGAAATAAAAACGATCATCGGGAACACTCTGAGCTGGAAACCCGGTAAATTGCAAGTATCTGAACATGGGGGCGGCCCACTTTTTCACGACGGCACTCATTTAACCGACCTCTTACTCTTTTTTGGGGGTTCTGTCGAATGGGTCTCTGGGCAAGAAACTCGACCGGGCGGAAAAAAATATATTGAAGAAACCGCATCGGCCATGTTGGGTTTTAAAAGCGGCGCCATCGGCTTTATTGAAGGAGGCGGTGCCAGAAAATATTTCAACTTTGAATTAGATATTCAGGGCACCGAAGGCCGATTACTCATTGGCAATTCGGGGAGAGAACTTTTTGTCACAAAAAAAAGTCGCCGCTTCACTGGCTTTCAGGAGCTAGAGAAAATACCGTTTCCAGAACCTAAAAAATACGAGTCGCCTTTTATCGGGGGCGCACGCGAAATAATCAAATCGATTCGAACGGGGAAGCCGGGAGTCTCAACAGGGGTGGATGGATATCAAGCTCTTGAAATCATTGCCGCCGTATATAAATCTGCCCAGCAGAAGGGCAAACGTGTGATGATCGGATGAACCTCAAAAACATCATCCTATTTACGCTGGCAACTTTGATAACTCTTACCGCATTCACATGTTTTAAAATCATCATCTCTAGCCAAAGGGAATTTGATTTGGCAGAAGAGTATCTTGCGAAAAATAAAATCTCACCCGCCATCAATCATTACGAAAGAGCCTTGCAATGGTATCTGCCTTTATCTCAAACGCCTTATCAGGCGGCAGAAAAACTTTGGCAGATTGCCGAAAATCAACAAGCACAAAATCAAAACATGGCGGCATTGAAAACATATCGTATTCTGCGTGGCGCTTTTTATTCGATTCGTAGCACTTACACTCCGGGGGAAGATTGGATTCACCGCTGCAATGATAAAATATCGCATCTCATGGCCAGCCAGTTTATAGATTCTCAGGCCACTCCAAAAACAAGTTTTACGGAAAAGAAATCACAGTACCTGAAATTACTCGAAGCGGAACGCCCCCCTCTCACTATGCCATCGATAGTCGCGATAGCCGGTTTTTTCGGCTGGGTGACAAGCGTTTTATTATTCATTTTCAAAGCACTGTCGCCTCAGGGAGACATCAAAAGAAAACCCGGTATGGTATTCGCCGCTACTTTTTCATTTTTTTATATGACCTGGGTTTGGGGTTTGCTCAATACATAAACCTCCCCACAAAAAAGTGCAGGGAACTATGCAACCCACATAAATTTTCATTTAACAGTAATCATCCACCGCAGATAATAAATTCAATTATTTTGATTAAAAATTTTTAATTGTAAAGCATGCAGAACCTGTGATATCTATCGCAATACGAAATTTTTCTGCTTAATGTTTTTCTTCATTCTTTTCTGCTGTTTCCAGAAAGTTAAGAACCCCTTGGAAAGATCAAATTTTACGGAGAGCCTGGATGATCGAGGTTGAAAATCTTACCAAGCACTATGGCCCAAGACGCGCCATTAATAATTTAAGCTTTCAAATAGCACAGGGAGAAGTGGTTGGCTTTCTAGGCCCTAACGGAGCAGGAAAAAGTACGACCCTCAACATCCTGTCCTGCATTCTTCCGGCATCCAGCGGAACAGCTCGAATCATGGGGCACGACACCTTTGAGCACTCCCTTGAAATCAGAAAAAAAATCGGCTATTTGCCCGAGACCCCGCCGCTCTATCAAGACATGAATGTCCGCGATTATCTGAAGTTTGCGGCACAAGTACGAGGCGTGAGCGGGAAGCAAATAACCAGCGCCGTGGAAAGAGTGATCGGAAAATGCTCATTGGCGGATGTCAGCCACCGTATCATCGGACGGCTCTCTAAAGGATATCAGCAACGCGTTGGGCTAGCACAAGCGATGGTTCATGATCCCGACATCCTTATTCTTGATGAACCGACTGTTGGGCTTGACCCCATTCAGATCATCGAGATCCGCAAATTGATTCAAGAACTGGCCGCTTCGCATACCATCATCCTCAGCTCACATATTCTTCCTGAAATCACACAAATATGTCAGCGAGTCATTATCATTAATGAAGGAGAAATTGCAGCCGTCGATTCGCTGGAAGGTTTGACCGCCTCACTACGGAAAAGCGAACGCTTGTCTTTGACACTCCGGAACTCAGGAGATCAGGTGGAAGAGAAATTAAAATCCCTGCAACAGGTGCTATCTGTTTTGCCGGAAGAGAATAACCGGTTCCTGCTGGAATGCGAATTGAATTCCAACCTTCAGGATGAAATCGCGCGGCTTGCACTAGATAACAAATGGGGCCTTGTGGAAATAAAACCTCTTTCCATGACGCTGGAGGATATATTCCTCAAATTGACCATTGAAGAAAAGGATGTGACCGTATGAGAAATGCCTGGGTCATTGCTAAAAGAGATTTAGGGTCATTTTTTAATTCACCTATTTTTTATGTGGTGACCACGGTTTTTCTGGTCATCTATAGTTTTATATTTTTTCAAATTCTTAACTTCTTCAGTTTTCAAAGTTTGCAAGCAGGGCAAGCTCAAGCTATGGGAATGAGCCTGAACCTGAACGAGATGGTCATTGAGCCCAGCTTGCAAAATATGTCCGTCATTCTATTGTTGATCATTCCAATCATCACCATGCGCAGCTTTGCGGATGAAAAAAAAATGAAAACATTCCGCCTCCTGCTCTCATCTCCCATTCACCTAAAGGAAATAATTCTTGGCAAGTTTTTAGCCTGTATGGGGGTCGTCACGCTCATGATTTTGATCTCCTCATACTCGGTCGGTTTTTTGTTTTTGTTGGGAGAACCGGAGGTAGGCCCTATTGTTACAGGCTATCTTGGAGTCATCTTGATGGCAGGATGTTTTGTTTCTGCAGGAATTTTTGCCTCATCGCTGACAGACAACCAAATCATAGCCTCCGTTTTGACCTTCGGGTTTTCGTTGTTCATGTGGATCATCGGCTGGGGCGCTCAGGCCGCTGGCCCCGTCACCGGGCAAATCCTGCAATACCTTTCAATTGTTGACCATCTCGATCATTTCCTAAAAGGCTTGGTAGAAACCAGCGACCTGGTTTATTACCTGAGTTTTATGTTATTCAGCCTTTTCCTCTGTCACCGCGTGTTGGACTCGAATCGATGGAGATGAAACGATGAAAAAGCTAGGACCGATAGCAGGCTGGCTGGCATTGGCAACAGGGCTCATGGCCCTGCTCTCATACATTCTCCTGCCTGACCTCAAAAACATCCCCATCTCTTTGACGGTCATTTGTTTTATCAATGCGATATATTACTTTAAAACCGAAGGCTCCAATTTAAAGAACAACCTTTCTTCTCGCTCTGCTCTTTATGGCGCCAACACAGTGTTTCTTACGGTTGTATTTTTAGGCATATTAATATTTTTAAACTTACTCGCCTTTCGTCATAACAAGCGTTGGGATTATACCGAAGGGGGCTTTTTCACCCTCGCGCCGCAAACCAAAAAATTCATTGGCAACCTGCCCCGCGAGGTAAAGCTGACCGCCTTTTTTCAAACCGACTCACCGGAAAAGATTGCCTTTGCTAATTTGATTGCTGGTTACCTAACAGAAACCGATAAAATCGAACTCCATTATGTAGACCCCGACAAAAACCCTGCCGTCACCAAACAATATGGCATTACCACCTACGGGGCCATAATCTTAGAAAGTGGCTTGAAGGAAGTGACGGTTCAAAATACGACTGAAGAAAATATCACCAATGCCTTTTTAAGAGTTACCCGCGATGAACAAAAGGTAGTTTATTTTCTGGAAGGGCATGGGGAAAGCCAAATTAAAAATAGTGGCAATGAAGGCTACTCAACCGCTAAAAAGAACCTCGAAAAAGACGGATTCATTGTGAAACCCCTGCTATTACTGCAAGCCGGGGCCATCCCCCAGGACACATCCGTCCTTGTTATTCCTGGGCCTAAAAAGCCTTTCCAGGATGAAGAAAAGAAAATCATCGCCAATTATTTGAACTCCGGCGGTTCCGTTTTTATGCTCATAGACCCTAAATCTTCATCCGGCATGGAAAGTTTTCTGCAAGAATGGGGCATTGCACTGGGAGAAGATATCGTCATCGACCCCATGTCAAAACTTTTTGGTGGTGATTTTGCCGCCCCGGTGGTCAACCAATATACCGCTCACGAAATCACCAGTGACTTTGTTCTAGCAACGATTTTTCCAATTATCAGATCTGTGCGTGGTATTCCTGTGGAAGGCATCACCACCACCGAGCTGTTGAAAACCAGTGCTAATAGCTGGGCCGAATCCAGCTTCGATTCGGGAACAGTCAGCTTTGATGATGGAGTCGATACAAAGGGACCGATACCGGTCGCATCCATCGCCGTTAAAAACCTTTCTCCTGAAACAGAGAAAGGTAGTAAAAGCCCTGAAAATAATAAATCGACACAAAAAGCCACCCTTCTGGTTGTGGGGGATTCCGATTTCCCCATCAATCGATACACCAATTTTTCTGGGAATGGCGATTTCTTTCTCAACTCAATTTCATGGCTCGCGGAAGAGGAAAACCTCATTTCCATTCGCCCCAAAGAAAGAAAGAACACTCCCATTCAAATGACTCAGTTTCTGGGTAATGCAATCTTCGTCACTGGCATCATTCTGTTTCCCGGCCTAATAGGAGTGATCGGGGTTCGTACTTGGTGGAGGAGACGCCGACTATGAAGTTTAAAGAAACGGCCCTAATGGCGGCTGTTTTTTTGGGGCTGATTCTGTATTATTTTTTCGTTGATGTGCCCGCTGAACAGAGAAACAAAGACGAGAAAGAACGCGCCGAAAAAATTCTTCCCCTTGAAATGGAAGAGGTGGTCGAGTTCTCTCTCACCCGCAAAGGCGAGCCCATCACGTTAAAACGTAACACCCCTCAAGACTGGGCTCTCACTCGCCCCACGTCTGCACAGGCAGACTCCAATGAAATAGAAACCTTTTTAGAAGAAGTCATCAGCCTCAAAAAAACCCGTGTCGTAGAAGAGAACCCGAAAGATCTTTCTCTCTATGGCTTGAACAACCCCTTTCTTAAAATTCATTTTAAGTTTGCTGACAATACAGAAGAAGCTTTGTTGTTGGGCGACGAAAGCCCGATGGGAGGACACCTTTATTTCAAACGCCTCAGCCGCCCCGCCGTCATGATGGCCGCAACATCGCATTCACGTTTTGAAAAATCGTCTTATAATTTTCGCGATAAGACACTTCTTCATTTCAGTGCTGGCTCGGTCACGCGAATACAAATTACGCGAGACAAGCACTCTCTAGAAATGCATAAAAATGAGGGCGACTGGGTTCTGTCAGGAGAGGTCGAAGCACAGGGAGATAAGGACTCGATCATGAACTTTCTCCAATCAATTCAACTTACCCGAGTCAAAGAATTTGTCGATGAAAACCCTGAGTCGTTAGAGCCTTATGGGCTTTATTCACCCAAGCTGAAGCTGGTCATAGAAAATGAAAACGGCAAAACACAAACTCTTATTTTCGGGAACCCCAATGAAGACAAAGGTTATTTCTGTAAAATTAATGACTCTAAAAATATCCTGCTGGCAGACACAAAACTGTTTAACGCGCTGTCCAAAAAACCCGTAGATTTTCTCGATAAAACATTATTAGGGTTCGAAGAAAAAGAAATCATTGAATTGTCACTGCGCTCTAACAAACAAAATATTCGTCTAGTACGTGGGAACAATGAGGGCTGGGATATTCAAAGCCCCATCCTTACCGCCGCCAACCTTGCGACGGTTAACAGCTTGCTCTTTGATCTAAAGGAAGCCCGGATCAGTGAATTTGTAAAAATTTCTCTCGATATCCCTGAAGCCTTTGGTCTGGATAAGCCGGAAAAATCCTTCCGTCTCAAAATGAAAAATGGAAAAACATGGGCCGTGAACTTTGGCAACTCCAACAGCAACGGCCAGCAAGTATTCGCAAATCGAACCAACGAATCCACAGTATTTTTGATCTCCAATGAAGTAGTCGGAAAATTATTTCGCAGTCTACAGGACTTAAGGAACAATAAGCTCCTAGAATTTGCCAGCGATGAAGTTAGTAAAATTGCTATCCAAACCGCCGACCAACTTTTTGAGTTGCATAAAGATGAAACCGAATGGAGCTTAGAAACACCCCAAAAGATGAAGACCCCGCATATCGGTCGTGACTTGGTCTGGGCTCTGCAAAGCTTAGAGTTCAGTTCTATTGTCACCCCTCCCCTCGCCGATGACCTTTCAGGGCTAAACCCGCCCTTATTTACCATCCGCTTATGGGACACGGATCAGAAACAAATTGTAACCCTGAGGGTTGGCAAGTTTTTTGACGCTGAACAGGAATATATGGTTCAAGTTGAAAACAACCCCAACCAATATCTGATTAAGGATAAATTTATCGATTCCATTCCATTGAAATTAGAAGATTTCAAGCCCTAACAGGCACTCACAAAACAACTTCCGCTATAACGAATTTTTATTTCCAACCCTACCTCATATTGTCATACAAGAGCTTTAAGCACACATTATATTGTAGACATTAGCACTCAACCTACTAATTCAAGATTTTCTAGGATCAATAAACCTATATAAACAAATGAGTTATGAGTTTTAATGCAATTTATTTCAAATTAACCCTTGACAGGTACTATATGTGGTGGTACTTTCACCAAAGCATACAATATAAAGGAACTAAATTTTACGTGCCGAATGCAAACCATCGTATTTGCTCAAGTTCCGAGTTTCGGTAATTTTTACAGAAGCTGTGAATTGAGAGAAGTTAAAGATCTTCCAACGGCGGGTTACTAAAAAAAGCGGGTTCCATAAAATGAAAGCGATACATCCCAAATTCGAAGTATTGAAAGCAACCAGTGGGATGTGTTCAAGTCTCAAACCCCTTCCCAAACCCCCAAATGTTTTGAGCGCCAGCCGAACTCTTCGTTCTTTATCGGCAGATGATATCTATCCAATTGGCGTTGCATGGAACCTGATTTTTACTGCTGGGTAAAACTGGCGAAATAGTAACCCGCCTCCTTTCTTTGAGAGGGTGCGCCCCGCCTTTTCAGATGTTTGTAGGAGTTGTAGCATTGGCCTCCATGTCAAGGACGGTTAGTAAGCAGGACCCATTTCAATGGTTTTACTCGGGAAAGGCGGGGCGTTTACCCTCTTTCCCGTTTTTATTGCTCTATTTTTTATAAGCGTTGGTTTTCCTTTTAATGACTCTTTCCCCAGAATACGGAGTTTATTGTGAGCACTGCCCCCATTCATTCAGCCACGGTTCCCTGTAAAGGCGACTATCTCCCTCAATATGCACACCGGGGTGATGCCGGCGCAGACTTAAAATCATCCGAAGCTCGGGCTCTGGCTCCTCGAAGCCGTGAACTGGTAGCAACTGGTATTCAGATTGAGCTTCCAGACGGTTATGTCGGTTTGATCTGGCCACGCAGTGGGCTGGCGGTTAAACTTGGCCTGGATAGCGGTGCCGGAGTGATCGACTCGCATTACCGAGGTGAAATCAAAGTCCTCCTCTTCAATCATTCCGATGATGAAGTTCATATCAAGCCCGGTGACCGTATCGCCCAATTGATCATCCAAAAAGTCGAAACGGTTGAGTTCATCTCTTGTGACACCCTGAATGAAACAGAGCGCAACACCGCCGGATTCGGGTCTACGGGAGACCTTCCTGTTGTCAACCCAGACAAATAAAGACCGCCTGCCTGTAAACTTGCGTTCGCCCTTTAACTGCCACAACATACTGACATTCAAGCCATTAACACCTTTTTGGTACTGCCTTCCTCCTAGCATTTTGCCTGCCCACAGTCGCTTTTAAAAAAAATAAATTTTCTGATTCGCTCATCACTGATAAATCAGATATAATGGCTGAAATCATTTCAAAACATTATTTTTGTGAGCATCAAATGGGATTTTTAGCTTGGATACAAAAGCAATTCGGCATTCCAATGCCTATCGCAAAT
>JABIYR010000143.1 GCA_018702695.1 Nitrospina sp. | reverse complement strand
CCTTCATGTTCTTCCTCTCTCTTCACACACCTTAACAATTTCCAAAAACTGATGCGCCCCTGATTTTCTAGACACCCTGTAGCTTCATATTTTGCTGTCGTTCGAAGTCTACCGGTGACAGCATCGCATTCTTGCCATGTTTTCATTTTGGATTATAGAACATCTCGATATAATTGAAAACGTCTTGCCGAGCCTCTTTGTGAGTGGCGTAGTAAAGGGGTCAAGTCTTTTCTTGACTACATTGGTGGGGTGGGTGAAGTTAAGTCATGACTAGACCTTTGCGCATAGGGTATCCGGGTGCTTTCTGCCACGTGATGAATCGTGGTTTGAATCGAAACTTGATATTCCTAATAAAAAAGACTGCGAAACATTTCTCGCCACGCTGGAAGAAGGGTGCCGCTTGTTTGGGGTAGTGGTTCACTCCTACTGTTTGATGCCCAATTGCAACTTCCCCCTAATTAGGCCCACGCACATTTAGTATTTTCCCGGTTTGAGTTAGCCATCAAGTGCTCTCTGGGTATTCGGTTGCCGATCCAGTCATGAGCTGACCTTTCATTAGAATTTCCTACCCAATCTGTTCATTATTCCTCTCGCCTCTGATAGTCGTTCATTGTTTCAGTTCGACACATCCTATTTAAAGCCCCTTAAGAGCATATCGCTCTAAATTTTAGCCCCATTAAGCTCTTTTATTTAAAGGTTTACCTGATTTTTTTTAGGCGCGGTGGGAGGGTTGGCATGGATCGATAAATCAATTATTGACAGGGTAAGGCAGACTGCTATAATCCCGATTCTGATAGATTGCTACGAGGATACCTCGGGATTTCTCAGAGTGGTTCTAACATATTATAGTAAAACGATTAACGGGCGTTTCTGGATGACCGTTCTGGAGCGTTAAAGAGGTGAAACTGCCTGGATTTTTGTAAGGGTTGTTTCGTGGATAAAATTAAAGATGACTGAATATTTCTATATTTCGCTATTTGGGGTGGTTGCCATTGTGGTAGTGGGGGCCTTATTGGCTTTATCTACTGTGTTGGGGCCGCGCAACCCGAGTACGCAGAAATTGCTTCCTTATGAGTGTGGCATCATCCCGACCGAAGAGGCCAAAGGCCGTTACCCGGTGCGGTTTGCAACCATTGCCATGCTTTTCATCATCTTCGATGTGGAAGTGGTGTTCATGTACCCTTGGGCGGTGGCTCTCGGTGAGCTTAAATTGTTCGGGTTGATAGAAATGGTCATTTTCATCATCATTTTGGCGATTGCTTACGTCTATATTTGGGGACGAGGAGGTTTGGAATGGGATTGATCGAAGATGCGGCCGAAAAAGTTGGCGATGAATTAAATAATTTGAAGCTGAATGTTCAGGATGCGGTTGAAGCGATGGACCGTGAATACTCAGGTTCTTTATACGACACAGTATTGACCACTAAGTTGGGCAAAGTGGTGGGTTGGGCACAGAAAAATGCTTTATGGCCGGCAACTTTTGGCTTGGCGTGTTGCGCGATTGAAATGATGGCGATGGCGAACTCGCGCTGGGATTCTGCGCGTTTTGGAGCGGAAGTGTTTCGCGCTTCTCCTCGTCAGGCAGACTTAATGATTGTGTCGGGCCGGGTTTCGCAGAAGATGGCCCCGATTTTGAAGCAGATTTATGACCAAATGCCTGAGCCGAAATGGGTGATGTCGATGGGCGCTTGCGCTTCTTGTGGTGGCGTGTTTAATAATTACTCCATCGTTCAAGGTGTGGATCGTGTGGTTCCGGTAGATGTTTATGTTCCCGGTTGTCCACCTGGCCCAGAAGCTTTGCTTTATGGCGTGATCAAGCTTCAGGAAAAGATCATGGCAGAGGCTGGCACAGATAAAGCTAAAAAGAGGGCGGCATGACGGCAGAAGAGATTATAGAGAAGCTGAAAGCCAGCCTTCCTGACGCGATACAAGATACGGCTTTGCCGCAAGGCGATGCGGTGATTTTTGTGGCTCCTGAGAACTTGCAAGAGGTGGCGGGCTTTCTTAAGAATGACGCTTCTCTGAAATTTGATTACCTATCTGACGTTTGCGGGGTAGATTACCTGATTGAAGAGCGCGAACCTCGCTTTGAAACGGTATATCTGCTTTATTCTATTGATCATCAGCATTCTATTCGCATTCGTGTTGGTATCGACGAGGAAAACCCTTCTGTGCCGACGGTGTCGGAACTCTGGAAAGGCGCATTGTACCCTGAGCAGGAGTTGTTCGATATGTTCGGCATCCATGTTGAGGGGCATCCTAAGATGGAGCGTCTGATTATGCCTAAGGAGTGGGTGGGGCACCCGCTTAGAAAAGATTATCCGTTAACCACTGAGACCGTTGCTTTCTCGCATAACCGAGATTATAAAAGTGAATTGGTCAAATCAAAACCTCCGACTCGATAGGTCAACTTGTGAGTGTAACTGAACAAGGACTGCTGGAACGCGATAAAGACACGATGACCCTGAACATGGGTCCTCAGCATCCGAGTACCCACGGGGTCTTCCGGGTTATTCTTGAGATGGACGGTGAGGTGGTTCGAACCGCTGAACCAGAAATTGGTTATCTGCACACAGGCATCGAAAAAACCTCCGAAAATAAAAGATACGGCCATGTCATCCCGATGACAGATCGTTTGGACTATCTCAACCCGCCGGGTAATAACCTGGCGTTTTGTTTGGCTACGGAAAAACTGATAGGCGTTGAGATTCCGGAACGGGCTCAGGCGTTGCGTGTCATCATGTGTGAGTTGTCACGAATCGCCAGTCATCTGGTTTGGTTGGGCACGCATGCTCTCGATATTGGAGCAATGACGGTTTTTCTGTATTGCTGGCGTGAGCGCGAGATGATTCTCGATCTGAACGAAGAGATCTCGGGCGTGCGCATGATGACCAGTTATATTCGCATTGGTGGCGTGGCGAAAGATTCAACGCGGCCTTGGCTCGATGGAATTCGCAATTTCATAGATTATTTTCCCGCCAAGGTAGACGAGTATGAAAAACTGCTGACAAAAAATCCTATCTGGGTAGACCGAACTCAAGGCATTGGTGTCTTGTCTCGTGAAGAGGCGATCAACTGGAGTTTGAGTGGGCCAGCGTTAAGGGCCTCTGGGGTGAATTGGGATATTCGCAAATCTCAACCTTATAGTGGTTATGAAAAATATGATTTTGATATTCCTGTCTTGAAGGGTGGGGATATTTATGATCGTTATCGAGTGCGTGTTGAAGAGATGCGTCAGAGTCGAAGAATCATCAAGCAGGCGATGGAGAAATTGCCAACCGGCGATTTTAAAGCGCCCGACAATAAAGTCTCTTTGCCGCCACGAGAAACTTTGCACACCAGTATGGAAGCGTTGATCCATCATTTTAAGTTGGTGTCAGAGGGGATCAGTGTTCCTAAGGGTGAAACCTATGTGCCGATTGAAGGGGCAAGGGGTGAGGTGGGGTTTTATATTGTCAGCGATGGTACCAATGTCCCGTATCGGGTCAAGCTGAGGGCGCCGTCGTTCATGGCGATACCTGGTATGTGTCAGATGATGACGGGTTGTTATATTGCTGACGTGGTGGGCATCATAGGTAGTATTGATATTGTAATGGGAGAAGTCGACCGCTAGCTGTGACGGCGGAAGAATTTTTTATAAGGGAAATTTGTTGATGGCCGGATTTACATTTTCTGAAAAGCAGGAAAAAGAGATCGATCGCATTGTCGCGAAATATCCCTTCAAGAAGTCAGCGATGTTGCCTTTGTTGACGCTTGTTCAGCGAGACGAGAGAGTGGTTTCGCCGGAGGCGATGGTAGCGATCAGTGAGCGGCTGGACTGCTCTCCCGCTTATGTGCAATCAGTCATGTCTTTTTACACGATGTACCACACCGAAAAGGTGGGGAAATATATGATCCTGTTTTGCATCAATATCAGTTGTCAATTGAACGGTTGTGACAAACTGCTTGAGTACACGGCTCAAAAACTTGATATCAAGGTGGGCGGAACCACTGCTGACGATAAGTTCACTCTGCACCGAGAGGAATGTTTGGCAGACTGTACGAATGCCCCAATGATGCGGATCAACGATACTTTTTATGGTGAGTTGACCGAGCAACGTATTGACCAGATTTTAGATTCTTTGAGCTGACTGATGACACAAATTCTTTTTAAAAATATAGATATGAAAGACCTCACTGATATTGAGGTCTATGAAAAGCAAGGTGGGTATCAATCTTTGAAGAAAGCCTTCGCCCAGAAGCCTGAAGAGATTGTTGCAATGGTTAAAGCGTCTGGCTTGCGCGGGCGGGGTGGAGCGGGTTTTCCTACGGGTTTGAAATGGAGCTTTCTAGCGAAAGATGTGTTTCCGCGTTATCTCTGTTGTAACGCCGATGAGTCGGAGCCGGGGACATGTAAAGACCGAGAACTGCTACTCAAAAATCCGCATATGCTGATTGAGGGGATGATTCTTTGTTCCTACGCCTGTAGCATCGAAACCGGATACATTTATATGCGTGGAGAGTTTCATGACTTGAGCTTTATCATGGATAAGGCCTTGGATGAGGCCCGCGCCAAAGGATATTTGGGCAAAAATATTCAAGGTACGGGATTGAATTTGGATATTCATACTCATTTGGGTGCGGGAGCATATATCTGTGGTGAGGAATCCGCTTTGTTGAATTCTTTGGAAGGGGGGCGTGGCGAACCAAGGATGAAGCCTCCATTTCCAGCAGTAGAAGGTTTGTATGCCAAGCCAACGGTTATCAACAATGTCGAGACCTTGTGCGTGGTTCCTTATATCGTCAACGAAGGGGCTGAGAAGTACGCCGCGCTGGGAACGGAGAAAAGTAAAGGGACGAAGTTGGTCAGTGTTTCAGGGAATGTTAAAAGACCCGGAAACTATGAAATTGTAATGGGCACTTCGACTCGGGAAATTATCTACGATCTGGCGGGAGGAATCCGCGATGACAATAATTTGAAAGCTTTCATTCCGGGTGGATCATCAGTTCCGATGCTCCCTGCGGATCAGGTCGACGTGGCATACGATTATGAATCTTTGGCGGCGGCCGGAACCATGTTGGGGTCGGGCGCGTTGATTGTTATTGATGACAAGGTGGATATTGTAGAGACCACTTTGCGCTTGATCAGTTTTTATATGCATGAGTCGTGTGGCAAATGCGTGCCCTGTCGTGAAGGCACACGCTGGCTTCATCAGATCGTTGAGCGGATTTTACAGCACAAGGGGACGTTGGAACACCTCACGAAGATGGAAGATATTTGCGACAATATGAGTTTTAAAACTTTCTGTCCGCTTGCGGATGCTTGTGTGGCTCCGGTTGTGAGTAGCATCAAACATTTTCGCTCGGATTATGAAAAATATTTTAAGAACATACCGACCGGTTCGGTTTGAGGCAATTATGTCTGATAATGAAATAACTTTAACGATAGATGGGAAGTCGGTCACGGTTCCCAAGGGCACCAAGGTCGTGGATGCGGCTAAGCAGGTGAATGTGGATATCCCTGTTTTCTGTTATCACGAAAAAATTGGTCCACTGGGTTGTTGTCGAATGTGTCTGGTTGAAGTGGAAAAGATGCCTAAGTTGATGACCGCCTGCACCATGACTGTGATGCCGGATATGGTGGTTAAAACGACCACTGAGAAGGTGGAGAAGGCGCAGAACGGAGTTCTGGAGTTCACCTTGCTCAATCACCCTCTGGATTGCCCGGTTTGTGACAAAGGCGGAGAATGTCCTTTGCAAGATAATACTTTCAAGTTTGGTGCGCCAGAAACGCGTATGGAATTTGATCGGCATCATAACGCCAAAGCGACACCACTCAGCCCGGTGATTACCATCGACCGGGAACGTTGCATTGCGTGTCAGCGTTGCACCGCTTATAGCGAACGCATTGAACAGAGTCGTGACTTGGTTATGCTCAACCGAGGTTTTAAAAACGAAGTCGGCACGTTTAACAATCAATCTTACGACACCCGTTTTTCTGGCAACGTCATCGATATTTGCCCTGTGGGTGCGTTGACCAATACCGAATTTAGATTCAAAGCACGAACTTGGGATCTGTCCAATACTGAAACGCTTTGTGCGAACTGCGCTTGCAATTGCAATATCACAATGGGGACTCGGCTCAATGAGCTAATGCGTATTGAGGCTCGACCTAATGATGCCGTGGACGATGGCTGGATTTGTGACAAGGGACGCTGGGGTCACAGTTTTGTGAAGAGTAAAAATAAAATTCTCACCGCTAGAGAAAATAGCCGAGGCAATGGCGGTCGGCCTACGTCTTTCCCTGCATTTCCACACGACTGCAGTCTGCCTGAGGCGGTCAGTAAAGTGGCGCAGGCATTCAAAAAAATTGCCACAGAGCATGGCCCGCAAAGTGTTGGTTTTATTGGGTCGCCCTATGCGAGCAATGAAGACGGTTACCTTTATCAGAAATTGTTTCGTCAGGGATTGGGTTCTAATAATATCGATCATAAAACCTATCAAGATACTCCCGGTCTGCCGGTGAACCATTATGGCGTTGAGCAAATTGAAAGTTCGAATGTCGTGCTGTTGATTGCCAGTGACCCGACTGAAGAATTGCCCATTCTCGATTTGCGTATTAAAAAAGCGGTGACTAATTGTGGAACGCGGCTGGTGAGCCTGAATGATCAAAAAATCGAGCTCGATAAACAGGCTTCGCTGTCAGTGCGATATAACGTGGGCTCCGAAACATTGGCCCTCGATGCTTTGACCTATGGGTTGGCGCAAGAGTTGGGCGAGTCGGCATCGGCTCAGGGTGTTGACGCAACCGGGATTTCTGCGGAAACGATGAAAACATTGGTCGAGACCGTACGATCGAGCATGAAGATTTGTGTGGTGTACAACCCGGCGGCACTTTCCGGGGGTGCGGTTTCAGCCGTCAAACGTTTATTGGCGATGATAGCTAAAGTCCCCACTTTAGAATGCGGTGCGATCCCTGCGGCCCCAATGACCAATGCGGTGGGAGCTATGGATATGGGGCTGTTGCCTGATTTTTATCCGGGCGGTGTGTCGATTGGCGATCAAGAAGAAATACAAAAACAATGGGGTGAGACTGCGCCGACTGAAAAGGGTCTTTCTGCATTAGAGATGATTGCTCGTGCCGAAGCAGGAGAGTTGAAAGCCTTGCTGGTGCACCGATCGAACCCGGTTCTGGATTTTCCCGGTGGCTCGAAGGTGATCACGGCATTGAAGAAGTTGGATCTTTTGGTGGTGCACGACATGTTGGAGACCGAGACGGCTGAGTTGGCCCATATCGTTCTGCCTTCAAATGGCCCCGCTTATGACGAGGGCACCACGACCAATATCGGTGGCCGAGTACAGGCAAGAAAACAAGCTCTCACCTCAGAGCTAAAACCAGATTGGGAAATTATCAGTCTGATGCTGAATGCCTTAGGGGATGAAACCTCCTACCAAAGAGCTTCAGAAGTGACAGACGAGATTGCTCAAAAAGTTCCGGGTTATCAGAAAATTGGCAGACGCTCAGTCGGTAAAGCCGGATGTAACCGAGAACCCATTACATCGATTGATGAACAAGTTTCAACTGAGTCGGCGCAAGTCGGTGCGGGAGAAGGCTTGCGGCTACGTGTTGCCAGCTTCTTGTTTACGCATGATAAAATTCTCGACGCTTCTTCAAAACTGGCGCATCATTTCCAGCCTTCCACCGCTCATTTGCACGAAGAAGATGCGAAGAAGCTAGGGATTCAAGATGGCAATGCCATTTTGCTTTCTGTGAGTAATGCTCGGTTAGAGGCGACAGCGAAAGTTGATAACCGTTGTCAGCCGGGAGGCGTGTTGGTGCCAAAGGTGTCGGACGAACAAGAAGTGAATAGCTTGATCGGGTTGCAAGGTGGCCCGACTTGGGTGGAAGTTAGAAAAGTTTAGTGGGTAGTTTTAGTAGAATAATAAATTATTTTGGAGTGGTTTCGGTTTGGATTGGATGACTCAAATATTCTATGACACTTGGGACTTCATCGTTCTTTTTTTGAACGAGAGTGTGCCTCTGATTGTTGGCAGCGTGAAGGCCGTGGTCATTGCAGTGGGCATTATGTCGGTGGTTCCGATGTTGGTTTGGCTGGAGCGACGCTTAATGGGTCGATTTCAGGTTCGCCAAGGGCCTAACCGAGTGGGGCCTTTTGGTTTCGGTCAGCCGATGGCCGATACTGTGAAGCTACTGTTCAAAGAATCCATCATTCAGAGCTCTGCGGATAAATTTTTGTTTCATCTTGCACCGGCTGTGGTGGTCATTACGGCGATCGTTGGTTTTGCTGTGATTCCTTTCGGGGAACCTTTCGAAGTGTTCGGGCAGAGCATTGAGATGTGGGGCGCTAACGTGAACAGTGGGCTTTTGTTTGTGTTCGCGATTTCTGGAATGGGCATTTATGGCATGGTTCTGGCCGGGTTGGCATCGAACAATAAATACTCGCTGATGGGAGGGTTACGCTCTTCAGCTCAGATGATCAGTTACGAGTTGACGTTGGGGCTTTCGGCATTGAGTGTCATCGTGCTGACAGGTTCTCTCAATTTAGTGGATATGGTTCATGCGCAGGAGACGGTGCCTTTTATTCTTGTGCAACCGTTGGCATTTTTATTGTTTTTTATTGCAGGCATTGCCGAAACCAATCGCGCCCCCTTTGACTTGCCGGAAGCCGAGCAGGAACTGGTGGCGGGTTTTCATACCGAATATACGGGTATGAAGTTTGCCATGTTTTTCATGGGCGAATACATCAATATGGTGACCATGAGTGCTTTGGTGACGCTTTTGTTTTTAGGCGGTTGGAATGCATACGGTTTGCCTCTATGGTCCGTGCTGGCGTTTGCGATTAAAGTGGGTTTTCTGTTATGTGTATTCATTTGGTTAAGATCAACCTTTCCGCGAATTCGTTATGATCGTTTGATGACGTTTGGCTGGAAAGTCTTACTGCCATTATGTTTGTTAAATCTATTGGTCACGAGCACCTTTAAAGTGCTCTGATTTCCCTGAGGGGATACATTATGTTGCAAGCAACTTTTGATGGAATAAAAAATCTTTTGATCGGAATGGGGGTCACGTTCAGGAATATGTTGACCACCCCGGTCACATTGCAATATCCCGAAATAAAACGGACCATGCCCAAGCGTTATAGAGGAAGACACTTCCTCAACCGCGATGAAGATGGGCTGGAGCGGTGTGTGGGCTGTTCATTGTGTTCGATCAATTGCCCGGTGGGTTGTATCCATGTTGTGGCGGGCGAAAATGACCCGGCGAACCCGGTTTCTAAGGGCGAACGCTACGCGGAGGTTTATGAAATTAATCTCTTGCGTTGCATCTATTGTGGTTATTGTGAAGAAGCCTGTCCGGTGGATGCCGTGGTTTTGCGCGAGCATTATGAACTGGCAGATTATGACCGCGATAATTATATTATGGAAAAAAAGGATCTTCTGCTTTACCCGGAACCGAATAAGTTTCGTGTTGATATTCTGGGGAACACAGAACGGATCTGAAAATAAAGAGTCTCGGCTCTTTAAGTGTGTCAATGTTTGCGAGGCCTTCGGGAATTGCCATAGGGTGATGACGAGGGGCTTATTAAAATCCTCAGAATACTGAGGTGGTTCTGTTTTTGGGAGTAGGTTTGTGTTGGAAATCGCTACGGTATTTGACTTTGCGCACGATTCGGTCATCTTTATTGTCGGAATGACGGCGGTTCTTGCCAGTCTGGGAGTTGTTCTATGCTCTTCGCCGATTTACTGCGCCTTATATCTGATTGGCCACATGATCTGTCTGGCCCTTTTGTTTCTGCTTTATAATGCCGAATTTCTGGCAGTGGTGCAGATCATCGTTTATGCCGGAGCCGTGATGATTCTATTTATGTTTATCATTGCTCTGCTGGGTGGGAAAAAGGAAATTCAAGAGAATTCCTTTCACCGTGCCATGGCACTCACCTTTGTCTTCACTTTATTGGGAGAATTATATTTATCGGCAACGGTCGGACAAACAGAGCCCATAAAAGGCGATATTCCCCCTGAGTTATTTGGAACCGCTAAAGCCATAGGCCTTGAATTGTTTTCAAAACATATTGTCGCGTTTGAGCTGGCCTCTTGTCTGCTTCTGGTCGCGGCGGTGGGTGTGATTTGTTTGGCAAAGTTTTCTTTTGCCCCTTTGAGGAGGCGCGTGAGGTAATTATGGGTCAAGAATTTGTATTACTAATCAGCGCATCTGTTTTCTGTGTGGGGACTGCAGGGTTCATCATTCGCAAAAATCCTCTCATTATGTTTATGTCTGTCGAGTTGATGCTTAATTCGGTGAACTTTCTGCTTGTGACCTATTCCAGCTTTCTCAACTCTCTCGATGGACAGATCTTCGCATTGTTCATCATGACCGTTGCGGCCGCTGAAGTGGTGGTGGGGTTGGCAATCATTCTAACTATTTTCCGCACTCGTCAAGATATGGATGTTGACCATATTGATGTATTGAAAGGGTAATATATTGTTCGCAAGTAGCTGGCTCATACTTTTATTTCCACTGCTCGGCTTTATAGGCCTGAGTTGGTATGGTTCGCGGATCTCCAGAAACCTGGTTGGGCTTCTAGGCAGTGGAGCCGTGGGTGCGTCTTTCTTTATGACGCTGGTGACATTGAGTAACCTGATGTTTTTGCCTCCGGAAGAGCGTGTGGGGCAGGTTCAGACCCTTTACCAGTGGGTTTCAGCGGGTTCCTTTGAATTGAATCTGGCTATCCTGATTGACCCTTTGTCTGTGTTCATGTTTCTGATCGTAACGGGTGTGGGTTTTGTGATCCATATTTACTCAATCGGTTATATGCATGATGACCCTGAATACTCCCGCTTCTTTGCGTATTTAAACCTGTTTATTTTTTCTATGCTGGTGCTGGTTGCGGCCGCAGACTTCTTTTTCCTAATTGTTGGCTGGGCGTTGGTAGGGCTGGCCTCTTATTTGTTGATTGGCTTTTGGAGAGAAAAACCCAGTGCAGTGCTAGCGGCTCGTAAAGCGTTCGTCATGAACGTGATCGGTGATGTTGGAATGGTGATCGCCGCATTGGTTATTTTTGAGCATTTTGGAACCTTAAATTTTATAGATGTGTTTGCCGCCGCTCCAGACAAGTTTCGTCCTAATGACGATGCCATGCTTTTGATCACTCTATTGTTGTTGGTCGGAGCCTTTGCGAAATCGGCACAACTGCCTATGCACACTTGGTTGCCAGACGCGATGGAAGGGCCGACACCGGTTAGTGCCTTGATTCACGCCGCAACCATGGTTACGGCTGGAGTCTATTTGGTAGCGCGTTGTCATGTCTTGTATGAACTGGCTCCTGTCACCATGTATTTGATTGCCGGGGTAGGGGGGATCACCGCCATATTTGCGGGCTCGATGGCTTTGGTTCAAAATGACATCAAACGGGTGATTGCATACTCCACCATGAGTCAATTGGGTTATATGTTTTTGGCGATGGGAATTGGTGTCTACAGTCTGGGTATGTTTCATCTTATGACGCATGCATTTTTCAAAGCCTTGTTGTTCATGGCCGCAGGCAGTGTGATTCATTCACTCGATGGTGAGCAAGACTTGCGCAATATGGGCGGTCTTAAAAAAGTCATGCCGTTGACGCACGCCACTTTTTTAATCGGCGCATTGGCGTTGGCAGGGTTTCCACTGACCAGTGGTTTTTTCAGTAAAGAAGCGATCATTTTAAGTTCGTACCATGCTGAGATGGGGAATATTGTTTTCTGGGCCATTGCGGTGTTAACGGCAGGCATGACGGCGTTTTATATCTTTCGCGTTTATTTTTATACCTTTTCGGGAGAGCTTCGTAGCCCCGATGCGCATCCGCATGAGTCACCGATGATCATGGTCACACCCTTATTAGTCTTATCTACATTGGCGTTACTGGGTGGGTTTTTAGGCCCATGGGTGGATAGTTTCTTAGGGCCAGTATTTGGTCATATTGCCGAGCACCCGCATGACAATGCTCTAGAATCAATTGCACTATTAGCAGGCATCGGCGGAATCGCTACTGCCGCCTTACTATATATGGTGAGTAAAGAACGGCTCGCTCTATTTAAAGAAGCGATGGCTCCTGTTTACGATCTCTTACTCCACAAATATTATGTGGATGAAATTTATGATTATTTGATCGTGCGTCCAACGAAAGCGATTGGGTTATTTTTGGAGCAAAAAGCAGAACGAGACGGGGTTGATTATGTCGTCGATCAGGTTGGCCTTCAAGTAAGAGAGGTGAGCCATGTTATCAGCCTTTGGCAATCAGGAAAAGTACGCACCTATGCTTTAAATATGATTGTCGGCGTGGTGACCATTCTATTATTTGTCGTATTCATGTAACCGGAAAAATTTATGCTATCCCTTATTATATTCATACCTTTTATTGCGGCACTGGGGCTTATCTGGGTTTCGAAAGAAAACCAAGCCGCAATCAAGATGGTTGGGGTGGGTGCGGCTGGGGCTAGCTTTGCTCTATCGTTATGGTTACTGTATTCGTTTGATGCGGCAAATCCGGAAATGCAGTTTGTGCAAATGTTTCACTGGGTTCCGGCTCTGCATATCAATTACCTAGTAGGGGTCGATGGCATTAGTATCTGGATGGTGGTCTTGACTGCATTTCTAGGTGTCATTGCCATCTTGTTTTCTTTCAGCCAGAAAGAAGGCCTGAGAAATTTTGTGGCTTTGATGTTGGCATTGGAGGCGGGCACGCTGGGGGTTTTTCTCGCTTTAGACACTATTTTGTTTTATGTGTTTTGGGAACTGATGTTGGTACCGACTTATTTCCTCATTGGTATTTGGGGGGAGGGCCGACGTGTTTATGCCACGATGAAATTTGTGATCTTCACTTTAGTCGGAAGCTTATTGATGCTGGTGGCGATCCTTTCTTTGACTATGGTTCATTATGGTGCCACGCATGACGTGACCTTTGATTTGCGCGTGCTGACACTCACTCATATAGACCCTGCCACACAGATGTGGATGTTCCTCTTCTTTTTTGTGGCATTTGCCATCAAGATTCCAGTTTTTCCTCTGCACAGTTGGTTGCCGCATGCCTATGTGGCGTGTCCGATTCCGGCTTTGATTTTATTGACCGGAGCCATGTCAAAAACCGGTGCTTATGGGTTTTTGCGGTTTTGTTTGCCATTGTTTCCGGAAGCGGTCGAAAGTTTTGCAGCCGTGATCGGTTTGTTGGCGGCAACGGGAATGGTTTATGGGGCTTGGATTGCGGTTGCACAGAGAGATTTGAAAGCTCTGGTGGCCTATTCAAGTATCAGCCATTTAGGTTTCATTGTGATCGGCATCTTTGCTCATAACGGTACGGGCATTGAAGGCAGTCTGCTACAGATGATCAACCACGGTATCATCGCATCGGCATTGTTCTTGATTGTTGGGTTCATCGAGATGCGGGCGGGAACACGAAACTTGAACGAACTGAGTGGTTTGAGCAAAGCCATGCCGGTACTGTATGGAACGTTTATGCTGATCATGTTGGCGGCCTTGGGGCTTCCCGGCTTGAACGGATTTGTAGGGGAATTTTTGATTTTAATGGGCGTTTGGACCTCAAGCATGTTTGCCGGGTTGTCGGGTGTCTTTGTCTTGATGGGGGGGCTTTCCATTGTCCTCGCTTCCATCTATATGCTGTATATGTTTCAAGGTTCGATGCAAGGGAAACCAGATCAGAACTCTGAAGGAATGACGGATATCGGTCGATGTGAGTTCAAACTTCTTGTGCCCGCCTGCCTACTCATTTTACTGATCGGCCTTTACCCAAAACCTTTTATTGACCGCGTTTCTCCCTCGGTGAACTCATTGCTTCATCTAGAAAAAACGGTCAACCTCCATGCAGGCGAAGAAAGCGACCACCACTAAAAGTGGTCAGGCTCAAACCCATCTCTCCTTTGGCATAAAACGTGTCACAGAATTTAATTTTCCAATGTTCTCAATTTGAAGGAGCCGTGCTTTGAGATTCGGCAAGAATATTGTTGAGGGTATTTTCTTGGAACGACCTAACCGTTATTTGGCTCGTGTTGAGGTAGAGGGCAAAGAAGTGGCTGTGCATGTCCCCGACCCCGGTCGTCTACCCGGTTTAATGGTGAGTGGTAGGAGAGTACAGCTTGTCTATCAACCCGGCCCCAAACGTAAGACCGATTACACGTTGGTTTTAGTGCGACACGGCTCCATATGGGTTTCTACATTTCCGGCATTCGCTAATACGTTAATCCGAGATGCATTGATGACGCAGAGCCTTCCTTTTATGCAAGGCTATTCTGATTTTGCAAGTGAAGTGAAAATGGGGCGCAGTCGTTTTGATTTCCGATTGGGGTTTCCGTCCAATCCGGCGTATGTAGAAGTGAAGTCCGTGAGCTTGGTTGAAAAAGGTCAGGGGCGATTTCCCGATGCCCCCACCGAACGTGGGGTCAAGCATGTCAAAGAATTGATAGCACTTCGCGCTGAAGGATATCGCGCGGCGGTGGTGTTTGTTTCGCAAAGGCCGGACACCTTATCGATCACCAGCAATGATGACATCGACCCAATATTTGGGCAGACCTTGCGAGAAGCGCGCGATGCCGGAGTTGAACTTTATGGTATAAATTGTAAGGTAACGCCAACAACCCTATCTTTGAATCACGCGGTCGAAGTTGTTTTATAGGTCGAGGTCAATTTAAAAACTTGTCTAGGTCTGGAAGGGTCAGCCATTGTCCGTGTTCAAGCACCCACTCTTGCTGGCTAATAAGGTTTTTTAATTTGGTGCTGGGCAATACCGCGAGTTGGTAGCGGATAGAAACAATAGCTCGGTCGAAACCTTTTTCTGGCCCTTTGGCTGTGATGAGGGCGGGAACTCCATTTTTGAAAAATTGAATATTCAAAATGGTTGCTTCGAAGAATGTAATGCGTTGGGTTATTTCCAGAGAGCTGGACATATATTGGGCGCGGTGATCCGGGTGGACGAACCGGGCGCTGGTATCTATCGATTTGCTTTCAAATTCAAAATTAAAGGCTTTGATACTTAAGTCTAGATTTTCCTGAACTTTGTAATAAGGGTCCAAGGTTTCACAAGACGTGGGGCCGAGTAAGAGAAATAAAAAAAACACGCTTTTGCAAACAAGGGATTTGGTTTTAAACATGAAGAGTCGTCAAAAAAGCGGTACAGTGAATAAAAGAACTTCTGATTAATTATAGATAAAAACATTATCGCCTTCCAGTTTATAAGGCAAGTCGTTGAGGAAAGATGCCAAAACCAGATAGATACAGACCGGTCAAAAAAAAGACCGGATCAACCAGTCGGGGTCGACAAAGCCGAGGGCCGGCTAAACCGTCGGAAAAAAAGGAATTGACGCTTTGGGATCAGGCATCGCGTTGGTATGACTCTTTGGTGGGAAGCCAAGGCACGAATTATCAAAAAGATATTATTATGCCGGGTGTATTTCGATTGTTAGAGGCTAACAAAAAAGACCGTATTCTCGACCTGGCTTGTGGGCAAGGAGTATTTTCTCGTTATTTGGCTAAAGAAGGCGTTCAAGTTGAGGGGCTGGATTCTTCTTCAGAATTGTTGACGTATGCGCGGACGCGTTCGCACCCTGCTATCAAATATCATGTGGGAGACGCTGGCGATATTAAAAACTTCGACGCAGATCGCTTTGATGGAATCGCCAGTTTGATGGCAATCCAAAATATTGAACGAATGGATCTGCTATTTAAAAGTGCGGCTCATTGGCTCAAACCGGGTAAGTGTTTTGTGGTGGTGATGACGCACCCCTGTTTTCGCGTTCCTCGCCAGTCTCACTGGGGCTGGGATGATGAAAAAAAACTCGAATATAGAAGGGTGGACCATTATATGACGGAAGCGGATGTTCCTCTCTTAACTCCACCCTTTGCAGATTCTAAGTCCTTCACTCTTACGTTTCATCGCCCATTGCAAAGTTATGTTTCGGCATTGGTTCAAGCCGGGTTTTATGTGGATGCGATGGAAGAGTGGGTGTCGAATAAAAAGAGCTTACCGGGGAAACGAGCGAAAGCAGAAAATCGATCTAAAAAGGAGATTCCATTATTTTTGGCCTTAAGGGCAAGACTGCATTCGGTGCCCCCGCCCCAAAAGGATGCGCAATGAGCACTCATCTTTTTAAAATAAAATATATCTATGGCTAGTTATACCTATGAATTGCCAGAGCAAGGAAGGTTTTTGTCTCTCACTCGCGAGAACCTGAATAAAGTTGGCGAAGAGTGGAAGGAAATAGCGGACTTCATGTTGCAGGGGCATGTCGAATACAAACCGCAGAGAGCAAACCCGATGAGTGCAGGCCGACAGTTTGTTTACCAACGGGCAAGACTGAACCTGACGCTTTATTTTGCAGAACCCATTTTTGAACATTTTTTAGACTGGTTGGATTCTGAAAAACTAGAACTGCTCAAGGCCGTTTTACAAGCATCGCTTCCCCGCCGTTCAGGTTATGATATTCATGAATTCAAAATTCTTGGGGTGATCCAAGGTAATTAGATTGATGCTCTCATCCGGATAGTATTTGGTCTGACCAGTCGAGGTTGAAGGGGACATCTTCTGCAATGGCTTTTCGCAGGCTCGCCATCCACTGTTGGTAGAACGTCGAATTGTGTAGTGTAAGAAGGCGCATGGCCAGAATTTCTCCCGCCATGAGCAGATGCCTGAGATAGGCTCTGGAGAAATTTTTGCAGGTGTAACAAGGGCAGTCTGCTTCGATGGGGCCCGAGTCAGATTTATATTGTGCATTTCTAAGGTTTATTCTCCCACCTTTTACAAACAGCGAGCCGTTTCGAGCGTTACGTGTGGGCATGACGCAGTCGAACATGTCTACCCCCATTGAACTGCATTGCAGGAGATCTTCAGGCGTTCCTACCCCCATCAGATAGCGAGGTTTGTTTGCCGGAAGAAGTGGCGCGGTGTGGCCGGTGATGTCATACATTAAACTTTTTTCTTCTCCCACACTCAACCCGCCTATCGCGTAACCGGGAAAATCGATGTCCATAATTTGTCTAGCACTTTGTTGGCGAAGCTCGGGAAACATACCACCCTGAACGATTCCGAATAAAGCTTGATCCTCAGATTGAAGCGCATCCTTGCAACGTTTGGCCCAGCGTGTCGTCAGCAATAAAGATTTTTCTGTTTGGCCGAGGTCAGCGGTATGTGGGGTCGGTTCATCGAAAGCCATGATGATATCTGCCCCCAACGCTTCTTGAATTTCTATGGAACGCTCAGGCGAAATAAAATGCGATGAACCATCGAGGTGAGATTGAAAGGCGACACCCTCTTCGCTCACCTTTGCCAGTTCGTTGAGACTGAAAACCTGAAACCCACCGCTGTCGGTGAGAATCGGGTGAGGCCAGTTCATGAATTTATGTAAACCACCGAGAGAACGAATCAACTCGTGTCCGGGGCGTAGATAGAGATGGTAGGTGTTACCCAAGATGATTTGTGCGCCGAAACCTCTCAGGTCGTCTGGAGTCAATGCTTTTACGGTGGCCTGTGTTCCCACTGGCATGAAACAGGGGGTTTCGATTTTTCCCCGTGCGGTGGTCAACAGGCCCAGCCGAGCCGATGAGTGACTGTGTTTTTTTATTACTTCAAAATGGATCATTGATTTAGATCAAAAAGACTATGAGTGTTTTTTTTGGATAAGAGTGCAGTCTGCTCAAGCAGACTTCATAATGGTAGAGATGGGGATAACAATTTTTCAAGAATGGCTTTTTGGACATGAAGCCGGTTTTCAGCTTGGTCGAAAATAATGGAGTGTTTGCCTTCCATGACCTCTGCTGTGATTTCCATTTCTCGGTGTGCAGGCAGGCAGTGCATAATGCGCACATCCTTTTTGGCGGCATCAACGAGTTTCTGGTTGATCTGATATGGAAGAAGGAGTTTGGTTTTGGTTTCCTCATTTGCCTCGTCTCCCATGCTCACCCATACATCGGTATAAATGATATCGGCATTCTGGACCGCTTCAAAAGGATCTTCGACAATTTCCACTTTTCCTTTGCCATCCAGCCATGGGCCAGACTGAGGCTTGCAACTTTCAGGGCAGGCGATAGCGAGATGCATTCCCATTAAAGAAGCTCCGGTCATCCAGGAGTGGGTCACGTTGTTACCATCCCCGACATAGGCCACTTTCACACCTTCTATGTGACCGAGTTTTTCTTTGATGGTGAAAATGTCAGAGAGAATTTGCACCGGATGGTTGAAATCGGTGAGCCCGTTGATAACGGGTATGGTGGCATGTTCTGCCAATGCGACGACTTCGTCATGGTCGAACGTGCGTATTAATATGCCGCTTAAATAGCGAGAGAGCACTTTGGCTGAGTCACTGATAGTTTCGCCCCGGTTGAGTTGCAGTTGATCCCCGGTTAAAAATAATGCATGCCCTCCAAGTTCAAACATACCGACTTCAAAAGATATGCGCGTTCGGGTGGAATTTTTATTGAAAATCATCCCAAGCGTTTTGCCCTGTAACGGGGAGTGCGAGATTCCTTTGAGGCGTTTTTCTTTGAGGTCTGCCGCTTTATCGAAGAGGTCAAGAACTTCTTCGCGACTGAAGTCGGAAATGGCTAAAAGATCTTTTTTCATTGTTGGCTTTAATGAGTCTCAAAAGTTTAAGGTTTTTCATTCAGTTTAGTGAGGCATTCGGATAACACAGGAAGCAAACTATCTATTTCTTTGCGCGAAATATTGAGCGGAGGAATGAACCGCAATGTGTTTTGTTGGATGCAGTTGATCAAAAATCCTTGTTTCATACATTCGACGACGACATTTCCGCCAGGTTTGTTTAGTTCGAGGGCTAGAAACAGTCCTTTACCGCGAGCTTCCTTGACGACTGGGTTTTTCTTAGCAATTTCTTTTAATCGCTGTAAAAAATAAACCCCGGTTTTATTAGCCTTGTCTAAGAAGTTTTTCCCGGTGATTACTTTTAATGAAGCCAATGCCGCCGCGCAAGCCAAAGGGTTGCCTCCAAAGGTTGCGGCATGTGTTCCGGGAACAAAAGATTTCATGACCCGGTTTGTGGCGGCCATAGCGCCTATTGCGACTCCGCCTCCGAGAGCTTTTGCTAACGTCATGACATCGGGTTTTGTTTTATAGAGTTCATAAGCAAATAACTTGCCAGTTCGCCCAAAGCCCGTTTGCACTTCGTCAAAAATCAACAGAACACCCTGTTCTTGGCAGATTTTTTTTAATCCTTTGAGGTAAGAAGCATCGGGGATGTTCACCCCTCCTTCGCCCTGCAATGGTTCCACTAAAATTGCGCAGGTTTTTTTTGATATGGCTTTTCGAGCTGCAGCTAAATCATTGAATGGAATATATTTGAAGCCGGGAAGAAGCGGCTTGAAGCCAATATGGAATTTCTTTTGTGCGGTGGCCGAAAGTGAACCCAACGTACGCCCGTGAAAGGAATTGTGCATGGTAATGATTTCGGTTCGCTTGGGTTGCCCTTGATCAAAAAAATATTTTCGGGCTAGTTTGATCGCCGCCTCATTGGCTTCTGTCCCGCTGTTACAAAAAAATACCTTGTCGGCAAAGCTCAATGAAGTTAACTTTTCGGCTAATTGAGATTGGGGTTCAATATGGTATAAATTGGAAACATGGATCAGTTTTTCAGCCTGTTTTTTTATCGCCGAAACCACCGATGGGTGGCAATGACCCAAGTTGTCGACGGCAAGACCGCTGACAAAATCGAGGTATTGCTTGCCTGACTTGTCCCATACCTTAGAGCCATTGCCTTTTACTAAGGCAATGGGGTAACGACCGTATGTTCCGGCAACGTGTTTTTCCGTTAGCTGGATGATTTTTTTGTTCATCTGTCTTTTTGTGTGAGTGATTGAAGAAGAAACTTTAGCATAAAATATTCTCGAAAAACATAAAAACATTGGTTTATTAGAAGTCTGGATTCGCTGTTCCTCAATCTTCTAAACCCTGTAGAATGCACCAGCAAGTAGAAAGTCAGACGCAGACCTGGTTTATTAATTGTGGCCCTTCATTGGATACCCCCGTTATGCTTCCAAAGGTTAGGTTGAACCCCATTGCTATTCAGGTTTTTCGTGGGTTTCGCAGACTGCTGGATTTTGTGTTTCCACAAAACTGTATTTCTTGTGATGGCGCAATCAAGGTGGAAGAATATTTTTTATGTTCGCTTTGCCGGGAAGATATTGGGTTCATTCAGTCTCCGCATTGTTTTTTATGTGGAATCCCCGCAGACTTATCTTATGACTTTCCGCATGAAGAGTTTGTGTGTGGGGTTTGCAGGCAGAACCCTTTTCAATTTGACCAAGCAAGGTCTCTTGGATTTTATGACACGGTCTTGCGTTCCACGATCCATGCTTTCAAATATCGAAAGCAGGTGGGGGTGCTTTCTGAAATAGATATTTTGCTGGAAAATTTTTTCGCAGAGAACCGGGAGTATTCGCAAGGTTTCACCGTGGCTCCGATTCCGTTACATTTTAATAAAATGAAAGAGCGAGGGTTCGATCAAGCTTTTCTTATTGCTCGGCAAGTTGCGCAGGTTTTAAAACTTCCTCTTGCTGGTGGGTTGTTGCGGCGGGTCAAAGCAACACTGCCTCAAGCGACCATGACCCGTACTGAAAGGGCGCGAAATATTAAAGGCGCGTTTGAGGTCAGTCGACCTGATTGGGTGAGGGGTAAAAATATTTTATTGGTGGATGATGTGTTCACGACGGGGGCTACGGTCAATGAGGCCACAAAAGTTTTAAAGAAGCACGGCGCTGAAAAAGTTTATGTGTTCACTTTAGGGCGCGTGGTGGTGGGCAAAGGGATGGAGCTTTAAAATAAAAAAGACGGGGCAAAAAACTTTGCCCCGCCTGAGATTTGAATCAATGCGGTGTTACAAAGTACCAAGTGGCAATGCTGGCTATATAACCCAATGCGATGACGGGAGCCCATTTTAAGTGAGACATGAATGTGTAGTTTTTTCTATCCACACCCATGACCGCAACGCCTGCCGCTGAACCTACAGAGAGAAGACTCCCCCCGACTCCAGCGGTCAAGGTGACCAAAAGCCATTGGTCGAGACCCATCTCTGGGCTCATTTTTAGAACCGCGTACATAACAGGAATATTATCCACAATGGCAGAAAGCACTCCGACAATGATATTGGAAGTGGTGGGGCCAAGGTTTCCGTACATGCTTTCGCTGGCCAATGCTAGATAGCCTATGTATTGCAACGCCCCCACAGCAGTCAGAACACCGAAGAAGAAAAGCAGGGTGTCAAACTCTACCCCTTCTACTTTAGTGAATATGTCAAACTTTTCGTCGTTGTTTGATTTTTCGGGTAAGCCCATTTTCTTGCGGTGTTTTTGTTCCCCCCAGCGCTTCAGATAAAATCCTTTCATCATCAACAGTCCAAGCCCAAACATCATTCCTAGAAAAGGAGGAAGGTGGAGAAACTGATGAAAGGATACTGCGGTGGCAACCGTGAAAATACCAAGCCCGATGATAAATTTTGCACCCGGTTTCATTTCCACTTTTTCCTCGCCTACCTCAGGCTGTTCATCGGGAACGGCGAAATACATGATGCTTGCGGGAATGAGCCAGTTAATAACTGAAGGCAGTAACAGATAGGAAAAATCCATGGTTGGAACTTTCCCGGCAGTCCAGACCATCAGCGTTGTAATATCCCCAAAAGGACTCCAAGCCCCTCCGGCGTTAGCCGCGACCACAATATTGACGAAAGCCGGAACGATGAAACGCCCATTGCCGTTACTGACCGCCAAGGCAACGGTGGACATCAACAAAGCACTTGTCAGGTTATCTGCTAGAGGTGAAAGCAAAAACGTGATTCCCCCTGTCGCCCAGAATAACTTTCTAAACCCAAAGCCTTTTGTGAGTAACCAAGATCTCAATGCTTGGAAAACATTCCGCTCCTCAAGTGTGTTGATATAGGTCATTGCCACTAGAAGGAAGAAAAACAGCTCACCAATTTCGGCAATCAGCTCTTTGACATGGTCGTGAGCGTGCCCACCCCCATGTTGAGCTTCATAAAGGCCGATAAGAGCCCACATAAAACAACCGATCAAAATGACCGGTTTGGATTTGCGCATGTGGATCTGTTCTTCAAAGATGACCAAACCGTAGGCCAAACAAAAACAGATCAGGGATAGGTAACCGACCCAAGTAACAGTTAGACTGTGCATTCTTCGATCCTATTAAAAAAGGTTGAGTGTTGATCTGAGAAAATATAGACAACCCTCTGTCAGCTCTAGGCGAATTCTACAAGGGGTTGTTTTTTTTGAGTGATTCAGCTTCTTAATGGTAAATCAACACTGTGTTAAACACAAGCCTTTGTCTACTCGGGTTTAGAATGGAAGTGAAGGTTTTTGCAGGAGATGGTTTCTGCCAGTAGCTATAAAATCTCAAACGTGTCATTTTTCTTGTAGGGCATGAGAAAAAACGATTGCCTTTGCAACCAATTCGATACTCTTGAATCTAAATATCAGAGTAGCTATATAAGGTTTTTATAGTCGAAAGTGTTCGGCCCTGTTTTCTTGCCAAGAACTTATAAATTAAGGATTTTATGGCAGGGTGGCGGTTGAACATTAAAGTTGACTGTATCGGAATTTGTGGTAATATTTTCGATGGTAATAGTTTAAGTTTTAGCTTCGATAACATTTCTAATTGATTGATTTTATTGGACGGCTTGTCTGCATCTCAGTACCTTTCTGAAGGTAAAAAACTAATCGATGAAAGGATGCTGAGTCTTTTGCCGGATGAGGAGAGCTATCCTGATGTCATCCATAAAGCGATGCATTACAGTCTCCTTGCCGGGGGAAAGCGTTTGCGCCCCGTTTTGGTTATTGCCGCCTCAGAAGCGGTAGGGGGAGACCGGGAAGCGGTGTTGCCATTTGCGGTGGCCGCTGAGATGATTCACACATATACCCTGATTCATGACGATCTCCCTGCTTTAGATAACGATGACCTGCGACGGGGGAAACCTACAAACCATAAAGTTTTTGGAGAAGCGATTGCCATATTAGCGGGCGATGCTTTGTTGACTCAGGCTTTTATTCTGATGACCCGGTCTGTGGGGATGGAAAACATTCCACCGGATTGTTTGCTCAATGCCGCTCATGAAATGGCGGTGGCTCTAAGCTCAACGGGGATGATTGGTGGGCAGGTGGTTGACCTCGAATCGGAGGGAAAACCCATTGATGCCGCAACTCTGGAATATATACACATATATAAAACAGGGTTTTTGATTCGAGCTTGTATTCGGTGTGGCGGTATTCTTAGTCAGGCCACTCCTCGTCAACTGAACTCATTGTCCCGGTTTGGGGCGCATATTGGGCTTGCCTTTCAGATCATTGATGACATTCTCGATATAACGGGTGACGAGAAAGAGTTGGGTAAGGATGTTGGCAGTGATTTAGAGAAAGATAAAGCTACCTACCCGGCTCTGTATGGGTTGGAAGCGTCTCGCTGTAAGGCTGACGAATTGGTTAAAGACAGCATAGCTTGTTTAGAAGAATTTGATAATCGAGCAGACCCTCTACGAGAGATTGCCCGGTTCTTTGTGCAACGAACATTTTAATTTACTGGACTCCGTATGAGTAAGTTCTTAAGTCAGGTCGATAGTCCCGAAGATTTGAAAAAACTGTCTCTGGAAGAATTGCCGTTTATTGCGCGTGAGATTCGCGATACGCTTCTGGAAATCATTTCTGAAACAGGCGGACATTTGTCGTCCAACCTGGGCGTGGTGGAGTTGACCCTGGCGATGCATTATGTATTCAACAGCCCAAAAGATAAATTTGTTTGGGATGTCGGGCATCAATCCTATGTTCATAAACTGCTGACAGGTCGGCGTGACCAATTCAATACTCTTCGACAGGAGGGTGGGCTATGCGGTTTTACCAAGCGTGAAGAGAGCGAACATGACCATTGGAACTGTGGGCATGGAGGCACTTCTATTTCTGCCGCATTGGCGTTTGCTAAAGCGCGTGACATGAAAAAAGAAGATAATGATGTGGTGGCAGTGATCGGAGATGGTTCTCTGACTGCAGGAATGGCTTTTGAAGGGCTCAACCATACCGGGCATATCAAAAGCGATATGATCGTTGTGCTTAACGACAATGAGATGTCTATCTCAGCTAATGTCGGGGGGATGTCAGCCCACCTCAGTAAGATTATGACCGGTCAGGTCATGTTGAAATTTAAGCAGGAGGTCGGCCAGCTTTTGATGTCGGTTCCTGGTATTGGTAAAGAAATTACCCGCTATGCTCATAAGATTGATGAAGCGATCAAGGGCGTTTTTATTCCCGGTCGATTGTTTGAAGACTTGGGCTTTCGCTATGTAGGGCCTATAGATGGGCACGATGTCGAAGCCTTGATCGAAGCGTTTACAACGGTGAAAGACCTCAAAGGTCCTACCCTGATGCATGTGATCACTCGCAAGGGAAAAGGTTATGAGCAGGCGGAGGAGAAAGCGGATATCTGGCACGGTGCGAAACCCTTTGATATTTCTACGGGGGAATTTCATAAAAAGAAATCCAACCCGGCTTATACCAATGTGTTTGCCGATGCTTTGATTCAACTGGCAACAGATGATGAAAAGGTGGTTGGCATTACTGCGGCAATGCCGGATGGGACGGGCATCAGCAAATTTGGCAAAGCATTTCCAGACCGTACCTTTGATGTTGGCATGGCTGAGCAACATGGCGTTGCTTTTGCGGGTGCGCTTTCGATAGAAGGTTTTCATCCTGTGGTAGCCATCTATTCTACTTTCTTACAACGGGCCTATGATCAGGTTGTTCACGATATCTGTTTGATGGACCTCCCTGTGACATTTGCTATGGATCGAGCCGGAATCGTGGGAGAAGACGGCGCGACGCACCAAGGTTTGTATGATATTGCGTTTATGCGTACCTTGCCCAATATGGTGGTCATGGCACCTAAAGACGAAAATGAATTGCGCAATATGTTGAAGACATGCGTATACCATACAGGCCCAACTGCTATCCGATATCCACGAGGCTCCGGGTTGGGGGTTCCACTCGATGCGGAAATGCAAACCCTTGAAATTGGCAAGGGCGAGGTGATTCAAGATGGAACAGATATTGCCATTTTTGCGTATGGTCATACTGTCGACTGGGCTCAAACCGTGGCAGACAAATTTGAAAAAGAAGGTGTCAGTGTTGCGGTCATCAATGCCCGGTTTGCAAAGCCGGTGGATAAAGAATTGATCGTTCGATATGCCCTCAAAGCAAGGTGTCTAGTGACAACGGAAGAACATTCCCTTAAAGGTGGGTTTGGGTCTGCCATTCTAGAAGCATTGCAAGAAGAGCAGATGGTACATGTTCCAGTTAAATGTATTGGATTGGGCGATATCGTTCTAGAACATGGGGCCGTGGGGGATCAGCGTAGAGACCTCAAGTTAGACCCTGAAGGCATGTTTGAAACTATCATGACCTTTTATGGAGCGGTTGCGGAAATGGCGGCTTCAGGTAAGGGTAAAGCAAGGATGATCGGTAAAGAAGCGGCGACAACTGAAATGCCTTCCTACTCAGGAAATGGCAATGAAGCAAAAATTAAAGTTGAACAATCTCTGAATGGCTAGAACTTCCCACGTAAAGCGGTCCACCAGCGAGACTCAAATTGAAGTCATCTTAAATCTGGATGGAACTGGAACTCAAGATATCCAAACCCCTGTTCCCTTTTTGGATCATATGTTGGCGCAATTGGCCCGACATGGTTATTTTGACTTGACGGTTAAAGCTCAGGGTGACACCCATATCGACTTTCACCATACTGTGGAAGACGTTGGGATAGCCGTTGGACAAGCTTTTAAGGAAGCTTTGGGAGATAAAAAAGGCATACGCCGGTTTGCTGAGGCAAACATCCCCTTGAATGAGGCCTTGGCTCAATGCATCGTCGATATTAGCGGTCGGGCATTTTTTGTTTTCAATGTCGAACTTCCAAAAGCCAAGCTCGGAGAATTTGATGTCGAATTGGTGCCAGAATTTTTTCAGGCTTTTTCCGCAAACAGCGACATCACTCTACACCTCAACTCCCCTTATTGGAGTAATCTTCACCATATCGTTGAAGCGTTGTTCAAGTCTTTTGCCCGCGCTTTAGACTCTGCCTGCACATTAGACTCCCGTTCCAACGATGTTCCTTCCACCAAAGGGAAACTTTAGTTGATCGCAATCATTGACTACGGAATGGGTAACCTCCGTTCTGTGCAAAAAGGTTTTGAGGCTGTCGGGGCTGAGGCAATCATAACCAGCGATTCGCAGAAAATCCGTTCCGCAAAATCTGTCGTGCTTCCCGGTGTCGGTGCTTTTCAAGATTGTATGGAAAATCTGGAGAAGCTGAACCTGATTGACACCGTCTGTCAGTCGGCCCAGAGTGGCAAGCCATTTTTGGGGATTTGCTTGGGACTGCAACTGCTCTTCAACCAGAGTGTCGAGTTTGGGCAAGTCGATGGGCTGGGAATTCTCCCCGGAAAAGTCGTGGGTTTCAAAGATATCCCGCCAGGTTCGGGCGAGCCATTGAAGATCCCACATATGGGGTGGAACACGGTGCGCGCTGTTCCCGGATATTCGTTGTTCGACTCCGTGCCAGATGAGTCTTATTTTTATTTTGTACATTCTTATTATATCGTTCCGCAAGACACTGAGATCGTTGCCACAACGACTTCATATGGCATCGATTTCGTATCGGGTATCCATCATGAGAATATCCATGCTTTCCAATTTCATCCTGAAAAAAGCCAGCGTTTAGGCCTCACCATTCTGAAAAATTTCTCCAATCTAAACCACTGATGGTCGGGGCAAGGGGGCGAGGTTTTTCAGGCAAGCAAAAAATTGTCTAAGTCTACAAAATCCCCATCCTCTACATTCCCAGCTAAAGGGTATCTGCGAGGCATTCTTTTATCTTTTGTCACTGCTTTGCTTTGGGGTGTGTTGCCTATTATTCTTAAAATCACCTTACAGGGTTTTCATACCGGAACGATTGCTTGGTTCCGGTTTTTGTTTGCATTTTTGATACTGGTGGTCATTTTGCAATGGCGAGGGCATGAACCCTTAAAAATTCTTCGTAACCCTCCTTGGATAGGAATTGCAGGAGGCCTTTGCCTTTCAGCAAACTATTATTGGGTGACGCTGGGGGTGGACTTGAGTGGCCCCTCCAATATGGCCGTTCTGATTCAGACGGCCTCGGTATTCTTAGTATTGGTCGGAGTGTTTGTTTTTCGTGAACATTTGGCCTTGCGGCAAGTTATGGGAATGGTCATTGTGGCAGGGGGCTTGTTCCTATTTTTTCATGATCAGCAGAGCCGTATTCAGGAACCGGGAGAATTTTATTATGCCAACGTCGTAATTATTCTTGCGGCATTAGTTTGGGTGGGCTATATGGTGTCGCAAAAACTCCTCAGCCAGCAACATGGGGCGCAGTCATTGAACCTGCTGGTTTATGCTGTTTCTGTCATAGCGTTAATAGGAGGTGTGGAGTGGGCCGATTTTACCCGCGCCGGAGGCCTCGCTTGGTTAGCGTTAATATTTTGTGGCATCAATACGATCATCGCTTATGGAACCTTGGCCGAAGCGGTGAAATATATTCCTCTTGCTTTGATCAGCGTCATCATTAGCCTGAATCCTTTGATCACGCTTTGGGGGATGAAAATACTTCCTGAAATGGGCTTTTTCGGATTACAACCCGATCCGGTTGGTGATCTCGGATATTTAGGCGGTGTGGTCGCGGTTTTCGGTGTGGTGTTGGTGGTTTACCGATCTACACCACGCGAAGGGTAGACATTAAGCAGTTAGTTAGCCGGAGAAATTTTCCGCCCGGTCACGACTCCGGTTGGCATAGCACTGACTCGAAAATGACGAATATCGGAAATCCCAGCTCCTTTAAGCCAGTCAATTTTCTCTTCTACAGGATGGGCTCTGCCTCCTTCGGTCAGCATACCAATATTGAGACTGAACAACGTGTCATCGAGGGGACCGGTCTGTTCTTCATTGGTGCAGAAACCGTGAATGACGATGCGCCCACCGGGTTTTACGGCTTTCACCGCCTTGGTAACGAGGGCCTTGCTCATGTCTGCGTCGTACATGTGTAGGATGTTGGCCATGAGAACCAGATCGTATTGACTGTCGCCTAGATCATCTTCATGAAAATTCCCCGGTAGGGTGTCGACTCGATCCTGCAACTCATAAGTTTCGATATAGTTTTTAGTTACCTCAAGAACGGGAGCGATATCGAACACGGTTGCTTTGAGGTGGTTGTGTAATTTACACCACTCCAGTGCATAGGTTCCCGGCCCGCCTCCAATATCCAGCATTTTATTTGCATCTCCGATGGGAATTTCACGAGCGATCATCCATGTCGCTTTCAGAGCTTTATCGTGCATGGCATCGGTGAACGCACGCATTTTATGAGGATCACCCCCTAACATTTCCATAATACTCTTGATGAGAATGCCAGACTTTATAAATGATGAAAGTTGGCCCCAAACCGGATAGAGATCCGCCGAAAGCTGGATCCACTGCTGGAGAGAATGACTGCCACCGGTTACAAGATAATCATGGGCTTCCGTCGGTAGGTGATAGCTCTGATCTTTTTTGACAACAATTTCTAAGGAAGTGAGGGCATTGAGCAAGCGTTCGGTCGCTTCAGCAGCGAGGTTCAGGTTGTCGGCAACCTGACTTGCAGTAGAGGGTTGTTTGACCTGGTCGAACAGTTTTAATTCGTTAGCGGCTATGACCACACAGGCCGGTTGATAGCCCTGTAAAATTTTTCCAATGACTTTATCCATTTCCATCGCAGATCCCTTTTGATTTAATGATCTCTCAGCGGTTATTCGATTTCATAGCTCGGTCGATTTCGCGATCGGACTCTTTTTTCTTGAGGGCGGCGCGTTTGTCATAAAGTTTTTTGGCCTTGGCGAGGCCAAGTTCGACTTTTGCTTTGCCATTCTTAAAATAAACTTTTAACGGCACCAGAGTACAACCCTTTTCCTTGGTTTTACCAATGAGTTTATTGATTTCTTTTTTATGCAAAAGCAGTTTGCGCTTTCGCTGAGGGTGGTGGTTGAATTGCGTGGCTGGGGTGTAAGCATCGATATGAAAATGGAGCAACCAAGCTTCTTCATTTTCAATGATGGCGTAGCTGTCAACCAGGTTGGCTTTGCCATTTCTCAACGACTTGACTTCGGTGCCCTTCAACATGATTCCAACTTCGAAGCTGTCTTCGATGGAAAAATCGTGCCGCGCCTTTTTATTCTGACAAATAATTTTAATGTCACTCACGATTTATGACCGGGTAAATGAAGTTCATAGCGGGGAGGCAATATCTAGTTGGCTTTAAGGGTTACGGCTTGTCCTATTCGGGCTTTCAGTACTTTTTGGGCGTTGTCTTCCCGGCAGAATATTTCCAGTTGGTTCCAGCTATTGATGATGGCCCCGGGCTGTCCCACCTTTACCTGATAATAACCAGTGACGAGTTCATTGATGCGGCGTCGCCCAATCTGTAGCGTCATTGTAGCGGAAGTGGGAAAGGTTTCGCGGATTAATTCGTCTGAAATATTGGTGGTGAGGTTGCCAAAATGGTCGATATGAATTACCTCTCCCTGCAGGGTGGTTCCCTTTAACTGCGGTTGGGGGAAGTCTAGGCAAACGGGTTTCAGAACTCGGGGCCCCATTTTTGCGTGAGCAATGCCACTGGCGATCCACCCTGCGCAGGGCGCAAACACATCGCGTCCATGAAAAGTATTGGAGACGTTGTTGAGGAAATATTTTTTGTTGGTAATTTCATAAGCTCGGCTATCGGGGTATAGGGCTGAGGTGAGCACCCCATTATCTGGCCCGATAAAGGTCTGATATTTGGATTTCACAAGCATTGCCCTTCTTATCACCGGGCCAGGACCTCCTGTTTTTGATGCTTTTTTCTCAGTCGGATTGTTACCGCCCACACCGGGGTCTACAATGACCACGTGAACGGTCTTTCTAGGGAACCAAGGGTAGGTGGCATTGAGAATCAATGCGGCTTGGTGAATGTTCTGTGGTTCGATGCTGTGTGTGATATCAACGATTTCAGCACTGGGAGCGATATTAAGAATGACTCCCTTCATGATGCCTACAAAAGGGTCATTGATGCCAAAATCGGTAGTGAGGGTGATTATTGGACGCATGCGATGACCTGACTTTCTGAAAGAGCTTGTAAGGTGACAGGCACCAGATTATTTTTCAATGCGTCGTCCCCTTCTAAAATGACAGGAACATAATTACTGGTATGACCTTTGAGCCAGCCAGACTTTGTGTCGCGTTGATTTTCAATGAGGACGGTTTCTTGTTGCCCTAAAATCTTCTCACGCATTTTCATGGCTTTTTGATTCACTATTTGAGTCAGACACTGGCTTCTTTGTTTCTTTATATTGCCGGGAATATTGTCTTTGAGTTGGTGGGCTTCGGTGCCCCGACGGGGTGAATAAGTAAACACGTGTAGATAAGAAAACGGCAATTGTTCTATCAATTTGCGGGTGTTTTCAAACTCTTCTTCCGTTTCACCGGGGAAGCCTACAATGATATCGGCCCCTAGCCCCAACCCAGGGATGATGTCGATGGCTCGTTCAGCGACATCAAGGTATTGACTGCGAGAATAGTTGCGACGCATGGCACTGAGAATTTTATCGTCTCCGCTTTGCAACGGGATATGAAGGTGTGAGCAGAGCTTCTCGGTTTCGGCAATGAGCCGTATCAGGTCATTGTCAATTTCCATCGGGTTGATCGAACTCAAGCGTACGCGAAAGTCTCCGGGTAGCTCAACGATATCATGAACCAGAGAGGAGAATGTTTCGCCTTGATCCATTCCCCAGGTGCCGAGATTGATTCCGGTCAAGGTGATTTCTTTAAAACCAGAGTCTATAGCTTGTTGGATATTATGAATAATATTTTCTCGGCTATCACTGACAGATCTACCGCGTGCTTTCACAACGGTGCAAAATGAACATTTTTCGTCACACCCAGTCTGAACCTTGATGAAGGCTTTTGTCATGCCTTGAAAATTCTGCACCGGAATGGTTCTGAATATTCGCTTTTTATGAATATCGGACATGATGATTTCGTTGGCATCATTTTTTTGCCAAGGCAGATCGGGGT
>JABIYR010000144.1 GCA_018702695.1 Nitrospina sp. | reverse complement strand
GTCAGTCGTCATTCCAATCAAGGTTTCTATATCTTTCAAACCATTTTGTCTTTAACCATTCGTTGAAGTCCTCACCATCACCATCAAACTTTATCGCCTCAAAGTTTATGTCACCACGCCATGTTTTATAAGACCGTCTAATCCATATATCCCACTTAGGTAACTTTATCTTCCAATCTTTAACAAGGTTTTCCTTATTTTCTTCGTAAGAGTAGAATTTAGTATCAACTTTCATCTCGAATGCTTTTGCTATTTCATCTAACGATAAATCCTCCAACATAAAATCTACCAAATCTTGCCCCATCTTTTGCTTTTGTTGTTCATTCATTTGTTATTTTTCATTGCCATCAACAAAGTTTAATTTGAAAATCACATGAGTTGAGAACACCGTCATTTGCGGACTTAAAATCAAAGCGAATTAAGTGATCATGCCCCTGGATGGAGCGTCACATGATTCTTGTCTACACCTCAATCTCTGAGTTCAGCTATCCAATTTTATCAATTTAGCGTGGGTAATTAAAGCGATTTGAAATTCTTACAAACGGATGAAGTCGAAGATGAGAAAATGATTTTCTTAATGCCCTTAAGCTCTCATGCTCAAAACCAACTGTCTACTAAAAGAAAAAGGTGTCATGAGTAATCTCATAACACCTTGAAAAAAATGGAGCCAGCGGTGAGAATTGAACTCACGACCTACTAATTACGAATCAGTTGCTCTACCCCTGAGCTACGCTGGCATTGGGTCTGTTTTAGCTTTGAAAGGCTGTACTTTACACGGTCTCGCTGGTAAAAATCAACCGCTTAGTTCTCTCTCTTTGCTCGGCAATGTCTCACTGCTTTCACCGCAACTTTCTTTGGGTTGAAGTTGGGCTTGAAAAACACCTGATAAAAGCCTTACACTCTGTGTTTATTCTACGATTACTATTACTTTCGCTTTTAATGAAGGAACGCAATGGCAGAAGAGGTTGATAAAAAAGAGTTCTCTTGGATCTCTGAAATTTTCAAAAAGAAAGAGGTTTTTACCGGGTTGAGCTACACGGAGCGGGAAGCTTTGATCGAAGATATGTATAAGATCAGCTATAAACCTGAGGACATCATCTTCAAAGAAGGGGACGACCCCAACGCCTGCTTTTTAATTTATACGGGAAAAGTAAAGATCATCAAAAACAAGATGGTGGTTCTTAAAAAGGAGGTTTCTACTTTAGAGACGGGTTCTTTTTTTGGTGAGATGGCTTTTCTCACTTATGCGCCTCGCGTTGCAACGGTTATTGCGCAAGAGGATACGGTCTGTTTTGTCCTGCTAAAGTCTGCGTTCCAAAGTTTGTTGAACAAAAACCCTGCTTTTAAGGGCTGGCTCGAATCGCTTTCAGCCAAACGCCTGATAAAACTTAATAGCATCTAGCCACTCTACGCAGAGTCGTTATTCCTTTTTCTTACCTACAATCAGATCTGTTTTATATTTTCCTCTCACGGGAGTGAGCTAGACCATCATTTCGCTGGCGGTCCAGGCCATGCCCCGGTTGGCCCCACCGGCAAACCCGGTTTTGCTCACCACGATAATTCCAAATGCTGTGGTTTCTTTGAACCACCCTATAACGGTCGGGACGATTGCTTTTGGGTCCATACCTTGTTCGATCAATTGATAAACGCGCAACGCGGTCACTTGCATGGCGATGGCCTCGCCATCTCCGGTGGCGGCCACGGCCCCTTCTGGCCCGGCATACAAGCCACACCCAATCAGCGGAACATCGCCCACACGACCGGGGATGGCTTGGTCGATGCCACCAGTGCTGAGGGCGCAAGCAAATTCATCGCCCGACCGCACCACGCATCCAACGGTGTCGGTGGCTGAAAAGTCAGCCCCCGAACCTTTTAATTGGTCTGGCGATAAGGTCTGACAATCTTGATTTGCGGCAAACTCGTTGGCTCCACGACCCGCCAGCATTTTGTATTCCGATTGACTGACAATACGCGCTACATGCACCGGATTTTTAAACCCCTCCAATGTGGCCACAGCCCCAAATGTGCCTGAGCTGTCCATGCACGATGCGTCCATCTGAACGGAATCATCCGACCGTTTGTGCGAGCCGATACCGGCGTTGAAGCGTCCATCATCTTCCAAAGTCGCGACAGCCTGACAGGCCGCATCGATGGTGGGCACACCGGTTTGCAGATCCATCATGCACAATTGCCCAGCGATTGCGGTTCCATCTGCATGGGCGGGGTCAGACCCCGCGCCGCCATGAGTCAGCACAACTAAATTTTTTCCGTCTTCCATAGTTCTTTTATCCTCTCACTGAGCATTACGCCCATTGGCTTTAAATATGAATTGCCGGCAAATAGTCACCGGACAGGGTTCGGTTGAGTCTCAATTATAAATGAGGTATGCTTGAGACCAACCAAAAAAATGATGGGTCACAAATGGTCAAGTTTTGTTTAGAGTGTAAAAATGCGTTTTGGGGCGGACAATATTGCCCTAAATGCCCCGGCGAAATTGAATTGCTCGATGCCGCCTTGCCTGAGAATAAAAAATATCTGCCAGAGCTTAATATTGATGTGCGTCCTAAATATTATGCTCGCAGTTCTATGTTACTTTCCTGTTTTGGATTTGTGATGTCCCTGCCATTGGGGGCGTTCATATTTTTGCGCGGCCTATCTTCTTCCGGGAATGTGGAGTTATGGGCCGGTGTCGGCATTGCCACCATTGTCATCGTTTCGTGGGGGTGCTGGTATCTCGCTCACAGGCTCTTCGACAAACAGATGGAGGGAGTCGAAGTTGAAGATAAAGAACCGCAATTAGATTGACCCGCCTTTATAACCCAGCACACGATCTATAAAATTTTTGCGCAGTTTTTCATCTTGCAATGCTTCTTCATCAATGATGGGAAGGGTGGGAAATTGTTTTAGGATCGCACCCGCGAACAGCCCTGCCGTTGTAGATTTTTCCCCTGACTTTTCGTGAAGCACAGCAACCGGACCGCAGGAAGGGGAGCGACTTTTGATAATGAATCCGCTCAAGTTCGTTAATGTTGCCAGCTTTTTAACGTTGTAATCTGCGATATCCCATTCTCTTGCCGACTCAACCCCCACCAAACGTGGGTTGCCAGCCTGCAAATAAACCGGTTCGCGCGGAACGCCCATTCCCAACTCCACCTCCGGACATATCGAAATGGCCTCGAAACGTTCATCCAACAAATCGATCACAACCGGGTCGCGCTTATGCTCGCCATCATAGCGAACCGGCTCACCTAACAGGCAACTGCTGACACCGATTTTAATCTTGCCCATATTTGCTGGCCCACCTTAGTTGGGTTGGTCGCGAGCGCCAATATCTTTACGATAATGAATACCATCCCATTTGATTTTAGCAACCGCTGAATAGGCTTTTGCAATCGCCGTAGGTGTGTCGCTTCCCGTCGCGGTGACACCTAATACGCGCCCTCCATTCGTTGCCACTTTTCCATCTTTCATTTGTGTTCCGGCGTGAAAGACCACCACATCAGGCAAAGCCCCGGCCTCTTGTAGCCCTGAAATTTCTTTGCCTTTGGCATAAGAACCCGGATAACCTTTTGCCGCCATCACCACACAGACTGAAGTCTCGGGTTTCCATTGCAATTCACATTGATCCAGCGTTTCATCAATGCACGCTTCAAAGAGCGGAACGATATCGCTTGCCATGCGCACGAGAAGGGGTTGCGTTTCTGGGTCTCCAAAACGAGCATTGAATTCCAGCGTTTTCGGCCCCTGTTCGGTGAGCATCAGCCCGGCATAAAGAATCCCTCTATACGGTCGGCCTTCTGTTTCCATGGCTCGAACCAAAGGTAGCATGATGCTGTCGCAAACCATCTGGCGTAAAGCATCAGTGAAAATCGGAGCCGGCGAAAACGCCCCCATGCCACCTGTATTCGGCCCTAAGTCTCCATCCAATGCGGCTTTATGATCTTGCGCTGAATCTAGTAACAGCACCGACTTGCCATCGGTGAAAGCCAGCACCGAAACTTCCTGACCTTGCAAGAATTCCTCGATCACCACTTTGTCACCCGCATCGCCGAACGATTTATCTTTCATGATTGTGTCCACCGCATTCCTGCCTTCTTCAGCATTGCGGCATAAAATAACGCCCTTGCCCGCCGCCAGCCCACTTGCTTTGACAACGATTGGCCCCGTTTCTTTGGCTAAATATTTTCGCGCCTCTTCATATGAAGTGAAGGTTTCATAGTCTGCCGTGGGCAGGCCATATTTTTTCATGATGTCTTTCGAGAAGGCTTTACTCCCTTCCAGCTCTGCGGCTCGGGCGGTCGGGCCAAAAACACGCAAGCCTTTTTCCTGAAAGCGATCGACGATTCCCATCACCAGAGGTTGCTCTGGCCCGACTACAGTGAGGCCGATGTCTTTTTCTTGAGCGAACGTAATCAGATCATCGATTTGGTCAGCGGGAATTGGAATATTCGTGGCTATTTCTGCCGTGCCTGCATTGCCCGGTGCACAGAAAACTTCTGTTACTTTCGGGCTCTGATTTATTTTCCAAACCAGAGCGTGTTCTCTTCCTCCCCCTCCAATTACCAATACCCGCATTATCTCTCCTTAATTATCTTGGTATGATTCAAGCTGAAATTTATATAAAATGGAACCATGTTGCAACCCTATCATACCGTTTGGTGAAAGATATTTTAATATGGTCAAGTTAGACCGTGTCAGCAAAGCCTTTGGCGGCAACGCCGTGGTTAAAAATGTCTCACTGACCATTGAGGCCAGCGAACGTTTCACCCTGCTGGGTAGAAGTGGGTGTGGAAAAACCACCTTATTGCGCCTCATTGCCGGGTTCGAGGCTCCCGATAGTGGAACCATCTCTATTGCCGGGCAAGATGTCAGCTCTCTGCCCGTCGAACAAAGACCCGTGGGGCTGATTTTTCAAAATTACGCTTTATTTCCACATATGACGGTTTACGATAATATCGCTGTCGGACCTCGTATCCGCAAACACTCCGAAACCGACATTCGCAAACGCATTGATGAACTGCTAGAAATCACCCATCTACAAGCACTCCGCCATGTCTACCCCGGCCAAATAAGCGGCGGAGAAGCACAACGTGTAGCTTTGGCCCGGGCTGTTATCAACCGCCCTAAAATTTTGTTATTGGATGAACCTCTCTCCGCCCTCGATTTGAGCCTACGCCAACACCTCAGAGAAGAACTCATTGAAATGCAAAGAACATTGGGCATCACCTTCTTGTTTGTCACTCACGATCAAGAAGAAGCAATGGGCTTGGCAACGCGTATGGGAATCATGCATGAAGGTTTTTTGCAACAAGTTGGCACGCCTTCTGAGTTATATGAAAAACCACAGACCGCATATATTGCTGAATTTTTAGGAGAGGTGAACAAGCTGACTGGCACGATCAAGCTTAAAACCGATTCTTTCACCACCATTTCGTTAGGCACAGCAGGAAATATTCAGGTTCCAGAAAATATTTCGGAGTCAGAAAATCAGTCAACGATTTGTTATGTACGTCCCGAAAAAATGTTTTTTGACCTCGGTCGGGTACAGGCCAGTGCTACCAATGTGTTGCAAGGGACACTTCGCTCTAGCCAGTTTTTTGGCAGTCACACTCGTTATAAGGTGGAACTTGCCAATGGGCAAACCGTGAGCCTCTCATCGCAACATCGCAAATTTCTCAGCCCAAAACATGCTATTGGCGATTCGGTTCAAATCTTATTTGCAGTGACCGATGTTTTTACAACCGGGCCTGAGGCCGATGAGGGTTAACCTTCTCTGCCAATAAAGTCCCCAAACTTTAAATAACTTTAATGAGAGCTATAATGATGCATCTTATTTTTACAGCGCACCTAAAATGAAAAAACTATTGTTATCTATTTTCGTCACTATTTTCTTTCTGACGGGTTGCGACAGCAAGCCTACTGGCAAAACCTATCTGGTTGCAACCGATGCCACGCTTGTGCCGATGTCTTTCATGAGTGTCGGCAACAGCATCATTGGGTTTGAACCCGATCTCATGCGGGCTGTTGCCAAAGAAGCGGAGATC
>JABIYR010000091.1 GCA_018702695.1 Nitrospina sp. | reverse complement strand
TAATTGAAGTCGTTCTTCAAAAACCTGAAAATAAGCTGCGGGACCATTGCGGGACTATTTAGTTTCGCCTCATGCCATTCTCAATTGGATAGTATTTCTGCAAGGTATTAAAAGTAGGTAGATTATCAGATAAGCCGCCCAATCTTGAGCGGTTAAAGACGTGAGGTTCGCTGGCCTCTCACGCCAGTGCATAATCTCAACCTTTGATTATTTCCCCGGCTATAGGTTCTTTGATGAGTCTCATCCCAAAAATGGGAGGGTATCGATAATTGTTATGTGGCGTTTTTAAATTTTCATCCGTTGTGTGAGCAACGCATTCTCACCGGGCATGGCCCGGTGTTGGTGGGGTTAAACTTGCACGATTCCGGTTTCTTCGTCATAGAAGAATGTGTCTCCATCGGGGCCTCGGTAGGAGATTTCTTTTACCTCCCAAATTTGTTTCATTTTGACATCGGCTTCGGCGGCGTGGAAATGTCCTTTTTCTTCGCGTTGCAATAGAAGAAATTTATTGTTGTTGTTCGAAACTATTTCCCAGTTGAAAAAATCACTTTGAACGGTTCCTGCTTCGTAATCGATATTGACGATGTTCATTTATAAAAACCTCTTAATCAGTTTTAGGGCTAATAATTGATGTTGGCGGCGATTTCTCGAGCTTTTTCCATCGATCGTTTTTTGCTGGCGACGTTGGTGTTTTTCAGAATACGAAGGGCCAGCTCGACAGTTGCATCATGGTTGGTGCTCAATGCCACATTTTGTTTCTCAAAAAACTTTTTGAGACTGGACACTTTTAATTTTAGCGATGGTTGAGCCAGACCGGTCTTGCCTGTCTCGGTCACTTCATCCCCGGCAACATCGTTGATGACACGGATTTCTGGGACAATGCGTTGCTCGGTGATGTCGATTCCGGAAGGGGTGTAATATTTGGAGGTGGTGAGCCGCAACCCGGAACCATCGCTCAACCTGAATATGGTTTGTACGGAGCCTTTGCCGTATGAGTTTTCTCCTATGACCAAGGCTTTGCCGGAATCGCGCAATGCTCCGGTGACAATTTCTGCCGCGCTGGCGCTGTATTGATTGACGAGTACCACAATGGGGACTTGATAGAGACTGTTTTTATAAAGACCTCGGTATTCGTGGTAGTCAGATTCTTCCCGGCCTTGGGTGTAAACCACCATTCTCCCTTTAAATAGGAAATGGCTGGACACTTTCACTGATTGGGTGAGCAGACCACCGGGATTATTTCGCAAGTCTAAAACAAACCCTTTCACGCCATCTTGCTTGGCTTGCTTCAAACCTGCATTGAGTTGTTTTTCGGTTTGTTTTGAAAAACTGCTGATTTTTAGATAGCCGATACGGTTGTCGAGTGTTTCGTATTCTACGGTGTTGATTAAAATATTTTCACGGGTGAGAGTGTAGGTTTGTTTTGCTTTTTCGCTGGGTCGCAACAGGGTGAGGGTGACTTTGGTGTTGGGGTACCCTCTTAATAAGTCGGCTAGTTCTTCAATATGCAAGCCGCTGATGTTTTTGCCGTTCACGCTTACGAACGAGTCTTCAGCCTGAATGCCAGCTCTTTCAGCTGGAGAATTCTGCATGGTTTTAACGACAAACAGGCGATTGTCTTTCATGGTGATGACCATTCCCAAGCCGCCATACTTGCCTTCGGTATCGCGCATGGATTTCTCAAACGTGTCTCTATCCATATATTGTGAATAGGTGTCGAGAGATTCGATGATGCCTTCAATGGCTGACGTTTCGAGATTTTCTTTGCTGATCGAACTATTGGATTGATCGTGAAGAAAATAATAGATTTTTTGAAATTCTTCCCAGTCGTGTTTCTTGTTGTAAGTCAGCTTATATTGAGTGTTGCGGTTTTTATATCTTAGGGTGTTGATACCGGGGTTTTTGGAAAGCGTTAATTCTTTTGAACCGGCCTCTTTGACCATTGCTTCGATGGCAGCGCTGAAAAGTTTTTTATGATCGGGAGGGTAAACATATTTTTCGGAAACTAGATCTATGACCTCTTCAAATACTTCCAGGTCGTTGTTGAAAAAACCAGCATCTGCCGTTCCTTGCAAAGGGGTGAGCCACGGAATGTGAACCTGGGGCAGGTAGAGGAGAACAACGCCCGCCACTACCAGACCCATTAAACTTTTTAGGAAACTTTTTTTCTGGTTTTTCATAAGTTCGCGTGTTGAGTTAGTTTCTCACTATAAAGCGGAGACCGTTTGATGCTCAACCATTGTTTTTCAAAATGTCTGTGAAAATGATTTCCAGATTATCTGTCATCTCATCAATGCTTCCATTGGTGAAGCTCGGTGCTACTTTCAAGACATCATTGATGATGATTGTGGGTGTTTCATTCGCCTTAAATTTTTTGGCCATTTCAAGGGAATGGTCGGTTTTGGTCTTGATGGAGGCAGACTGCATACCTTCTGTCATTTCCTTGCTTATTTTAAACTCGCGAGCCAGATATTTAATGACTTTGGGTTGAAAAATATTGATGTTCAACTTGAAATTGGTGTCAAACAATTCTTGCGTGAACTCTTCCTCTACCCCGAGTTCATCGGCAATATAAAATGCCATGGCCGGGTATGCGGTTTGGTCGCCCCAGTAGATGGGATATTTTTTATGTAGCAGTTTGTCTTTGAATTTGGTGTGCAAGCGTTTGGAGGCTTCGAGAAATCGGTAGCAATGGCCACAAGAGTAGTTAAAAAACTCGGACATTCGAATGGTTTTAACGTTCTTGAGTTTGTTTATATCGCCGATCACTTCATATTTGCCGCGAATTTTATCATCCGCCTGTACCCATCCGGGTAATAAGAAAAGTACAACCATTAATAGGGCAGAAACCTTTTTCATGAACCACTCCTTGTATTATTAATACCTAGCAACGTTTTAATGTTTAATTTTGGGCCAGTAATCTGCGAAGCTAAATCGCGGGCTGTGGCTTTTAATATGGCATTTTTTGCATGCTTCGCTGGCTCGGTTGCCAAAACCCGCCTGCGGGTTGGATGCATGTTCGCGGCCTGGGCCGTGACATATCTCGCACTGAACATTTTTTAGGCCGGGGGTATCTAGCTCGCTGATAAACCCTCCGGCAAGATTAAAGCCGACGACATGGCATGTTAAACATTCTGGATCAAAGGCTTTATTGATTTTTCTTAATGTGGCATAAGCCCGACCGTGACGCGATGCTGACCAAACTTTATGTTCGGCTTGGTGACAGGTCTTGCAAACGCTTTCTCCGGTATAAACAGCTTGTTTGCTATTATTTCGTTTGCCAGCCAGAGACTCGAAAAAGATAGCCTCTATTTTGTCGTTATATTCTTTGTATAACTCTACCATTTCAGGGGCAAATTTCACACTCGAATCCAATTTTACCATGGCATGTTTTACAGATTTTTGGCCATCGGGTTCAATATGAACCCTCAGCTCTCCCATTTTCTGTCCTTTTGGGGATGACTGCACAAAAATCTTGCCATTTTTTCGCACGGGTTTCATGTCAATCACATCTGACTCATTAACGATATGACCATTGATAATGATGTCTATCCCCTTCAGGTCCAGATAGCTCAATGCTGTTTGGCGTTCGGCATGAGTGAGTAAAACGATGAGGTCGGGCTTTTC
>JABIYR010000142.1 GCA_018702695.1 Nitrospina sp. | reverse complement strand
CTTTAATCATTATCCCACTATTTTTTGCTCGAATGCATCCCAACACGGAGCAGGTAAAAAGCATCGGTGATTACAATAATTTAGAAATTGAAAAATCTATCGTCCAAGTGAAAATCAATTCAAACGAGGGTGGATTAGAATCTTCCCGTTACCTTCCTATTTAATTTTCCGGATTTTTATTGTTTTGCATATTTTTATGGATGGAAAAACAAGCTCATGACAATGGGGGCTTTTTGAGAATTGATTGGCTCAACGCTATCAATGCCCTGTTTTTCGCATTGGCAGTTTTATCTCACCCTACCCTCCGCCAATTTCTAAACATAACAACATCGGCCGTCAAAGGAGTCGTAGGAATCATGATTCAATTCCCTCTGTATGCAGGGACTGCAGGGGTTTTTGCAGCCAGTGGCCTATCTGCAATCATTTCAAATTGGATCGTAAATTTACCGGGAGCGGAAAACCTGTTGCCCGTCTATTCCTTTTTTGCCGCTGGTTTCATCAATTTCTTTGTTCCATCAGGCGGAGGTCAATTCATCATTCAAAGCCCTATCCTATTCGAGGCACAACAAATAATAAATTCAGGTGCCGCAAATTATAACCCCGGCACTTGGCTATTAGCCCTGTCTTATGGCGACCAATGGACAAATATGTTGCAACCCTTTTGGGCCATACCATTGCTTGCCATAACGGGTGTTAAAGCTAGAGAAATGATGGGGTACACAACATTGGTGATGCTCTACGTCCTACCGCTTTATCTTTTACCACTCTATTTTTTCGGTTAAACAGTTTGAATATTTCCAGGGAGTATTAAGACATGACAGAAAATGAAACTATTAATGACTATCTTCCTAAAGAAATCATAGATTTTTTTCTTGATGGTAGGTACGCAACACAAAGTGATCGTACCACTAAATATAATTACCTAGCTTGGTCATTATATCTGCGTGGAATCTATAGATACTACGTTGAAGATTCAAATGGCACTGGGCATAAAGGGGACCACGGTGGTTATTGTGTCATAGACATAAAAAATGATCAGTTCAAAATTAGAGGAATCAGAGTATTCAAAAATATTATAAAGGCAGAAAAAAAGGAGGGTGACACTCTTTATGACATTCAAAGCGGTGACAATGTCATTGAATATTGGAAGTCAGGTTTGGCTACTTTATCCCCAGATAATTTAAACGCAAACCTTGAATTTGTATATTCATTGGACGATAAAATCTCCAATTCCATGACTACAGAAAATGGTCTCGATAAATTTAAGACCTTATTAAAGGGACAGACGGAGATGTCTAAATATTTTGTAAACCCTGATGACCCTCATCATGATCGAAAGGGGACTCAAGGTTTTTTAAAAGAAATATACAATTTTTTAAAGGAAAATTCGTTCTGGGATGAAATGGAAAAAATCATGTCAAACGAAATGCCACATTATGCGTTAGTGCAATTGAAGCGAGACCTAACAAATAAAGATCAGCTTTTAATTGAGGGAGGGTTCAAAAGTATTGAACGAAAAACTGATTCAAAGAATGAACCGAAAATCAAAATTGCTAGAATAAATTGGGGGAAACTGAATGAACAAACTAGCTGATAAGTACCTAGGTTTGATGACGGGTGAGTATATCGATTTACTCAGTGAATCCGGGAATATAGGTGCCTCAACTCCCAAGAAACTAGAAGGTCTTTCGACATGCGACCCTATTTTTCATAGAGATATAAATAATGCTGTTGAAGCCATTAATAATCATTTTTGCAACAAACCCATTAAGCCTCTTAATTCACTGATATTGGGGCCTCCTGGCTCAGGGAAAACATTTTTAGCGAAACAACTTGGCAAGGCAAGTAAAGCAGAGTTTAGAGAATACAATCTCTCACAAAAAACCTCACCTCGAGAAATCATAGATATTTTCGATGAAATATCGCAAAAAGTTAATGGCAAAGAAAATCATCGAATGGTCGTTCTGATTGATGAATTCGATGTGAAGGTATGCGGTAGCTCGGCGGTTCAATATCTCATCTCACCCATTTACGACCGTTATGACCTGCGAAACGTAGCATTTATTTTTTCTGGGAGTTATGTGAAGAACCGCGAATTATTAGGTGGAGGGTGGAGTAATTCTCAAAATTTCGTTTTTTTCCGTTTCTTAACAGATTATCGCTTGCGTATAAAAAACAAAAAACTCGCAGATGAGCTGGATCGTTACATAGATTTATTTTTCAAATTGGAACAACAGGTAAACGATCATCCCGATAAAAACATATACGCCTATTTGCAGTCTTTAGAAAAATTCATAGATTTTCAGTCTAGAATAAATGGGTTTACCATAGAAATTCCTGCCATTGACTCGCCCTTGGAACTCACTCAAGACAAATTCAAACTCACAATTTCTGATGACAACGATGATCGCAATTGGCCAACAGAAAATGCAATGAATAAAATCGTTGATTATGTTGATGCATGTGAAAGCTCTGAGGGTTGTGAACGCTATGGCTTAGAGTTTAAAAAACCGTGGAATATTTTTGAAAATTATCAGGACTCTATACTCAGAGAACGATTGAACCGTGTTGGTATAACGATCAAAAAATATTTTATGGGTAAGGACGATGATAAAAAAAATATGTCGAATAAGATCTGTGCTGAAGAAGGCATGAAAGAAACAAAGGAGTTAAGAATCCAACTCAGTACCCTCAATTACCTTGTTGTTGCTCCACTATTACACGGTATGCGTAGTTTGGACTTTCTGATCAGCCAACTCAACCACAGTAGAATATATGGTGAAGTCGATAGTATAAGTTGGCCTGAAAATATTTCAGAGGAAAGACTGTCTATGCATATTAGAGATTATTATTCGTTTAAAGATCGGACAGATATTTGGAATCAATTGATCAATATCAATAAACCTCATATCAATAATAAGGCTGAACAAATCACCCTTCTATTTCATATCAATTAACCCGCTCGTGGGTGGAATTGGTCGTGGACTTCCAGCATCCTCTTTTCGAGGATATGGGTATAAATTTGTGTGGTCGATATATCAGCGTGACCCAGCATTTGCTGAACCGAACGCAAGTCAGCTCCGCGATCTAACAAGTGGGTAGCGAAAGCATGTCTCAGTGTGTGGGGGGAAACATTTACTCTTATATTACTTTGAAGCACATAGCCTTTCAAAATCTTCCAAAACCCTTGTCGTGTCATGGCTTTTGACCTACGGGTCAAGAATAACTCATCTACCTTATGACCTTGCGCTAAAACAGGTCTGGAGTTCAATAGATAATCTTCAACCGATTTTCTGGCCACCATTCCTATCGGAACGATGCGCTCTTTCGAGCCTTTACCCAAGGTTCTCAAACACCCTGCAACCAAATCAATATTATGCCCTTTCACCGATATCAGTTCTGAGACACGCATCCCGGTTGCGTATAAAACTTCCAACATCGCCTGATTTCGCAGACCTATCGGGTTGCTCAGATCTGGACAGCGCAATAATTTATCCACGTCTTTTAAGGATAAAATGTCAGGAAGCTTTCTCCATCGACGCGGGGTCTCTAATATTTCTGCGGGGTTTTGGTTGAGTTGATTGTCATCGCACAAATAACGAAAAAAAGATTTGATCGATGACAAACAACGTGCAATGGAAGAAGCGGACAAACCTTCTTTCCGTAAAGTTAGGAGAAAATCTCTAATCTGCGCCGTTTTAAATGAAGTAGCTTTGAAGTCAGGAAACGCACGAGCAAACCGTCTTAAATCGCGGGAATAACTTTCTACTGTATGCGGAGAATGCCTCTTTTCAATTTTCAGGTATTCTGAATATTCTTGGATCAATGCGTTCATAATAAAATTATGCTATATTTTTCAACAAGTTACAATTATTATTTTTTCCTGTAGGTTTCTTCCTACCAATCTGCTAGAATTGATATTTTATTTAATGTGGATAGAATCGTTAGCGCAATGAAAACAACCCCCTATTGGTTTATACCCTTCCATAAGCTTCGGATCGTTTAACCACTCTCTCGTGGCAGACCGTTAAAAAAATACTACTGCCCGCTTAGTTAGGCTGAATCACCCGCTTAAAATTCATTCATTCATAACTTAAACATTTTTATAACAGGCTTCTATCGTGAAACAGGAATCAATCAGAAATATTGGAATTATTGCTCATGTTGACCATGGTAAAACCTCATTGGTAGATTGTCTTCTTAAGCAAAGTGGCATGTTCCGGGAAAGTGAAGTTTCGGGAACTTGTATCATGGACAGCAATGAATTGGAAAGAGAGCGTGGCATCACCATTTTCTCTAAAAATGCGGCGATACAGTACAAAGGGTACAAGATTAATATTGTGGACACCCCCGGCCATGCAGACTTTGGCGGTGAGGTAGAGCGCATATTGAAAATGGTGAGTGGGGTTCTGTTGCTCGCTGATGCGGTGGAAGGACCCATGCCGCAAACAAAATTCGTTTTGAAAAAATCGCTCGATCTCGGGCTAAAACCCATTGTAGTCATCAATAAGATCGACCGGCCTGCGGCCCGAATCGAAGCAGTGGTTGATGAAGTTTTTGACCTATTTGTTGAGCTGGGTGCTACCGACGAGCAGTTGGATTTCTCCATCATTTACACTTCGGCCAAACAAGGTATTTCACGACTCAACCCAGAGGATGAAGATAGCGATATCACTCCAGTTCTCGACCTGATTATCGAGAAAGTGCCCGCTCATACCGGCGATTCTGAAGGGCCATTCCAGATGTTGGTTTCATCCATTGATTATGATGATTATGTCGGACGAATCGCTATCGGTACGATTAACCGTGGCAATGTTCAAGCAAAAAATTCCTACACTCAGATCGACCGTCAGGGAGATATGCATGCTTTCAACATATCTAAACTTTATTGTTACGACGGTTTAGCCAAGGTTGAATCGCCACTGGCTGTCACAGGTGACATCATTGGCATTGCCGGCATGAAAGAAGTAGAAATTGGTGAAACTATTGCTGAGTCCAGTTGCCCGGAACCACTTCCGGTCATTGAAATTGACGAACCCACTTTGGGCATTCATTTTTCGACCAACTCCTCCCCTTTTGCGGGGCGTGAAGGAGAATTTGTCACATCGCGGCAGTTGCGCGACCGATTATTCCGTGAAACTCGCTCAAATGTTTCACTACGAGTCGAAGAAACTGACACGCAAGACACATTCAAAGTTTCAGGACGCGGTGAGTTGCATTTAACCATTCTCATCGAAACCATGCGTCGTGAAGGCTATGAGTTCTCGATTTCCCGACCTGAGGTTCTGATCAAGAATATTGATGGTGTTCCTCACGAACCCGAAGAGTTTGTCATCATCGATATTGAAGATTCGCATATGGGTGCGGTGATGGAAACCATGGGGAAACGTAAAGCGACACTGAAGAACATGATTCAAGGGGAAAGCACAGCGCGTTTGGAATTCGTCATTCCCACACGCGGTCTCTTTGGGTTTCGGTCTGAATTTCTCACTTTGACCAAGGGAACAGGTATCATCAACCGAACCTTTCACAACTTCATTCCGCATTGTGGCGAAATCGCACAACGTCCCAATGGGGTTTTAATTGCTATGGAACATGGCAATACAACGGGTTTTTCACTGTTCAATTTGCAAGATAGAGGCTCCATGTTTGTCGGAGCGGGCAATGAGGTCTATACCGGCATGATTGTCGGTACCAATAAAAAAGATAACGACCTCGTTATCAATTTATGCAAAGAAAAGAAGCTTAGCAATATGCGCGCATCGGGTTCGGATGTGAACATCATTCTCACCCCTCCGGTAGTTATGAGTTTGGAGCAGATTTTAGGGTTTCTAAATGAAGACGAACTGGCTGAAATCACTCCTAAAAGCATACGTTTACGCAAAAAAATCCTAAACGAAACCGACAGGAAACGATACGGAAAAACACGGAACTCAATTCCCGTTTCAGTATCCTGATTCATCCATTTTCATTGCCCGTTTTTGGGGAATGAGGTAGAATCAACCACCGTTTAAAACAGGGGATTGTTTTGAGAAGTTTTCATCAACTTTTCAAAACCCCCTGTTTTTTTGTAATATAATTTTTTAAAACTAACAGGCCGGAATAAACTTATTTTTCGGATATTGGATATCTATGGAACAGACAACCCTAGTTCAACATATCAGACAACAGGAAAATAACACGCCTGGAGCCACCGGAGAGTTCACCAACCTGATGAATGAAATCATGGTGGCATCCAAAATCATCTCTCTTGAAGTCAACAGTGCGGGTATCGGAGAGGACATTTTTGGGCTCACTGGTAAAATTAATATTCAGGGTGAAGAAGTTAAAAAACTGGATGAGTTTTCAGATATCACTTTTACCAAGCTCATCGGTCAATCTGGCACGGTATGCGCCATCACATCAGAGGAAAAAGATGAACCGCTGATCATCGAAGATAACCCTGGTAAATATATATTCATGATGGACCCCCTCGATGGCTCTTCAAATATCGATGTGAACGTCAATATCGGTACCATCTTTTCAATCTACAAGAAGAAAAGTCCTGGCTCCGAGGTCACAGATGAAGACTTACTACAAAAAGGTGACCAACAAGTGGCGGCAGGTTATATCGTATACGGTTCCAGCACAATTTTTGTTTACACTTCAGGAGAGGGTGTGCACGGATTCACTCTAGACCCGGCATTGGGGGAATTTTTTCTCTCTCATCCCGATATCATCATTCCCAGTCAAGGTTCTACTTATAGCGTCAACGAGGGCAACTGGGCCGCTTGGGATGAACCACAAAAAGACCTAGTCGCCTATTTAAAAGAGGAAGATGACTCAACGGGTCGGCCTTATAAATTGCGCTATATTGGTTCACTGGTCGCCGATTTTCATAGAACGCTATTAAAGGGTGGGCTTTTTATGTACCCACGTGACCGAAAAAGCCCCAAAGGCAAATTGCGCTTTTCTTTTGAAGCGGCCCCCTTGGCTTTCATTGTTGAGAAAGCCGGTGGTAACGCCACGACAGGTAATGAACGAATTCTTGATATAACACCGACTGGCATTCATGATCGTCTGCCTCTCTTTATTGGCAGTAAGAATGATGTTGAAATGGCTGAAACACGTCTCGCCGCAAAAGTTAAAAAAGGCAGTTGGTTTCAATGGTTGAGTGGGTGACTTCAACCATCTACACCACCTCAACCGTTCAGCCTGTAGCACTAACCATTATATTCCCCCGCCTATAAACTCTAAATCGAAATAACATGAAAATTCAACGCATCCGAGGTGTCAAAGATATTCTGCCAAATGAAATTTGGAAGTGGCAATATATTGAATCTGTAGCGCATAAAATTTTTCCCCGTTACGGCTTCAATGAAATTCGCCTTCCTATTTTTGAAGACACTCGATTATTCTCTCGTAGCATTGGCGATACAACAGATATCGTTGAAAAAGAAATGTATACCTTTAAAGATCGTGGTGGAGACTCCATCACACTTCGACCTGAAGGCACAGCCTCAGTGGTGCGTGCATATATCGAAAACAAAATGTATAACCCACCTTCAGTGCTTAAGATGTTTTATATGGGCCCTATGTTTCGTTATGAGCGTCCGCAAGCAGGAAGGTTGCGCCAATTCAATCAGGTTGGGGTGGAGGCTATGGGTTCCCCCGGCCCGATTGTCGATGTTGAAATCATGACCATGGTCATGGAGTTTCTAAAAGAATTGGGACTTGCAGATATAAAACTTGAGATCAACAGTCTGGGAAGTCAGGAGTGTCGCCCACAATATCGAGAGCTTCTTAAAACAGAAATCGAAAAACATATCGATCAGCTTTGCGACAATTGTACGGCTCGCTACCAACGTAACCCATTGAGAGTTTTAGATTGCAAGGCAAAAGAATGCGGTAACGTGGCAGAAGGTCTACCCAAATTGATCGACCACCTCGACCCAGCCAGTGCGGAACATTTTGCTGAAGTGCGTTCGCTTCTGGATTCAATCGGAACGCCCTACTCTGTCAACCCGAAGCTGGTTCGTGGTCTCGATTATTACAACCGCACTGCATTTGAAGTGACCTCACAAAATTTGGGATCACAAAATGCCATCTGCGGCGGTGGCCGTTATGACACCCTAGTGGAAGAATTAGAAGGACCTTCAACCCCATGTTTTGGTTTTGCTCTGGGTCTCGAAAGGCTGGTTTCATTAATCCCGTTCAATGAAAGTTCAGACCTGCAAAAACACCCTGATGTTTATATCGTTTGCCTTGGCGAAGAAGCTAAAAGTATGGCCTTTGAGATTGCTCACCAACTTCGGGCAAAAGGTTTGAGTGTTGAGAGAGATTATGAAATGGCCAGCATGAAAAGCCAGATGCGTAAAGCCAATAAATTCCAAAGCCGGTTTACTCTCATTATAGGAGAAAACGAAATCCGCTCAGGAAAACTGATTCTCAAAAATATGGATAGCGGTGAACAAAAAGAATGTACGACTGAGGAATTGGTATCTGAAATTTCCGAACCAGAAGTCGATACGCAATAATATTTTATGTAAACCGATTTAAAGCAAAGCGCATCTAAATGCAAAGGTGTTTGTTTGACCGCCCTCAAGACACATGTTAAATTATTTTAAAATGAGATCAGCGAGTTAATTAAGGAAGCTATGGCTAGCGAAGAATTACAAGTTCTTGAAGAATTTATCGTTCAGAACAAACTTAAAATCACAAAACAAAGACGCGCTGTTCTCAATGCCTTCTTAGAATGTGAGAAACATGTCAGCGCTGAAGAACTCTATAATCAAGTAACAATAACCGACCCGAAAGTTGGCTTGGCAACGGTTTATCGCACTTTGGCGTTATTGACTCGAAGTGGCTTGGCTTCTGAGATGGATTTTGGCGATGGGCAAAAGCGGTATGAGCATAGATATATGCATGGACACCATGATCATATGATCTGCACGGAATGTGGTAAAATTATCGAATTCAACCACCCTCTTATCGAACAACTTCAGGAAGAAATCGCCTTAAAAAATGGCTTCACCATCACCTCTCACAAGCTCGATATGTTCGGACTGTGTAGCGAGTGCAGGTAAATAAAAACGATTTAGCTTTCCCCATAATCGCCCCCCACAAAAAATCTTAATGGACCCAATTTAAAAACTTGGAAGTTCCGAAAATGACGACCTGTTCATCGATCATTTTTTAGCGATAGATTGAGCGCAACGAAAACCAATATAATTGTAGACCTCATTCATAATCTGGCCGAAAGTGGTGACTTTTGGAAACACTTTGTTTTCCGGATGCAACCAGATGCGGTTGGTGATCCGTAAAGCACCTGCTGAAGAGTCGAAAGCTCCCCCTCGAATAACTTTTGATTCTCCCGTTTCTGGGCCTAGTGGATTATTTTTAGAGCGAATTTTATAATACGGTTCGTACCAGTCGCTGACCCATTCCCAGACATTTCCCTTCATATCATAAAGGCCATACTGATTCGGGCCTTTCGTACCTACAGGATGAGTAGTTTCGGCAGAGTTATCTTCAAACCAAGTATAATCTTCATGCATCATGTTTCCCCAATAATAACGAGTCTCAGCGCCTCCTCGTGCCGCATATTCCCACTCTGCCTCAGTTGGCAAACGGCAACCGCTTTGGGATTTTTTAATGAATTTCTGCACATCCAAGAAATTCACTTGTTCAACAGGCAGGTTCTCACCCACAAATCGGGAAGGATTTGATCCCATTATTTTTTCCCAACGCACTTGGCTCATCTCATGTTTATCTAGATAAAAATCATCCAAACAAACTTCATGCTCGGGTTTTTCATCTTCCTGTGCATAATCATTGCCCATAATAAAGCACCCCCCTTTGATAAAAACCATCCCTTCTGGGGCTTGACTTGCTTTAGTTTGATCTTCACCCGAATACACAATGGGCACGACCCGCTGACCAACACCGGAATCCTCTGAAATGGGAGGCAGTTCAGAAAACTGGCTTGCATCTTCCTGACTGCCTTGATCGACCTGATTATCGCCATTGTCAGAGCAACCTGTTAATAGAGTAACGAGGATGAAAACATAGAAGAATTTAAAATAACGCATTGATTTAACAGGAGTTATGGGAATTTGAATAATACCATTGCAATAAACTGGTATAAAAAATTCTATTTAATTAAATTAAAACATATATTAAAAACTTATTATCCCATAAATACCTCAAATTTTCTGCCTAAATACCGATAAATAAATGAGGTATCTAACCGTTAATTCAAGGAGTTGGAATTGCAAAGCATAAAAATAACCTGCATTTTAGCCCTTTTCATGTTGTTGGAAACGGGTTGTGGAACACTTAAAAGCACCTATCACCGATCCCAACGTATCGTAGACAACCTTGTTTCAGCCACCGAAAAAACCTATCAACCCTTATTGAGACAGGGCAAGAACATCAACCTACAGTTTGCTCAATATCAATTTAATAGGAATGAATACACCATTTCTGAATTTTATATAAAAAAAGCCCTGGCCCATCAACCCGAAAACAATCAGGCGATTCAACTTCTTCCTTGGACTTATTTTTTCCTAAAACGCTATGACGAGGCCCTGAAATCTTTTGAACAAGCTCACACCTTACATAAAAAAAACCCCACTTCTTTGTTGGGTATGGGGTGGAGTTATTTCAGCCTAAAAAATTATCCTAAGGCATTGGAAAGTTTTGAACGTGCTGAACGATTTGCTCCTAACACCTATGAAGTTCATAAGGGCAAAGCTTTTATATACCTCGAACAAAGACGGAACGAATTAGCCAAAGCAGAATTGAGTAAAATTTTCCCACCTAACAAGGTGATGGAGCTCATCGAATTGTGGCAGATCTGGAACCAAAATTCGGAAAATGCTCACAGGGAGATGGTTCCCTCAAGCCCAGAGTCGGTTTCGCTTTTCAACTTACCCGTTGAGTTCCCCCGATACCGTAGCCTGCAACTGGGAATGCCCATCCAAGATATTGAGGATCTGGATTCAGCATGGATGAAATATTATCAGGGAAAATATGCCAAAGCGGCAGACTTGTTTTCCAGTCTTAACAGACACAATTCTCCTAACCTTGATGCGGTCAACGGACTCGGCTGGAGTCTCTTGCATGCTAAGAAAATCAATGAATCGGAAAAAACCTTCAAAGAAATTCTTGAGCTCTACCCCTATTTCTTAGGGGCCACTGAGGGACTGAAAGAAATCCAAAAAATCAAAAAAGATCAAGCTGTCTACGTTCAATATTATATGGATTTGGGAAAGTATAAATTGGCGACAGAAAAACTGGATGATTTATTACAGCGTTACCATGATTGGGCCCACCTCTATAACCAATACGGTAAAGTTTTATTGGCTCAGAAGGATTTTAAAAAGGCGCGCGACTATTTTCATGATGCGCAGGAGTTTTCTCCTAATAATAGTGTCGCTGAACTGGGTCTTGAGCAAGTACAAATGGCTCTCGACAAACAGCTCTATAAAGGCGATCTGGCTTTTAAAAATGGCAACTACAAGGAAGCCACTTTAATTTATCATGATTATATTGGTGAAGATGAATGGCCCACCGACCCAACATCTTTGGCTCATGCCTATAACGGGCTGGGTTGGAGCCAGTATCAAAAAAAACAATATGAGTATGCCATTGATAAATTTTCAAAATCCATTGAGCATAAAGATTATGAAATGTCTGCCGCCAAAGGCCTGGGTCTCTCTTTGTACGCGATTAAAAATTATGAGGAGGCCATCCCCTATTTAGACAAAGCTTTGAGGTATGATCCTGACAATAAAGATCTTGGCTACAAACTAGATTGGAGCATTCTTCGAAGTAAATCGCTGAATCGTTCACAGTCCTACTTCGAAAAAGTATTACAAAGCGACCCCCTCCGCGCCTCTCCCTATATGGCTTTGGGGTGGGTACATCATAATTGGAATAATCCGGATCTGGCGGTGGAGTATTTTCTCAAAGCAATTTCTCTCGATCCCGACTTCGCTCTTACAGCTGAATTTATGGAATTACTAAAACACGAACGTTTTGGTTGGCAGGTCTACAATTCTTTAGGCTGGACCTATTATCAAATGCAATTGTATGACAAGGCCATGCAAATGTTTAAGATTTCTTTGAATATTCAACCGAACAAGTCAGAAGCCAGAAAGGGGTTGGGTTATATATTTTTTCATCTGGAGAAATACGATTCGGCCATAACAATGTTAGAACAATGTCTGGCTTTGAATCCCTCCCCCAATCCAGTTTTTGAACGCGTTACCGGTTCTAACGCCATCGCACCTTTCAATATGCAAACAACGGCTCGAACCAAACTGGGAAGGATTCAATACATCAAGGAGGATACCCTGACTGCAATCAACCTATTCAATGAGGAGATCAGCAGAAACCCACTTCAACCGGATGCCTTTGACGGTTTGGGTTGGGCTTATCTAAAACAAGGTCGAACCTTGGAAGCTCGGTCTGCATTCAAAACAGCAATTCAACTGGAGCCGCTGAACAATTCGGCGCAAAAAGGTTTACAAATAGCCAAACAGACCCTTACAGAAAAAAAATTAGAAGCAAAAACGGCCTCGCCATTCTTGTCTTTTTATACAAGTCCAAAATAGCTCATTTTTACCTTATTTACCAAAAAACAAAACTTTCAATTGACACCCGACAAGATTTGATTAAAATAGAAGCTTATCCCACTGGTTGCGCAAGTTAGAGAGACATATAGATTCAGGGGGGGGAGGAGACCTTTCTTTTTTCACTATAGCAGTGAGAAATCATGGAGTTGAATCTTGGTTCGGCTCCATGGTCCCGACTGCATACCTCGTCTTATTTTTCCTTAGAAAACATTTCCGCGTAAGAAGATTTAAGGCTATCCACAACAGAAGGATCTGCCAAGGTTGAAGTATCACCTAACTGGTCGGCTTCATTGGCAGCAATTTTCCTCAAGATACGCCGCATGATTTTTCCCGAACGCGTCTTAGGAAGCGCAGGAGCCCAATGGATAACATCGGGAGCCGCAATCGCGCCGATTTCTTTACGCACAAACTGCACCAGACTTTTTTTCAACGCATCATCCGGTTGTACTCCATCCATTAAAGAGACGTAGGCATAGATCCCCTGACCTTTTATTTCATGCGGAAATCCTACCACCGCCGCTTCGGCAATGGCCTCATTGAGCACTAAAGCAGATTCCACCTCAGCCGTTCCGATCCGGTGCCCCGAAACGTTTATCACATCATCAACTCGCCCGGTGATCCAGTAATACCCGTCTTTATCGCGACGACAACCATCACCAGAGAAATAATAACCGGGATAGAGTTTGAAATAAGTTTCCTCAAAACGTTCATGGTCGCCATATATCGTTCGCATTTGACCGGGCCAAGGTTCAGAAATCGCCAACACACCTGTCACCGAATTGCCCTCCAAACATTTTCCCGTTTCAGGCTCGATCACCACAGGTTTGATACCAAAAAATGGAAAACAGGCCGAGCCAGGTTTGGCTGGGGTACAGCCTGGTAAGGGGGTGATTAATATCCCTCCCGTCTCAGTTTGCCACCATGTATCAACAATGGGGCACCGCCCTCTTCCTATATTTTTATGATACCAACGCCACGCTTCCGGATTTATGGGTTCCCCCACTGTGCCGAGAATACGCAGTGTCGAAAGGTCGTATTTCGAGGGAGTGCCTTCTCCATGCGCCATCAATGCGCGAATAGCCGTCGGTGCAGTATAAAACTGGGTCACTTTCAGTCGATCGACAACATCCCAAAAACGTCCACAGTCGGGATAGGTCGGGACTCCTTCAAACATCACAGTGGTTGCGCCATTGGCCAAAGGCCCATAAACAATGTAGGAGTGCCCGGTGACCCAGCCGATATCAGCCGTGCACCACCAGATGTCTCCATCTTGATAATCAAAGATGTGTTTATGCGTCAACGCCGTATAAACCATATAGCCGCCAACATTATGCTGAACCCCTTTGGGTTTTCCTGTAGACCCTGAAGTGTACAAGATGAATAGAGGGTCTTCAGCGGACATGGGTTCGGCTTCGCAGGCCGGGTTGGCATCTTTCATTTCATCGTGCCACCAATGGTCGCGCCCCTTTTGCATTAGCACAGGCATCTTTTCGCCGACTCTTTGCGACACAATGCAGGTGTTCACTTTAACCCCTGCACTCTCAGCAAGTTCAATGGCTTTATCTACATTTGCCTTCAGTGCAACTGTTTTCGTGGCCCTAAACCCCCCGTCAGAGGTGATCACCACCGAGCATGACGAGTCGACAATTCGATCAGCCAAAGCATTTGGCGAAAAACCACCAAAGACTATGGAGTGAATTGCTCCCAGCCGCGCACAGGCCAACATGGCAATGGATAACTCCACCACCATGGGCATATATATGGAAATTCTATCGCCCTTTTTAACCCCGTGCCGCTTGAGCACATTGGCAAATTTACACACTTCTGTGTGCAATTGCCGATAAGTCAAATATAGATTTTCGCCCGGTTCATTGCCTTCCCAAATGATAGCAGTCTGATCACCACGTTTTTCCAAATGACGGTCCAGACAGTTGACCGTAATATTGGTTTCTGCGCCCTTAAACCATTCAATATTTATTTTTCCGCTGCGAACATCGTAGTTGTAATCACGCACCCGATCCCATTTCTTAAACCAAGTGAACTTGTCAGCCTCCTCCGCCCAGAATTTGTCAGGGTCGTTGATGGATCGGTCATACATTTCCTGATATTGATCCATGCTCTTAATCAAGGCCTTGTCAGCAACCGACTCGGGAGGATTATAAATTTCCTCACTCATATTATTTCTCCAGCGAAACCGTTTGAGTAACGGTATATATATTATTTAAAGAGATCGAACAGCCCTAGTCGCTTCGGTCAAGGTCCACAACCCGTCAGGTTGATCGAGCTTGCCATCACGAATATTCAGCACCCAAGTGCGCATTCGACCCGACACTTGTAGCGCAACCATAGAAAAACCACCCTTGGGGGAAAATTGATCACTGATATGAATGGTCTTGCCAAACTGATCGGTATTTTGATGGTTTTGGTTAAACAGACCTTCCATTTCATCTTTATTAGGGAGTCGCCAATCATCATAACCTGCATACTTATTTTCTCGCAAACCGCGTGCGTAATCGGCACTTTCTTGATAGTTCACCCATTTTTTCAAGTCATTCATACTATCGGTTTTGCACCACATCAAACCCTGCTCTTTGCAAGTAACAGTGCCATCGCCATTATCTACGAAAGTATTTTCAACGTTTTCATCAGTCATAATGTTATAAAATTCTATTTCGATTCAAAATTAAGATAAAATACAAAATCAGTTTCATACTAACAGAAGAAAACTTCACCGTACAATCGGTGGCAGGTTCTTAGCCGTTCAGTTTTGAATTATAAATCCTAGCACAAAAAAAAACATGTCTAAAGTTCCACCACCACAGGAAAAAATTTTATTGACCCATCTTGATTGGAACCTACAACGATTGGATGAAGTCTTGCAACAAGGAAACACCGAATATTTCAAGAGTGCCGCCCTACAACGGTTTGGGCATGCTTACACCATGGTCATTAAATGCCTACACCATTTCATAAAAACTGAAAACCAAGCAGATGTAGAATGCATGGCTCTAGCCATCAAAAATGATTGGACAGAAAACCTCAGTCTTTGGGAAGAAATGATTGTAGATTTTAAACAGATCAACAACAAACCTTCTGAGCAAGAGGCGGAGGCCATTTACCATAAACTGTCCCGCTATCAACAAACATTTAAAAGCTTGTTAGCGCGCTTACATAAAACCTGTTAACTCGAACTGGCAGAAATGATTTGCCGGAGCTTGTCTAAAGCCTTTTTCCTATGCGACAATTCATTTTTTAGTTCGGGAGACATTTCCCCAAATGTTTCGGCATAACCTTCTGGGATGAAAATCACATCCCATCCAAATCCATTCTCTCCCCGTGGCTTTTCTGCCAGCGTTCCTTTTACCTCGCCACGGGCAATTTGCAAGTGCTTGCCATCATAAATAGCAAAACAGCATACTGCTGTTGCACGGCGGTGCTCAAAGCCGTCGATCATCTTCAATAAACCTTGACAACCCACCGTTTTTTCGAACCATTTGACCAAAGCACCGGGCAAACCATTCCAAGCATCGAACACCAGTCCAGAATCTTCCACCATCACCGGACATTTAAGAACTGAATAAGCTTGATGAGCTTTATGCTCAACCACCGTTTCAATATCTGGAGTTTGAACCTCAAAGAGCCCGTCAAGCTGAACCGGCTCCAATTTAAGGTTAAGAATCTGGCCCGCCTCTCTCACCTTATTGGCATTGCCCGTTACAAATTTCAACTTATCAAACATCGTTTTTCCCTAGAATTAATTCTTTTAGAATTATGTAAAAGAGCCACGCTACTTCCTAGCTCTTCTTGTTCAGCACGATTTCCTGTGTTATAAAACAAGATATTCCTTTATTTCCTACAATTAACTATCCATTGCTTGCCAGCTTAAATTAATGAAACCCCAAAATCTCAACCAATTATTGGTCTATTCGTTTTTCCTATTATTCTTAAGTTCCTGCAATAATATATTTGAAATCGATGCTGATGTTCAAGCCAGACAAGCCTTGCTTGACCTGACTGAAATCCAGGAAAAGTTTTATCAGGAAAACCATAAATACGCCACCCGCTTAGCAGACATTGAAAAATACAACCTAAAATATCACAGTGGCATCGTCTATCTTGAAATCGAAAAGGCCACAAAAGAGTCTTATCGAGCCATTGCATTACCTGCCGAGTCCACCACCGCCAGAGTTTTTGCCTACGACACCGACCAAGGCGGTTTTTATGAGATGGAGCAGGATGAGGTTTCACGCTACGTCCTCGGTGCATTGAACCACATCCGAGAAGAGAAACAAATAAAGCAGTTGAGTGAAGTGACAGGTTGGATCTTAATGGCCGGCATGGTCTTTTTAGGATTGAGATTTTTCTCTCGTTATCGCTCCAAAGAGAACAACTCAGCACTGTGGGCCTATCTTCTGTGTTTGCCTCCTATGGGTTGGTCCGTGGCATTACTGACCAATATTGAAGCCAATGTCGTGTTTACTTCCACCATCACTCAATACACATGGGGGGGGCTAGTTTTTGCCTTGTTGGCATTAGTATTAGGAAGTAGTTGGTTCATGAAGAACAAAAATCACCCGGCCCCCTTAATTGGGTTGGCGGCTAGCACTTTGGGTGTGTCTCTTTTGAGTGCCGGGGTCATGTTCTACATGCTCAAAACATTTGCCTGACAAAAAGGTTTAGGCAAAACGAATCGTGAGGATATGTAGTATTGCAGACTCAACTCTGCGCCCAGACCGGAGACTGAAATTTTGCCCATCCATCGTATTTCGAGGAAGCGTGAATTTAATCGGGCCTTCTGAGGAGTTGAGGGTTAAAACTTTGCCATTGCCTATCTCATCTCGCGAGATTTCCATTTCGTAAGCAAAACGTGGGTTCTGAGATTTCACGGTTTCTTTAATCGGCACACGCAGATTCAAGACAAGGTCTCCACGCCGCTTGGAGAACAGACTGCTTTCGCCTTTTCCCGGAATTCGCACAGACATTTGATTCCAATCTCCAGAAGGAATTTTGATATCAAATCGTTCTTTGCCAGATTTTAAATGCAGGTTGGCACCCTTGTGCAGGGCCGACTCAGAAAGCGTTATATCTTTTTGAATATTTAGCTGGAACACTTTAGTGTCTAACCCAACCAGAAAGTTCAACCCTGAGTGGAGAGCTTGCTTGACAACTGGATGAGAAGTGAAAGCATTAAAAAGCTTGTCTCGTTTTGCAACGGCTCTTTTCTGTACAGAAAAACTTTGTTGTGCTGACGAAATATTATGGGACGCTTTATAATGCGTTTCCAGTTGTTCAAAGGCTTGGTTGATCTCTATTAATTTAGTTTCGGGTGTGTTCTTTTCTGGGTTCACATCAGGGTGAAATTGTTTGGCTAATGAATGATAGGATTTACGCACCTGACGCCAATCCTCCCCGGGGGAAACATTTAAGACTTTATAGCATTCAGCAATTTGCATAGAATTAACCCAAGCTTGTATCAAGCCAGCACAAGATTAAAGACTCTTTAATTATCAAGAAGATATAAAAATATCCTCTTTTGAAGTTCGTTGCAACCGAGAAAAATCACCGCAAAGCGCAAAATTTTATAGTTTATTGTTTTTCAAAGGGTTATATTTAAACAGTTTGTTCTTAAAGTTATTAAACGTACCCATAAAATGACTGAACCGATTGATTTTATGGAGACATTTTAGTTAGCATGGAAACCAATACCTCTCAAATATCTAAAAATTTCTTTGGCACTTCAGAACAGAGTCTGAAAGAAATTTTTGCTGAATGGAAGGTGGAAACTTATCGAATCCATCAAGTTTTCACTTGGGTCTATCATTATAATTGCCGAGATTTCAATGAAATGACCAACCTGTCTAAAGCTTTACGAGCTTTGTTGGCTGAAAATTTTTATTTTTCACTGCCTAAAATTATAAGCCGCACTCACTCTCAAGATGGTTCGATAAAATATTTGTTGGAAATGGATGATGGGGCTGAGGTTGAATGTGTCTGGATGCCTTCTGATACCCGAAAAACATTATGCATCTCGACGCAAGTGGGGTGCCGTTTGAATTGTTCCTTCTGTTTAACAGCCAGCTTGGGGCTCAAACGCAATTTGACAACCGCTGAAATTATAGGCCAACACTTGGCTATCAATGCCGAGCTTCAAGAAAGCGAGCAAATCAGTAATGTCGTTTTCATGGGTATGGGTGAACCTCTGGATAATTATGACTCGGTCGTCGAAGCTTTGCGTCTCATGATTTCTCCTCAAGCGATGAAGATTTCAACCCGCAAAGTCACAGTTTCTACTTCAGGGCTGGTTGATCGCATGAAAAACTTTCAAAATGAGAACCTATCGATAAATCTGGCGATTTCTCTCAATGCCTCCGATAATGCCACGCGGGATCGGTTGATGCCCATTAACAAAAAATATCCCATAGAGGTTTTGATCGATTGTCTCAAAAAATATCCATTAAAGCCTCAAAGAAGGCATACCATCGAATATGTATTGCTAGCGGGTATCAATGATTCAGATGACGATGCGCAAAGGCTAGCAAAATGGTTGAGAGGCGTTCCCTGCAAAATCAACCTGATCCCTTTCAACTCATTTGACTCCTCTGAATACAAACCCCCATCTAAAGAGAGGGTTTTGAAGTTTCAGAACTATTTAATTGAGCAACATTATTCTGCGTTTGTTCGCTACAACCGGGCTACAGATATTCTCGGTGCCTGCGGTCAACTCGCGGCCCAGTCAGCAATGAGCGCACCCAGTTAAAACTTAATCCATCTATTGAACTAAAAAAAACATGAATAGCCCTGAAACAACAGAATTGTCCATTGTTATCCCCGTTTACAACGAACGCGATAACCTGATTCCCTTAGAAGACAAGCTGGAGACAGAACTGCAAAAATTGAAACTGAGCTATGAAATCATTCTCATTGATGATGGCAGTGTTGATGGAAGCTCACAGTTGATAATATCCATGCAGAAAAATAACCCACGTATCCGGCTCATCCAGTTTGGACATAATCATGGCCAGTCTGCGGCATTTGCGGCGGGGTTCAAAGCCGCCAAGGGAAAAATTCTCGTTACCCTCGATGCAGATTTGCAGAATAACCCTGCCGATATTTCACTGCTCCTCGATGAAATGCAGAATTTTGATGTCGTTTGTGGTTGGCGGCATAAAAGAAATGACCCATGGATTAAAAAAATCTCCTCTAAAATCGGCAATGCCGTGCGTAATAAATTGAGTCAGGAAGATATTGCCGATACCGGTTGCTCCCTGAAAGCATTTCGCCGTGAATGTTTTGATAATGTGAAGCTCTTTAAGGGAATGCATCGTTTTTTTCCGACATTAATGAAAATGGAAGGCTTCCGTGTCACTCAGGTTAAGGTCAGCCACCACCCCCGCCTATATGGGGAGTCAAAATACAATATTCGCAACCGTCTATTTTCTTCATTTCAAGACTTGATGGCCATCCGTTGGATGAAAAAGCGACAGATTAATTATGATATTATTAAGGAGGATTAGATGACAGCAAACCAATGGTTGATCATTGGCTTTGTAGGGCAAGCTCTTTTTGGGGCGCGGTTTATTATCCAGTGGATCGTATCTGAGAAAAAGGGCGAGAGCACCATTCCTCTCGCATTTTGGTATTGCAGTATTGGCGGGGCCGCCGTGCTATTGTCTTATTCCATTTATAAACAAGACCCTGTATTTATTGTCGGGCAGAGCTTGGGGACGGTTATTTACATCCGCAACCTTATATTGATAGATCGAAAGAAGAAATCCTTGGTATCTGCTGAGGCCGATAAATGAATAACTGGAGAATCAGGGTTGCCGGCTTAGCTTTAATGGTTTTGGGCGGAATCCTTTTTATCTGGTCGGTTAAATATGTTCAGTCGGAGTGGCCACAAATTTTTTCTGGTCTGCTGTCGGTTTTCAGTACAGCCATGGGTTTTGCTCTACTCATAATGCCTCTGGATTTAACGGATGAGAGACCCTCAAACGACTGAACCTTCTCGCTCCTCCCCCCCCATTTAAAGCACCCTGTTTCCCCATTGAAAAACAAGTAAAACCTTTTATTAGCAATAGTTTTGAAAGTCCTTGACTTTAACCAACCCGTATGATATTTCTCTACTTTCTTTGATAATTTTAACTCTAAACTGGGTTGAAAATTCTCAGAGAAATAGAGGTTTTCCAGAGTTGGAAAACGGGTACTTATCGCCTTACCAGGCCATTCATTTGAATAGATAATGAAACTATCTCAAAGTCCTTTAAAGAACAGCTTTTTCAAAACCCTTATCTGTCTGCTATTTGTTTACTTGCTTGGACATTTAAGCCCATTCCTACCTGTCTCACCCCATTCAGTTTTCTCTAATCTAAGCTTCCAATCTTTGGCTTACGCTGAAGACGATGAGGAAGAAGATGAAGAAGACGAAGAGGAAGAAGAAGACGGGGAAGAATCATCGGATGGGGAAGAAACGTCTGAAGCAGAAGATGGTGAAGAGGGTGAAGAAGACCTTTCTTACCTGACCGATATCGGTCCTGCGGCAGACCACGAGTTTGAAGAATACTCGTTCATGGGCTTTAGCAACCGCAAGTTTACTTGGTTTGCGGCGCAGTTACACATTCTGTTCGCTTCTTTCATTCTCGGCTGTCCCATGTTTGTGGTCATCATGGAGGTCATGGGAGCAAGACGCACACAAGGTGTTCGTAAAGCCATTATCTTATCGAACGTGTTTTTAGCGATTCTGATAGGTGTTGTCATAGGAATCACAGGTGAAGTCATAGTCGGAGTTCACCATGGTGTCTTATATGGGCTTTGGGCCTGTGCCCTGGGCGCGTTGATTGTTAGCACGCTCAATTATTTTCATCTCCTGATGAATATCAGAGTCTCAGCATTGGTCGGAGCTATTTTTGGTACCATTCTTTCCATGGCGTTGACCCCGGTTGAACATTATGAAACTTCGGGTGTCATCTTAGCTCTAGTAACGGGTGCGGTGGGTGGATTGATCTCTAACGGCATCATGTTTGCTAAATCAGACTTTAAATTCGAGCGTTTGGCGCATGAAATCACCAAAGTAATCGGTATTTGTTATAGCTTTACAGCTTTAACGGGAGGACTATTCCTCTTCATCATGCTGGTGGCTTATGAAGATTTCATTACCTACCTCATTGCATCGTTCCCAACTTTGTTCATGGTGGCATATCCCACCCTGTTTATTTTGGAAACCGTAGTGATGTATTTGTATGTTTACTCTTGGGATCCACTGAATAAATCGAATAAAAAAGGCCGACATATTGTTATGGGGATCGTTTTAAACGTACTCGGTCTTTCTCTCCTGTTGGCACTCGATGGCCCTACAACGTTCATGCAAACGCCTCCGAAACCCCTCGACCAGATTCTAAATATCTCGGAGTGGGACAGAATCGCCAATATGGCGTGGATGCCGTTGAACTATCACCGTTTGGTCGGTAATGGCACTTTTGGCGGATATATGGTTTGTATCATCGGCGCATACATGTATTTATGGTCCGATAAAAAAGAAGAACGTGAGTATTACGACTGGGTTGGATATATCGGAAACCTGATTGGTGTTGCGATCATGATTCCTCTTCCAGCCATGGGCTATATCTTTGTCCGCGAAATTTACCAATATGATGCCACCATCGGCATGTATATCATGTCCGATCGAGAGTCGATGTTCATGTTGGTGCAGGGCCTATTAGTTGGAACCATGTTCAGTGTCAGTAACATATATATGTGGGTGAGTATGAAGCGAATCGAAAATGCCGAAAGGTTTTTCCCGGCAATGAAATTCGGTTTCATATTAATTGTATGTGCCGCAACGATCTGGTTCACACCCAGAAGATTCTTTGCCACCATGCTACCTGAACCGAGCATGAACCCTGATATGGTATTGCCGGATAACCTTGCATTTCTAGCGTTGATGGTATCTAAAAATACCGCCGCTTTCTGTCTGGTTACGGTCACCTTCATCAATTATATTTTCTACACCATTGCGACTAAAACCGGAAAAGTTCATTACGGAAAGATAAATCCGCTAGGGCCTTATGTTCTCATATTCCTTGGGTTCGCTGATATTTGGCTGATGAGCTGGATGGGCACGATCCGTGAACTGTCGCGAATGAATTGGCATATATACAAAGTATTTAAAGATGTGACACCAGAAAAGTTTGCACCCTCTCTGGCTGAATCGGGCATGCAAGTGACGCAAATTGTATGGACCTTTTTCATCCTGATGACCGCTATTATCTGGATTGGGATTAAATATCCTAAAACAAAAAAGAATGAAACCAAGCCAACCGCAGCAACACCGCAAGTGGCCGAATAAGATTTTTCAGGAGCAAAACTGTAATGAAAATTGATATGATCATTATTGGCCTCATTGCAGGCCTGAGTGGTTTATACGCTCTGCACAGCTCATTTGGCGTGGCTGGGGTCGGAGCGGGTCTAGCAGTCATGGCAATTTATGCTCTGCTCTTAAAGGTTAAAGCTAAAAAACCAGTCGAAAGAAGCCTTTTCCATAATATCCGCTTTAAATTACCCATTATTCTGGTTTTAGCCGGAATAATCTGGGTTATGGCTGGAAAATTTAATTTCCCCGTCTGGTGGCAGATTGAATTTGTTTCATTTGCCTTTGTGGGTTTCTTTTTCTTCACCCTTCTAGACCTCAAAACACTCAAACAAGAAAAATCCAGCTGGGATTGGCTCATACGTCTGCTGGCTACTTATGCATTGGCATCGTCTATATTCATCGTTGTAACCGCGCAGTTGCCCCAATTCGACCCTGAACTTGAACTGGCAAAACTAAACAGACCGCCTCTTAAACTCGCAGATGCCGCAGGACCGGAGGTCATTGCCGCCGGTCGCGAAGTATTCGAGAACAATAAATGTTTCAACTGTCATAAAGTATTCTGGGAAGGCAACTCTGACCGTGGACCGAATCTCGGAACAAAACAAATTGGCCTCTATAATAATGACTATATTAAAGAGCAGATTCTTGACCCACGCAAAAAGCAATCGCCCGGTTTTGATGATCCGAAGTCAATCAAAGCTATGCCGACCTATTATGGCGATGACTTAAGCGAAGATGAATTGACAGCCCTCGTGGCTTATTTGAAAACCATGCGAGATCCAACCCATATGCCTGTTGAGGGTAAATATGGAGACCAATGGACTTGGTGGGATGACAAAGAGGTTCTCGCAGAAGGTCAACAAGTATTTGAGGGTGTCCACCCTGCTACTGAAGGGCTTAGCTGTGCAGTTTGTCACGGTAAAGATGGCACACCTATGATGACCGGTGCCCTTGACTTTAGAGACGAGAATAATAAAGATACCGATAAAATTGAAGGCGATCATTCGGATAAGTTGCTAAAAGACTGGCCCGATGATCTTTGGTATCGCCGCGTAACGCGAGGAGTTCCCAATACACCGATGGCTCCTTGGGGTATGATTTTTGAACATCTCTACCTTTGGAAGGCTGAGGCCTATGCTCGAACATTTCACGATCCTTTAGATAAGCGTACAGCCAGAAGACCGGTGCCTCCTGTTCCTAGTAAAGAGGAAATAGAGAGTTGGACGACTAAAGAGATGTTTCTCGACCCATTACTCTAAATCAAAGATGTAGATTCCAAAGCCGACCCCAAGAGGGGTCGGCTTTTCTTTTTGCTCATTCGACAAATGCAAGGCCAGTTTGCTAGAATGATTGTAATATTATATTTGTGACTCTTTGGGGATTACAATGAGTAAAATTGATGTGTTCGTAAAAGAAAATCTGCTGGAAGATGGAACCATCTTGAATCTTCGCGATAAATATATAGGTATCCGTGGCTGTATGGAATTGGCCACAAAGGAAGCACTCACCAATGTGAAACAATTGATTCTTCCCGGCAACCAGATTGCAGATGAAGGATTGGAGGCATTGGCGGACTCCCCCTATTTACAGAATCTGGAACTACTGAATATTAATCACAACGATATTGGGGATGATGGAACCATTGCTTTGGCAAACTCTGAGAATCTGCCAAAATTAAACTCCATCTCCATGTTTGGTAATGTGGTAGGAGATCGAGGCGCTCAGGCTTTCGCTGACTCGCCACATAGCAAGAGATACAGCAAGCTGGATCTCTATAAAAACCAATATACGATTATCGGTTATAAAGCACTCACCGAATCAGAAAACCTCAAAAACTGTGAAGAGCTGGAAGTCTATCGCGATTAATAGGAAAACCGCTTCTACGCCTTCTCACTCCATTCTGACAAGTCAAAGGTTTTAACCTGTAATGCGTGAATGAGTTTTGGGTCGCCCGTCATTTCTATATCCAACGCCTTATGGACCATTCTGACACGGTCCATCACGTTCTTATTTTCAAACTGTGGAGAAACGACCTTAACCGAATAATGCCCTCCCCCACCGGCGGCTTTATGCCCTCGATGACGATGACTGTCATCAATAATTTCTACATGTTGCGCCGCGATCTTTTCTCGCAAATTTTTGTCAATGATTTCTACCGTTTCCATAATATATAGTTTTTATTCTTTAAGGTTATCGAGTGTTATTCGGGAGGTTTGGACCGTAGCCCAACATCCGGAAAATCTTTAAACTTATTGAGGTTATCCTGAAATTTTTGGAATACTTCGTGTTCCTTTTCACCCATCAGTTTAGTGCGACAGCGCGCGCAAACAGGTATTTTGGCGGAGTCATAACTTCTGATTCTATTTTTGACACCACATTGGGGGCAAGGTATGATAGCTAAATCGGGATCACTCATGACTGATCATAACAAACTCGCACGTAAAATTAAAACTTCTAATGTTTATTTTTCAACAAACCGGATCTAACCCCAAAATACCGTTTACCACAAAATTATTATTGGTGGTCTGGATCATTCTAGGTTTAGCTCTATTATCTTTTTTTGCTTTCAGTATTTTTTTGATCGCATTAATGGTTGGTGTCGTGTTGTTTACCGTTAATCTGTTTCAAAAACGAAAAAGGCCCAACTCGTTCCAACAGCAAACCCCACCGAATTTTCAAACTCGAACCTATTCTTCCCCCCGCCGTAATAAGAAAGACGATGACGTTATAGATATCTAACCTTCTTCACACACTATACCGACAAGGCTAGGAGGTTTTTCTAGGTCGTTTATAGATATGAGTCGCCTCACCATAAAAAGATTCAGCCGATTCCATAATTGTTTCTGAAAGCGTCGGATGAGGATGAATTGACTCTGCCAGGTCAACAACTTTGAGTTTATTATCAACAGCCAAAACCCCCTCCCCTATTAACTCACCGGCTCCAACACCTGCTATTCCCATTCCCAAAATCTCTTCTGTTTCGGGGTTGATAATGAGTTTTGTCATGCCATCAGGACGGCCAAGAGTTTGCGCTCGACCCGATGCCCCCCAAGGAAACTTGGCAATCTCAATGGTGATATTTTGACTTTTGGCTTCGGTTTCAGTTAAACCGCACCAAGCCAATTCTGGGTCTGTAAAAACCACTGCCGGAATACAACCGAGCTCAGCAACAGAGCTTTCTCCTGACAAATTAGCAGCCACCGTTCTACCTTCTGCAGAAGCCTTATGAGCTAACATGGCCCCACCTATGACATCGCCGATCGCAAAAATATTAGGTTCATTTGTTTCAAATCGGTCATCTACTTTAATAAAACCTTTGTCATCAGTTTTGACACCTGTTGAGTCTAAACCCATATCCATCGAATTGGGTTTCCGACCAACCGCAACAAGAACCTTGTCGTAATTTTCCAGCTTTTGCGTTCCTCCACTATCAAAAACAACTTCCACCTGATTATTCTTTAACTCACAAGTAAGAACCTGAGTACTTAAATTAATTGCCTCAAACCTCGGTTTCAGTCGAGCATGTAAAGGACGAACCAAGTCACGATCTAATCCCGGTAATAAATCTTGGGTCATTTCAACAATCGTAACGCGGCTTCCTAATGACGAGAAAACCGTAGCCATTTCCAGACCGATATAGCCTCCTCCCACAATTAATAACCGTTCTGGTACGTCTTGCAACGCCAGAGCGGTTGTAGAATTTAAGAGGCGATCACCCAGCTTTGCAAATAATGGCGGACAAACAGGTTTAGATCCGGTGGCCAAAACACAATGGTCAAAACCCATTTGATCTTGATCATTAATAACAAGACTCGTACTATTTATAAATTTTGCTCGGCCTTGAACAAATTTTACACCGCGTTGCTTGCATAAAGATAATAAGCCATTCGACATTTTATTAATCATTGAACGATTGCTCTCACGCATTTGATTGAGATCGATTTTGGGTGGCTTAAATTTCAAACCAAACGCTTCGGCTGCACGCGTTTCTTCAATTAATTTAGCAATATGAAGTAAAGACTTGGACGGGATACAACCTTTATGAAGGCAGACACCACCGGGTTTTGAGTTGTCATCAATCAGCGTGACCTGCATTCCTCGGTCAGCGGCCAAAAAAGCGGTCGTATAACCACCTGGCCCAGCACCCAGAACAACCAGTCTATTTTTATGGCTAGAATTCATCAGTTTTCTCTAAATAAATTAACGATGTTTTTTACGGCTCAATTGTTCCCAGGTACGGGGTTTAGCTTTAACACCTATTTTAGCAAACATATAATGAAACAATTTTTGCGCGTCTTGTTTGCCAACATGTTCACCAATCAAACGTGACACGAGAGTCTCTTCCAACTGCAAAAAGGGCTGTAATTGTTTTCCTACCTTCTTAACAATCTGCAAATTACTCAAGTCTGAAGCAGGCTGGCCCATCATTGTTTCTAGGCATGAATTATTTGCAAACGTATGAGGACTGGAGCGATGGATAACACTAATAGACTCCAATGGCTTTTTACTTAAATTTTTAAAACCAATAAAATAAGGCAATGCAAACCCAGAATCAGACTCACAAAGTAGAATAAGGTTTTCCTGAATGGTGTTGAGCAAATCGCTGGAATTATTCTCATATTTATATGAACGCCAACCAAAATCATCGTCATCAACACGATCCATGGCTCCGAGATCCACTAAATGCTTAATCAGGCTCTCTGCCACTTCATCATTCACATCATCAGATAAGATATATTCCTTAAAAAAACAGACCCACTCTTTTAAGGGCATTTTACTCGGTCCGTTATCGTTCATAAAAATGATTTGGTTTGGGAATGGAAGTACAGATGGAAACCCTCTTCAGTTTTCGGGCTGAAACAAGGACAGAGGATATTAAAACAAAAAATCATTGCTTAAAGAATTGATAACAATCTCTACCGTTATTTTTTGCCAGATACAAGGCTTCATCCGAGCATTTTATCAGGCTTTTAGCATCCCCTGCATCTTGTGGATATAAAGCGATACCAATACTCAACGTAATGCTGATTTCATGTTGACCGATTTGAAAACTAGGACGAATTTTATCCAATAGCTTTTTTGCCAACTTACCCGCATCCTCTTCATTAGAAATTTCAGGCAGAAGGAGTATGAACTCATCGCCGCCCAGACGTGCCACCGTGTCTTGCTGACGCAAACATTCTTTTAAACGGTTGCCCACACTTTTCAGAAGCTCATCCCCAACACCGTGCCCCAAGGTGTCATTAATTTGTTTAAAGCGATCAAAGTCTATATACAATAACCCAACCAAACTATTATTTCTCTGAGCCTGAAGCAAGGCTCTTTCCAAATGATCATTTAATAGAATTCGATTGGGCAAACCCGTCAAGGCATCGTGATAAGCCATGTCACGCATGACACTTTCAGTTCTTTTTCTTTCTAATTCTGCTCCAGCACGTGCCGCGAAAATCTTAAGAATCGAAAGCGTCCGTTTCTCGTCAAGCATCGGTTTGTCATCCATAACAACTAAATGCCCAATTGTTTTATAATGCGAATCAAAACAGGGAACCCCGGCATAACTGATAACTTTTGAATCTTTCAAGCTCTGATCGTTGGGATACGCATCCATAATTTTATCGGGATGAAATACCAACATCCCTGCCAGCACTTCTTCGCCAGGAGTGTTCATCGCATTAAATATTTTTTTATCGACATAATCACCCTCATCCCATCCCGCAAGAATGGCACATTGAAGATCTTTAATATTAATGGGTTCATTCACAAATGCACATTTAACCGAAAGTGCCTTGGCTAAATGACGTACCAAAGATCGAAAGAATTCATTGCCAACACGGGAGGAAGTGCCTTCAACAATTAGCTGGAAGGCCACTTTTTCAATTTGACGCTTTATTTCACCGCCAATATTAGCGACAACAACTTCTAATATAGATTTTTCATTGTTAAGCCAAACCCGCCCATTCTTTTTAGAGCCTAATGCCACAAGGCCCCAAGTAGTAGAGTTGATTTCTATAGGAAATAATAATAAAGAAGTAATATTTAATTCTTTAAAAAAACCTTCAGGAAACTCAGCCTCTTCTTTTTCATAAACAATCACTGACTGTTGACGATTCAAAGGAAGAAAAACTTCTTCGATACCCAAATCCGCATAGCTCAAATCAGTTTTTTTTAATTCATTACTTTCAATATACTTATTTTTACTTGAAAACAATTCAAGATTGCATATGGGGGTATCACCGGGTTTCTGTGAGTGTTTAAAAATAAAAGCACTCTCAACATTGGCGGCTTTTGTCAATTCCGCAAGAGCCTGACTGATAGCAGAATCAAAATCTGTTATCGTCAACAGTTTCTGGGTGGCGTTTGAAACACCTTGCAATAATTCTCCTTGAATTTTAAGTGAATGCTCGGCTAATGACCTTTGTGTTTTTTGCTCTTCAAGTTTAATTGCCGCTCGAACGGAACGTGCAAGAGTTTCGACAGAAAGTCTTGATTTGACCAGATAGTCAGTAGCTCCTGCTTTCATCACCTCAACAGCTATTTCTTGATCTCCCTGAGCCGTTAAAAATATAACCGGGGCAAAGTCCCCATTATTTTTAATTTTGTTGAATAGAGATAAGCCATTTGTTTTTCCCAAATGATAATCAAATATACAAATATGATGCTTCGCTTTCTCGATTAAGGAAATGGCCTGATCGCCTGTCATTGCATAATCCAGCGTCACATTCCACTCAGGTAGGCCCTCCTTCAATAGCTCTTTGACAAGAAATATATCATCCTCATCATCGTCCACAACCAACACTCTTAATTGATTACCATTCATTTTGAAATCCAGTAAAAAATCAGATGATTTTCAGATAATAGAACCAATATCAATAACACGATAACTCAATTGACAAGCAATAACAAGGTTTGCCCCATGCAATTCAAGGAGCCCAAAGATAGGAAAACAAAGGACTTAAGGATGATTTATCCAACCCCAAATCTAAGTTAAAAAGGTTTAGCGTAGGGGTTTGCGGATAAAGGGAGTAGAGATTTGTTTTATAGTCTCCCTCGCGATGGTAGGTCACAATCTGAAGTTCGGATATTTCTAAATCTGTTTTAATCCGTTCTACCGTATCGGAAATATAGCCAATTCCGTCGATGAGTTTGAGCTTCACAGCTTGCTCAGAATCAAAAACCCGCCCATCGGCTAGAGACTGAACTTCATGCAAATTCAATTTACTTCGATTTTCAGTAATGACAGAGACAAAACGGTTATGAAAAAGATCAATGGTGTTTTGGAAGTAGCCGCGTTCTTCATCGGTGAAGGGTCGAAACGGAGACATGAAATCCTTTTTATCTGCAGACTTTACAATTTCCCATTCAACCCCAATTTTACCCATTAAATTTTTCAGGTTTACTTTAAATGCGATCACTCCAATGCTTCCCACCAAAGAAGTCGGGTGAGCAATGATTTCATCCCCTGCCAACGCCACATAATAGCCACCCGATGCGGCGAGATCCATTATATGAACATAGATGGGAATATTCTTCCTTTTCTTAAATTGCAGAAGCTCATGCAAGATAATATCACTGGCTGTTACCGTCCCGCCGGGGCTATTTATTTTGATGAGCAAAGCTTTGACATACTCATCTTTCTCGGCTCTGGAAATATTTTCTTGCACCCACTCAACCATCCCCAGTGCAGTGGTGGAACCGGAAAAACTGCGGTCTTTCTGGTTGTTAATGAGCCCCTGCACTTCAAGCAAAAGAACCTTTTCAGGGCCTTCCCCTTGCAATACGGTTTCCTCTAAAGGCCCCATAGATGGACCCAATTGAATGGTCGCGCAAGATGAGAACCCCAAAACAACCCAAATCAGGAGCCCCAAAACCTTGATAAAATTTAACATTCTCAACATTAAAATCACAGTAAATGCTAACCCAATAAAGGCCAAAAAGGTTCAAGTTTATTCTGGAAAGGTTCAGAGTCTGTTTCTGCCTTGAATATCTTCTCAAGATTATTACGAATTTTAGAAATAATCTCTTCATTTCGTTTTTCTTTTTCTAATAAAGCCTGTCTCACTAAATCATGCAAACTGAGAATGATTTCTTTTAGATTGATATTCAATTTGGCAACACGCATTTTGATTAATTTACGCTGATCGGCGGAACGCCCCGACCAGACCGTGCTTTCGACGGCCTTTATTTCTTTAGCATACATTTGAATGATTTCAGTTAAAGAGTGCATGACCTTCTCTTCACACCCCGCACTAATCATTTTAGTGAATAGAAGATGTAAGTTTTGCAAAGGGTCTATGACCTGTAAATCAATCAATACAGATTCATCCACCCCATAAATTGAATTCAATTCAGAAGGTTGAATTTTTTCTGAACTGCCTATTTCACTTTCCAACAATGTTTTTAAATTTGCGATCTCGGTATCAACCGTAATTTTTGCCTCTGCAAGAGTCTTTGATACCTGCTTGTCAAAGTCCTCTGCGCTGCCCCT
>JABIYR010000105.1 GCA_018702695.1 Nitrospina sp. | reverse complement strand
TGGACTGCAATTCACCTGCTGACAAAGACCTGACTGGAGCAAATGTGGAGCTCGGTTTCTCTGAAATGTCCTTAATAAGGGGAATCAGCTCATTCCAAGTAGTTTGAATGTCGGCGCAGATGTTTTCATAAGTTAAAGGGTTTCCTTCTGATTTTTGCGAAAGAATAAGTTTGAACTCTTCGGTCAAATGATCATATAAATAAAACCGTTCCACCTCCATGAAAAGAAGATCTGGCAACTCCTCCTCAGAGGGTTTCCTAATGGGTAAATTTTCAAACCACGCACCGGCTTCATACCCCATAAAACCTACCCAACCACCCCAAAAATGTGGAAGGTAAGCGACTGGCTGAATGTTTTCATCAAAATTTAATAAAGACAATGCCTCTTGAGGATTATCCCAACTTGAAACCAGTTCGCCTTGGCAGAACAATTTTGCCTGTTGACCTGTGATTTCTAAAACCCGGGAACTGACTTCACCCATTAAGGAATAGTGGGCGGTTTCTTCCGGCCCGTTACCGCTTTCAAACAAGAAGGTATTCTTTTTATTAGCGAATAATCTCTGAAACAACTCACTTAAATTGAGACCGGGAATTTTTTTTTGTCCACAGACGGGGACACGCGATGAACCTTTCAGCAGTTGGGCGTAGGTGTTTTTATCTGGCAGAATTTGCATATTTAAAACCGCCAAGGGTTTGGCTACTCATAACGAAGTGCATCGATAGGGTTTAGGTTGGCCGCCTTATTAGCAGGGTAGAATCCAAAAAAAACACCAATCATCACTGAAAATCCAAAGGCCAGAATAATTGATTGAGTCGAGACAATGGTTTCCCAACCGCCAATATTTGAAACAATACGAGAGATCGCGATCCCCAATAGTATGCCAATGCCACCACCGAGAAAACTGATCAATACGGATTCTATCAAGAATTGTTGCAAAATTTCTTTTTTCTTCGCACCAATGGCTTTACGAATTCCGATTTCTCGAGTTCGCTCGGTGACAGAGACCAGCATGATATTCATGATTCCAATGCCTCCGACCATTAACGATATGCCAGCAATTCCGCCTAATAAATAAGTGAAGGTTTTTGCCGCATTGCCCCAGCTATTGAGAAATTCTGAAGAATTCTGCACATAAAAATCATCTTCTTGTCCTTCTAGAATATTGTGCCTTTGCCTGAGAAATCGCGATATATCCTCTTTAATGATTTCTAGATCTTCAATTTTAGCGGCCTGAACATCGATTGACTGGATATGCTTCATGCCAAAAACCCGCTTCTGGGCTGTGGTAACCGGTATAAAAATCTGGTCATCAGGGTCGAACCAACTCAATGCGCCTTTAGAAGCCGTTACACCGATGACTAAAAAGTTCTTTCCATCCACTTTAATAGTTTTACCTAAAGGGTTGATGCCTTCAAAAATATTTTTTAAAACTGTAGAGCCCACCACACAAACTCTTTGCGCTGACCTGACTTCCTCATCATTAAAATAACGTCCGCGATCCAGAGTGAAGTTAGCAACCCGCGCATAACTCGGGCCTGTGCCTCGAACCGTTGTATTGGTATTTTTATTTTCAAATTTAAGTTGTGAAGAACGATAGACCTGCGCCGCAACACCCGTAATAAGGGGGGTGTTATTCTCAATAAAATTTGCATCGTCTAAAGTGAGCGTGTCCACTTTACCTGTTGTGACATGGCGCGATTTTTGTTGTCCCGGTTTTATCGAGATGATATTCGTTCCAAATTTAGAAATGGTGTTCAGCGTTTGCAGTCTGGCTCCTTCACCGATAGAAATCATCGAAATCACAGACGCCACGCCTATAATGATTCCCAAAGCCGTTAAAAATGTTCTGAGTTTATGCGTCACCAGACTTCTCAATGCCATTTTAAATAAAACCCATATCAGCATGGCATTACCACATTAATCTCATCACTGACTATCTTTCCATCTCTCATTTGAATGATGCGCTTTGCTTGTTGTGCGATTTCCGGTTCATGGGTCACCAATATTAAAGTCACAGACTCACGATTCAAGTCATGAAAAAGTTTCATGATCTCAGCACCCGTAATAGAGTCGAGATTCCCCGTCGGTTCATCTGCTAATATGATCGCAGGACGATTCACCAAAGCTCGGGCAATGGCAACCCGCTGACGTTCGCCACCCGATAACTCAGTTGGCTTGTGCTTGGCTCGGTGGCTCAAACCAACTCGTTCGAGTGCTTCTAAAGCGATTTGCGATGCGTTGGGAACACGTCCATAAAGAAGCGGCAATTCTGTGTTTTCTTGTGCTGTAGCGCGGGGCAGGAGATTGAAATTTTGAAAAACAAAACCAATTCTACGATTACGTACTTCGGCGAGTTGGTCTGCTTTTAAACCTTGGATATCAAGATTTTCTAGACGATAAACGCCCGAAGAGGGGAGGTCGAGGCAACCCAACAAGTTCATGAGGGTGGATTTTCCACTGCCTGAAGGCCCCATGATGGCAACAAATTCACCCTTATCTATGCTGAAATCGACACCAGCCAAAGCCGTGACCTTCTGCTCGCCGATCTGATAGATTTTAGCAAGCCTTTCAACCTCAATCAAAGCCACCTCACTTGGAACGAATCATCCAGAGAATTTTCTTTAAAGAAGAGCCTTTTTTATCTTTAGCCTCATCCACCACTTTTTCCCAATCTCCTAATATTACGGCTTCATCAGGTTTCAAGCCATCAATGATCTGGATGTAAATGGGGTTCTTAATACCCGTTTTCACTCTAACCTTTTCAGGTTGTTCATTTTTCAATACCACCACATAGGAACCTTCATCGTCTTTACGAATGCCAGCGCGTGTGAGGTAAACGGTATTTGCAATATGTTGAGTAACAATATCAATATTAGCAGACATCATGGGTTTGAGCAGTTTTTTCCCATTGCCTTTTACCTCAATTTTAACCTTAAAAATAGTGATGCTATTTTCAATCACCCCCTGCGGTGCGATGCGTGTGACGGTGCCGTTTAAAACTTGCTCGGGAAAAGCATCCGCCGTAATTTGAACGGCATGGCCTATTTTAATTGAACCGATATCGGTCTCATCAATATCAGCGATGATAAATAATCGTGACATATCAGCGATATTAGCTATGGCTGTTCCGCCGCTCACATTTGAAATTCCGGATGCGATGATTTGCCCTTCTTGCACCAGTTTTTCAATGATAACGCCATGAATGGGGGCGAAGATTTCCGTTTCATCCAGCCGTTCTTCCACTTCATCGAGAGCAATACGAGAGCGTTCCACTTCTGACTCAACCAGCTCTATTTCATTATCCTTCATCGTGATATCGTGGATAGAGTCTTTTGCCGTTTGCAATCGGTTTTGAGCCTGAATCAATTTTTCCTGGTTGATTTTAAATAGGGTTTTTGCTGAATCTAGCGATTCTTGAGAAACGAATTTTTTATCAAATAATTCCTTTTGTCTTTGTAATTTATCTTTCGCTTCTTTGAGATTCGCAAGAGCGGTTTCTATATCTGAATGAGAGGTTTTAATATCCGTCTGGTATTTTGTTTTTTGTAGAACAAGAGCCGTTTCAGCTTTTTTTAGCTTTGCCGACGAAGATGATAAGTCAGCTCTGGCTTTGGCAACATTACGCTTTTCATCAGATTTATCCAGTTGTAATAGTAGGGTGCCTTTATTTACAGTATCTCCCTCCATAAAAGGAAAGGACAACACCTCGCCACTGGCTTTCGACTTAACTTCTACTTTGAAATTGGGTTCTACAAGACCGGTGGCTGAAATTTTAACCAATAAGTCGCCAGCTTCTACTTTTGAGGTTTTAAAAACTGGTTTGGGAGCGGTCTCAGAATTCTGGGAGGATAAAAAATATAAACAGAGTAGGAGAATAAGAACCCCGACCAAAATCAGGGTTTTTTTCATGATTCCTCTTTAGAAAACAATTTAATGTTATGCGCCTTTAACGTATGCGCCATGACCTGATTCAAACGCGTGAGGGATTTCTTGAAGTCAATGACCGCTTTGATCTCATTGCTCTGTTCTTCAGCAAGGTCTTCCTGAAACTCCAAGACATTGAAGCTCGTTGATAAACCAACTTTGAATTTCTTCTCTTCGGCAATCAATTTTTCTTCGGCAAATTTGCGCGCCACTCTGGCCGCATGAACTCTTTTCTCATCCGTTTTGATCTGTCGATGGGCTTCGCGAACTTCTACAATGATAATTTTTTCTAAATCTTTAATATCCAATAACAATTGCGCTACTTCCAATCGTTTTGCCGCCAGTTTACTTTTTGCGGCCCGGTTACCAAGTGGGTAACTCAAGTTGACACCAAACTCCCACAATCGGAAGTTAGTGGAAAACGCTTCTGACAAGGCCGAGTCATAACCAGATTTTTTAGTATTGGTATCACCGCTCAATCCATTCAGGCCAAGACTGCCTACAAGATCTAAAGTAGGAAGAAGTTGGTTAGCATTATAAGTGGCTTCAATATTTCTATTCACCAGTTCCATTTTTCTGGCCAACAAATCAGGACGAAGAGTCAAGGCCGTTTGCAATGCATTTTCTAAAGATTTCTCTAGCCCCGGTTTGAATTCTGGATTATCTGCTGGAATAATCTCCTTCAAACCTTCTTCCGAGTCAAAGGCTATATTAATAATGTTTTTTAAATTATCGCCGTTGTCTTCAATCAGGTTATGAGCATTTAAAAGCTGTTGCTCTCGCGATGCCACATCTGACTTGGCCTGAAGTATTTCCAACTCTGCCAGCGTTCCCACATCGACCTGAGCTTTCACCTGTTTTTCAAAGTCACGAGCTCTTTGCAAAGAGGTTTCCTTTACATTCAAATCTTTAATACTAAAAACTAAGTCCCAATAAATATTTTCAGTTTCTGCAATGGTATCGATAACTTTTTTAGTGAACTCATGGTCAGAAATGGTCTTGTCATTTTTGGCAATATATATTTCTCGTTTATTCAGATCGATGCCAAAATCTTTGAGTAAAGGTTGAGTGACTGTCAAAGCCAAGTCAGAAGAATAGGAGGGGTTCAGTGATGAAAAGGACGAACTGGTTTGGTTGCGATTGCTATCCACCGCTAACTCATAATCACCGCCCGTAACAAATTTCTGCGAAACAGAAAAATCCCAGTTGTAATCCAAGTTCCTAATTTTTGAATCCGCCAGAGATGAAGCTCTTTGCCTTGTTTCTTCACCAACTTGAAACTCAAAATTTAATGTCGGGTCAAATTCAGCTTCCTTCTCAAATATAGATTGAGCCGTAATTTTGGCTCTGTAACCTTGAACAGAAATACTGAGATTATTGCTTAAGACCTTTTCAATCACTTCACTCAAAGGCAAGGGCAATGAATCATTGCTATAGGCATTTGAAACAAAGATTGTAGATGAGAGAAAAATATAAGCTGTAAGTTTTACAATAAAATGGTTCTTCATGTACTACAGAACTCCAATTAGGGACCGGGTAGGGCCTAGAAAAATAGAAACAAAACCAAATGACGACTCAAAAAAAGATCTATCAAATCTTTAGATCTGCTTCCTGTAAAACTGATAAGAGCTAAATCTTTATTTACAATACCTTATCGGTTTATAGAGAGGGGGCTTTACCAGTTTTATTACCGAGGCAAAGATACCGCTTAGTACCCTCAATTATTTTTCGTATTTTACAATTTTATGCCTATTCTAACAAAATTACAATAAAATCAACTAGATAGACATCAATGTAGTGAATTATGAATTTACATTAACTGTGATATAATTTTGCATTTCTAAAAATAGTGTGAGACTCTGAATATAGATTGAATGATAAATTAATTTTGTAATATTTATTAGGTAATAAATCATGTCAAGAATTACAGCCGCTGATATATTAAAAGTGGTTCCGATCACTCGTAAAACGCTTTGGTTATGGCAGAAAAAATATCGTTTTTTCCCGGATCCCGTTAAAGAAGGGCATCCAGGAGGTAAAGGCATTGTTGGCTATTATCCCGCATGGGTTGAGGAGCGGTGCAAACAGGTATATGCGCTTCAAAAAAAGGGCTATACCATATCTATGATCAAAGAAATTCTTGAAAAAGAAGAAAAGGAAAAATCAACGCGTAAGGTTCTTGTCGTAGACGACGAACAAAAATTTTGCGACCTTCTTAAAAAGATTTTTCAGAAAAACGAATTTATCGTTGAGACCGCTTATGATGGTTGGGAAGCAGGTAAAAAAGCGGCACAGTTCCAACCCACCATTATGGTTTTAGATATAACGCTTCCAGGTATCAACGGACTGGATGTATGCAGAGAACTTCGCCGAGATGAAACAACCAAAAACATTAAAATCATCGCCATCTCAGGAGATCTTAGGTATACGGAGCAGGAGGTCTTGGAAGCAGGGGCTAATAGTTTTTTTACCAAGCCCGTCAACTTCGAAAACCTTTTGACACTTTCCAACGAATACCTTGAAAAGTTTGAAAATTTGTAATCTTTGATCGTTCCTTATTTTATATTTATACCTTAATGGTGTTTCTCTTTTTCTAAGAGAGGCCTTATTTCAATTCGCAAAACTAAAAAGGTTATGATATAAGCAGGGACACAATTATTTTCATCTATGAAATATTTTTTAGATTGGAAGTCCATTGGCTAACCCAAACATCACCGAACTTGAAAAAAAAGCGCTTGAACTAAGAAAACTTGCTTTAAAAATCATCTATCAAGCAGGGTCTGGTCATCCAGGTGGAAGTTTTTCAGCCACAGATCTGATGACAGCTCTCTATTTTGGCGGCATTATGAATTACGATGCCAGCAACCCAAAAGACCCTAAAAGAGATCGTTTTTTACTGAGTAAAGGCCATGCATCGGGGATTTATTACTCCGTGCTTGCCAAGGCAGGTTATATCTCAGAATCTGATTTAGATAGTTATCGCAAAATTAACAGCGAACGATTTTTGTCCGGTCATGGACATCCGAAAACACCCGGAATCGAAATTGCCTCAGGCAGTTTAGGTCAAGGCCTGAGTGTCGCTCACGGAATCGCTTTAGGCACCAAGCTGGATGGCAATGATTCAAAAGTCTACGTTATTTTAGGGGACGGCGAATTGCATGAAGGCCAGATTTGGGAAGCCGCCATGTCAGCAGACCAGTTCAAAACCAATAACCTGATTGCTATCGTTGATTACAATAAGGTTTGTCAGGACAATATTACCAAAGATCTGAAAGACCTGGAGCCTTTGGAAGATAAGTGGAAGGCGTTCAACTGGGATGTACATCGAATTGATGGACATAATATGGAAGCCATCATGAATGTGCTTCAACTTCCTCTGCACCCAGAAAAACCCCGCGTCATCATTGCCGATACCATAAAAGGCAAAGGGGTCAGTTTTATGGAAGGCCAAACCGCTTGGCACGGAGTTGCCCCCTCAGCGGAAGATTATGAAAAAGCTTTAAAGGAGTTGGTGTAAGAATGAAAGATGCCGCCACCCGGGATGCCTATGGCCAAGCCCTTGTCGAATTAGGAGCTGACGACCCACGAATTGTAGTACTGGATGCCGGAGTCAGTGATAGCTCCCGCTCTAAAAAATTTGGCGATAAATACCCAGATCGTTTCTTCAATATGGGCATCGCAGAAGCCGATATGGTCTGCACAGCCGCTGGGCTCGCAACGACCGGAAAAATTCCTTTTGCAACAGGTTTTGCCTGCTTTTTACTCGGCAGAACGATGGATCAAATATTGGTCAGTGTTGCTTATTCAAACACCAATGTAAAATTAGTCGGGACTCATACCGGGCTCGCAGTGGGTGAAGATGGCCCCAGCGCACAAATGATCGTTGATATGGCTTATATGAGAGCCATGCCAAACATGATTGTTGTGCAACCAGCAGATTGGGAAGAGACCGTTCAGGCCACCCGTGCTTTGATAGACTATGAAGGTCCGGCATATTTCCGCTTGGGTCGCCCTAAAGTCAAAGGCATCTTTGACAGTTCATATAAGTTTGAAATTGGCAAGGGCAGGGTAGTAAAAAAAGGTTCAGATCTGGTTATCTTTGCCACTGGCATCATGGTTCAAGAAAGTCTCGTAGCCATGGAAAAACTCGCTAAAGAGAATATCAACGTAACTCTAGTTAATATTTCTACCATCAAACCCATAGACAGAGAAATCATAACCGAATTGGCAACCAGCCATGGAGCCGTCATAACCGCTGAAGATCATAATTATATCGGTGGCCTAGGCGATGCCGTAGGTGAAGTTCTTCTCGACCAACAAATTTCAGTTCCCTTTAAGCGCGTAGCGGTCAATGATCAGTTTGCAGAAACCGGAACCGGCCCGGAGTTATTTGAGAAATATGGGCTGTCTGCTAACCACATCGCGCAAGCTGTTAAAAACACCCTAAAACTCAAATAAGATCTAGCTTTCGAATTAGGGGACCCGATTTCTACTCATTTATTGTTTGAATAGCACCAATCTATTCTAGTTGACATAATATATGTTATGGGAACCTGCAGTGATGAACTGTAAAACGATTCTAGATCTCCATGTACTAGAACCCTTGAATTATTTGGCCTCGTTATCAGTCAACAATATCTTCTTTCAAGCTCAAGACGAAGGCAACCACCTCATCGCATTCCTGCGTTTGAACCTGTAGGGCTTTCATCGTGGTTCCAGCATGTTCCAAGAATATTTCCCAATCATTTTCATTGATGCCCATTCCTTTATGCGTAATTTTCATATCTCGGCCCGTGTAGTATATGGGGCCGCCTGTAGCTGAGCATAAAAAATCAATCAGTAATTGTTTTTCTCTAGCAATGCCATCATCTCCTCGATTTTTCCAAAAACGGCCTAATTGAGCATCATTCTGCAAACGTGGGAGTAAGTCATTCGCAAAAGCAGTAAGACCATCGTAACCACCTAGACGGTCATAAAGTGTTTTTTGATTCATTATAATCCTCTTATTGAAAAACTATTATTCTGACAAAATACTTTTGTCCAACAGACAGCATTTATATCATAGGCAGTTGAACCCCAAGCGACATTTCTCTCGAATGCTGGTCGTAGCAATTCTTATCAAAGGTCTCTTTTCAATGTTTCTTAGGTTATCTTTCTATTAATTATAGGAGCCAAGCTAGATGCCCATTCAACTGACAAACCAGCGTAACTCCCAATTGTGAAAATTCTTGACTAATTACCAGATGCCCCCGATAGTACAATTAGTTATATGTTTTCGCCTGCTTGCAGGACTGATCTTCCACAACCCTTAAGACCTTTACCTATGTGCGGCATTGCTGGATTCATTAATTTTGACCCCGCTGAGGAAGTAGACAACCCCGGCAAAGTCTTGCGCAATATGCTGGATAGTCTTCGTCATCGAGGGCCGGATGATCGTGGCCAGGAACGTTTTCAGTCTGACACGGGTCCCATTCTCCATTTAGGTCATCAGCGTTTCTCGATCATAGATCTCTCGCCAGCGGGTCATCAACCTATGCCCAACGATGACAAGTCGGTTTGGGTGTCTACCAATAGTGAGATTTACAATTATCAATCGTTGAGAGATGAGTTGCGTGAGTCCTATCATTTTAAATCAGATTCGGACACCGAGGTTTTATTACGCGCTTACGAAAAATGGGGTATCGAATGCCTAGATAAATTAAACGGTATGTTCTCATTTGCCATTTGGGACAGTAAACGCTCGGCTTTGTTCATTGCCCGTGACCGAATGGGGATAAAACCCCTTTATTATAATATTCAAGGTCGGCAGTTGACCTTTGCTTCAGAATTGCGCGCTTTATTGGCTTCGGGTTTTATTGACAAATCCATCAGTTCCGGAGGGCTTTTTCAATATCTTTCCTTCGGACATGTTGTTGATCCCATTATTGACTCGGTTCGTGAATTGAAACCCGGTCATTATTTATGGATCGATGCACAAGGCGATTGGCAAGAAAAGCAGTATTGGCACCCTCTCCACCATACTGGCAAGTATCTAAGCGGTGCAGACCTGCAAGAGCAAGTAAAGACAAACATTGAAGAATCGATTCAATGTCGCCGTGTCAGCGATGTTCCTCTGGGTGCTTTCTTAAGTGGTGGCATCGACTCAAGTGTAGTCGTTGGCAGTCTTGCCAAGAACTCGGATACGCCAATCACCACTCTGACGATCGGTTTCGATGAAAAAGAATTTGATGAATCGGTGTATTCGCAGGAAATTTCTGACCGATTTCAAACCAAGCATCATTTATTACGTTTGAATGAAAAACAGTTATTGCAAGCCCTGCCCGCTTGTTTGTCGGCAATGGATCAACCCACTATGGATGGGGTCAACTCTTACCTCATTTCACGTTCTGCCCATGAAATTGGCCTGAAAGTAGCGTTAAGCGGTTTAGGCGGGGATGAACTATTTGGCGGTTACCCCTCTTTCCAATTGATACCTAAATTATTGCAAAGAAAGAAAATTTTAAACTCTATCCCGAAAATGTTGCGCAAATTAGGTGTCGGCTTGAGTAAAACTTTGTTCACATCTGACCCAGCCACTAAATTAGAGCATTGGGTACAAGGGAAATTGAGTGGAGCGCATGAATATTTTCTGATACGCGCCCTATTCTGCCAGAACCCTGTTTTAGATTTATTTGCCGATCAAAATATCGCTCAAACTGAAATCAAAAATAATTTAGTTCGCACTCAAGGCCTTATAAAAAATTGCGCGTCATTGGACTTGTTCAACCAAATTTCTTATCTTGAAACGATACATTACCTGCAAAACATGTTATTGCGCGATACCGATATGATGAGTATGGCCCACCCTATAGAAGTCCGAGTTCCATTTATGGATCATCGTCTGGTTGAAATGATGTTCCAAATATCGGGGTCTGAAAAATCTGGAATCGCCAAATCTCTCTTAATAGATTCCATGAAATCTTTATTGCCAACCTCAGCAATAAAAAGAAAAAAGATGGGATTTACTTTCCCCTTTGAAGTCTGGATGCGGGGTTCTTTACGTGCGGAAATGGAGGCTGTGTTATTATCAAAAACAAAACCACTTGATGGGCTGATATCGCAAAAAGCCATCGAAAAGGTTTGGAGACATTTTCTTGCAGGAAAAAGTTCTTGGTCCCGCCCTTGGTCGCTTTATGTTTTGAAAGCCTGGGTCGATAAAAATCTATCGCACTAAACCCCATCATGGAAATCCCTTTTTATCAGGTAGATGTTTTTACCGATCATATTTTTGGAGGCAATCCTTTGGCTGTTTTTCCTCAAAGCCAATGTCTTCAAGAAGAATATTTGCAAAAAATAGCCCGCGAGATGAATTTATCTGAAACCACCTTTGTTTATCCTTCTTCTATGGAGGAAGCAGATTTTGATGTGCGGATATTCACGCCCACGCAAGAACTGCCTTTTGCCGGTCACCCGACCCTTGGCACCGCTTATATATTAAGAGAAAAGGGGTATATAACACCGAATCACAGGCCAATTCGTTTGAATTTCAAGGTAGGCGTCATCACAGTATGGCAAGAAAATGGTAAAAATTTCATGCTACATCCCCCGGCCAAAACTTTACACACCTTGGATCGGTCCGAAAAAATCGCCCAATCGTTAGGCCTCAACGTGAGCCTTTTAGATGAAATGGCCCCGATTCAAGTCGTTTCCACTGGGTTACCGGCTTTAATAGTGCCGGTGAAGACCTTGCAAGCCATGCAGGATATTGTTGTGAACCCTTCTATATTACAAGAAGTTCTGCAACCTTTGGGGGTCGATATGATCTATCCTTTTTGCCGCGAAACATTGAATGATAAAAATACCGTGCATGCGCGTGCTTTTGCCCCCACGTTAGGGATCACTGAAGACCCCGCTACGGGAAGCGTTGCAGGAGCCATGGGTGCTTACTGGTCAAACTTAAATGACGAGCGGGTCATTAACATGCTCATTGAACAAGGCTTTGAAATGGGCCGACCTTCTTTGATTAGCGTTGAGATAAATAAAGAGGTGGGAGAAACAACAAAAATCCGGGTGGGGGGCGAAACACAACCTGTTTTTACAGGGTCGTTGCAACTATAAAATCATTCTAAACTCTTGCAATCAAGCCCGTTTCTTTTCCTCATTCTGGATTTCTACTGGAGCCGATAAGCAATTACTGCAAACATGGCCTTTTTCTCGCCCACACATCAAACACGATTCAATATCTTCAGACCCTCTGAAAGCACCACTACAATGGTTGCAACGGGTATGATCGGTTGTTTTTTTCTTTAATCTCCGTTTAACGCGCTTTTTGTTAACTAAAAGCTGGCTGTAAGAAATATTCATAGCTGTTTTCCTGATCAAGTTGTCATTAATTCCAGCCTACTTGCGGCTATTGGTTAAGATGGTCGAAAAATAAAAAAGTTTTATTTTTTTACATTTAGTGGAAGTCACAATTTTGCCAATACTCCCTTATTCACAACATCCCGACGTTCTGCCCCAAATAAGATTTCTACCAACCTAAAAGCGAACTCCATCGCCGTTCCCGGCGACCGACTGGTGATAATATGCCCATCTACCACCACTCTATCATCAGTATAAATAACCCCTTTTAATTCATTTTGAACCGATGGATGGCTGGTAATGCATCGATTATTAAGAATACCTGCCTTTTGCAATATCAGTGGGGCCGCACAAATGGCCGCAATTAACTTCTTATTACGATCCCTATTTTGCAAAATTAGCTCAATTCGAGGGTCTTGTTTAAGATTATCGGTTCCAGGTTGTCCACCCGGCAATACAACCAGGTCAAAATCATTGTTTAAAACATTTTCCAGTAAATCATCGGGTAGTACATGAATTCCCCGAGACCCTTTCAATGCACCCTCCTGAGTCCCTGCAAGTGTTACGCGCCCGCCTGCCCGTCTCAAGATATCAACCGTTGTCAGGGTTTCTATTTCTTCAAAACCCGGTGCCAGCGGAACTAAAACTGTTTTCATGAAAGGCTCCATTACAACTAAGTATTTTTAAAGGTCAATTTATTTTACACAGGCAATATTCAACCCCTTGCATTTCAAGTCTTTCTTGTTCCTGCTATAAAGTGATGCTAAACTTTTTATTTAAAATAATAGTATAAATATATTGGTGTTTTCTTGCCTTCTCAAATAAAACAAAGTTTTGATATTTCACAATCCAAAGCAAATCCCATTCAGGATATGTTTAATGCGGTCGCGCCGCGATACGATTTTCTCAATGGGCTTTTGAGTGCTGGCATTGATAAGTATTGGAGAAAAATAGCCGTTAATGAACTGGAACCTTTGTCAAAGGGTGTTTTTCTTGATGTTGCAACGGGGACGGCTGATATTGCCTTAGAAATATCATCGCGAGCGCCCTCCCCTGCGCGTATCGTTGGAGTTGATTTTAGCACCACCATGCTTGAACTGGGGAAAGATAAAGTAAAGGCTAAAAACAAACAAGCTGAAATCCAACTGTTTCCAGGAGCGGCGGAACACTTGCCCCTCAAAGACGATAGTTTTGATGGAGCCATTTCAGCTTTCGGGGCAAGAAATTTTGCCAACCTCAATCAAGGAATTAGCGAAATACATCGTGTATTAAAACCTGGGGGGAAAATAGTTATTCTCGATTTTTCATTCCCTCAAAATGGCTTTCTACAATGGCTTTACCGCCTTTATTTTGGGAATATTTTACCCATTATGGGCCGCTGGATTTCCGGACATAAAAATGCCTATAGCTACCTCCCTGACTCTGTAGAAGGTTTTCCCAAGGGAGAGGATTTCACGTCCATTTTAATTGAAAATGGTTTTGAGTCGACAAGCTTTCGCATGTTGACTTTTGGTATCACCTCCGTATACGTCGGTTTAAAACATGCTTGAACCTAAAACAAATAAACAGCCCTTCTGGAGAACCTTGGCATGGGCTGGGCTAATTTTGGCATTTGTTTTATTTCATACAAAAGATTTATGGACCGGCTTTATTTATTCTTCTCCTGAAAAAATCAACACAAGCAGTCTTGAATACAGCGATGAGTACAAGAGCTTACTGGACTTGCAAACAGCTTTCGTACGCAATGCAAAAAATATTAAGCCCTCTGTCGTTAGTATCAATAAGGTTGAGGAGTTGGTAGAGAAATCTTCATGGTATGACCCCCATTCTCAGGGTTCTGAACCTTGGTATGCAAAAATCAGAAACTGGTTAGGAAAAAAACTGCGTAGCCGAAAATATTCTGTAGAAAATGTGGGTTCTGGAATCATTATGAATTCCAATGGTTATATATTGACCAATTACCATGTTGTAGAAAATCTAGATCGAGTCTTGATTAAACTGTACAACGGAAAAGAATATTTTGCCAAAGTTCTAGGCTATGACAGCTATACCGACCTTGCCGCCCTAAAAATTTCTACCCTGCGTAGACTCCCCGAGCCTAGTTTTGGAGAATCAATAAATTTAAGCGTTGGCGAGTGGGTGATGGCCATTGGCAATCCTTATGGCCTTGAGGGCACCGTTACAGTGGGGGTGATTAGCGGCAAAGGACGCACCGATCTGGGTATCAGCCGCTTTGAAAATTTTATCCAAACCGATGCATCGATAAACCCTGGCAACAGTGGCGGCCCTTTAATCAACCTTGATGGTCAAATTGTCGGTATCAATACGGCGGTTGCCGCAATCGGTTCTGGCGTAGGTTTTGCCATCCCCGTTGAAATGGCCCTTAAAATTGGAGACCAACTTGTCAGCAAGGGCTCTGTAGACCGAGGATGGTTAGGAATTGGAATTCAAAATTTGACACCGGAGCTAGCCAATACGTTCAGCTCCAAAACTCAAGATGGTGTGCTGGTCAATAATGTTCAAAGCAAAACTCCGGCTCAAATGGGGGGAATTGTTCGAGGCGATATTATCATTCAGTTTGATAGTAAAGCCATTTCAAATTTAAAATATTTTCAAAATTTAGTTGCCGATACCCCCATAGGTCGAGTGGTTCCCATAAAAATTTGGCGTGATGGTCAGGAAAAAATATTACAAATTAAAATTGGGAAAATGAGCTCATAAGTAATTCGATAGTTATTTTACCAATCGCCTGCCCAATTAATGATCCGAAAATCTTTCAGTCTCTTTTAAGGCACTTCAAACCCCAACTCTATGATTTGATCCGATATTTCTGATAATTGGATTAATGACTCGTCAAAGTCTACAGTGACCGTTTTTGCGTCGAGTTGCACCTCTACACATTGCACTCCACTCATTTTACTCAGCGTTTCCTTCACAGACTGCTCACAGTGCTGGCAGGTCATGCCTTCTACTTTTAAAACTTGCTGAATCATAAATCACCCAGTAATTAATTTATACAATTTTAAAATCTATTGAAGGATATATATTTATCACAAGAATCTCTATGCACCAAATTAGAAAACAAACACTCCAATTGTTCCGACCTGCATTTGAATGCTATTAAAGCCCTATTTGTAAAAGAAAATCATTTAATTACTCAAGATTTCCTAATTTGAGCCGTAACAAAATTAAGGCAGTCTGGAGGCTGCTTAAATCGAGGGTTTAATTTTCACGTTGAGTCTTGGAGGACTTGGCATTAAAACCCTACAAATCCTTATAAATTCCAATTTCATGGAGGAAATGGAATGCCGCTACGAATCTTCAATAACTTAAGTTCCACTGTTGCTCAAAATAGGTTGGATGTTAACAGTCGCAATTATGGCGAAGCTATCGGAAAAGTTGCCTCGGGCAATCGATTATCCGGAAGCGGGACCAGTGCCGCTGACAAATCAATCTCTGACTTATTACGCTCAGATACGCGAACGCTCAGACAAGCATCGAAAAACCTGAATGATGGCATCAGCCTCATCAATGTTGCCGAAGGGGGCCTGAATGAGCAAGCTAGCATTTTAACTCGTATCCGTGAGGTTTTATCTGTAGCTGGCGGTGCCATCGGCCAATCAGAAAGAGACACGCTACAACTAGAAATCAATACGCTGAGAGATGAGTTCAATCGAATCGCCAATGCAACAGAGTTTAATGGACAAAAACTGTTAGATGGTACTCTGGGCTCAGGCGTTCCTGTGGATCAGCATGTAATCATCTCAACAGGTTTAGACTCAGGGGAAGATTCACAAATCGATTTAAATGAAGTGGCTAGTATTGATAAGAAAGACACAGCAACTTTAGGCTTAGACGGTTTATCGGTTGCAACGTTTGATGATGCCGTTGCAGGAATAGCAAGCGCAGAAAAAGCACTAGAAACCATCAATCAAAACCGCGGTAGTATTGGAGCCACTCAGAACCGGTTCCAGAGAGCGTTAAAAAATTTAAATGTTGCAGCAGAAAACTTGAATGCGGCTTATTCAGTCATTGCTGATGCAGACATCGCAGAAGAAGTAGCAGGTTTAACCAAACAACAACTGCTTGTTCAATCTTCATCAGCAATGGTCGGACAAGCAAATTTAATTCCACAAGGAGTATTATTGTTATTACAACAATAAACCAAAAACATGAACAAACTTGAAGCAAACATTAAAATAGATCGGCGAAACGCGGTCAATGGTCCGGCAAAGGGTGCGGAAAAAGCGGTAGCAGGAAAGTCATCCAAAGCCAAAAACATTGACCGTGTTACTCTTTCAGAGTCTTCAAAAACCAAAGCCTCAGCTAGCAAAACAAAAGTTGTCGCGAGCGAAATTCGTCAGGACTTGGTGAATAAGTTTCGGGATGTTCTGCAAAGCGGCTCTTATGAAGTGAAGGCAAATGAAATCGCAGATAAAATAGTTCAAAAAATCCGAGAAAATAAAAACCATCTAGCCTTATAAAATTTTATTTTTATAGGTTGAGGTTTTGTACTCAAACTGTTTTAAGATAGGACAGGTTTGGGTATTTTCCGGAGGCTTTGAGTTTATCTTCCCATGCCTTTCCGATACGGTTTGATCTCAGATCCAACCTCTCCAGCATTTCTAATTTGTCTGTTTTTAAGAATAATTCCATGCCCTTCCGGCTAATTTGACAGCCTCTTAAATCTAATACTCTTAAATTGTCAAGCAGGTTAGATTCTAAAAGAGCCTCAAGGCCCTCATCACCTAAATTATTTTTTCTCAAGTCTAGCTCCTCAACGCTCTCAATGTCGGGATACTGGCCCAAATAAAATGCTTCCAGTGGGGCAATTTCCATCCCAGCCAGTCTTAATAACTTAGGATTTAGAATGATGCGAGCGCGTACAAATTTTTCAAAAACACTAATGGACCGATTACGGTTTCCAAATAACTTGGCATCAATTGCGGCATTAATATCATCGATACTTCCCTTACTATTGTAAAATATATCAAGAAGCATCTCTTTATTGTTCGCATCTTGGTTAAATTCGTCCTGACTCAATTCTTCAGAGCTCATATTCACACCCGCCCTTTAATAATTTGAAAATCATTGATTAAGTCTATAATAACTGATTTATTAATTATTTTTGTTATACTTCCATATAAGTGTAAAACAAATCTTTTCATTTTCATATGCACATTAATATTAGAATCCTCTGCAACGAAGGATTAATTATTTTCCTTTTAATTATCGAACCCTGTGAACATAGCTAAACTCTTATTATCGAAAATATTTTCAGCTTTCATGGATGTATTTCCTATAATACTTGTCATAGCTTTTTTTCAATTAGTCATCATCCAAAAACCTTTTCCCAACTTGGACCACACCTTATTTGGTGTGGTTTTAGTCGTTATAGGGTTGTTTATTTTCATACTAGGTTTAGAGAGTGCCCTCTTTCCCATCGGCGAAAAAATGGCCAATGAGTTTGCTATCAAAGGTAACGCTTTCTGGATCATACTATTTGGGTTTTCTCTGGGTTTTTCCACCACCATTGCTGAACCCGCCTTGTCGGTAATTGCCGGAAAAGCCGGTGGACTCGCGGCAAGTGCCGGTGCAATTTCAAACAGCAACGACTCGGTCGCTAGTTTTGTTTTAGGTTTACGAATCACCGTAGCTTTTTCGGTTGGTTTGGCAATTGCTTTGGGAGTCCTTCGAATTTTAAAGGGCTGGCCTTTTATCTGGTTCATTTTGGCGGGTTATAGCCTCATTGTTATCACTACTTTTTTCGCCCCCAAAGAAATTATTGGGATTGCTTATGATTCAGGGGGCATCACCACATCAACGATCACCGTTCCTCTCGTTGCCGCATTGGGTATTGGGCTTGCCAGTTCAATAAGAGGAAGAAACCCCATACTTGATGGTTTCGGGCTCATCGCTCTCGCTAGCCTCAGCCCCATAATTTTTGTATTGGGGTATGGAATTTTTGTTTATGGAGTGGGTGGCTCATGAATTCAGAAACGCTCAATACGCTTATTGACGCATTAGGAGGAACCTTCTTAGACATTCTCCCTATCATCATTGTATTGACATTTTTTCAAGCCGTGGCAATTAGAAAATCAATTCCTCACCTCAAACAAAAATTAACCGGTCTTGTGATGGTCGTTTTGGGTTTGGCAATTTTTATTGTGGGTCTGGAGGAATGTGTTTTTCCAATCGGGACAGAAATGGCCCAACAATTGACCGACCTCAACTTCTTAGCTCATAATGACCCCATTACAATTGAAGCCCTTAAAAATGCCAGTCATATAGATCCCGGGGTTTATCTATGGACTTATGTCTTTGCATTTTTTATAGGTTTTTCAACAACCCTTGCTGAACCTGCATTGATAGCGGTTGCCTATAAAGCACGCGACATCACCACGGGTGCAATTTCAGCATGGGGACTGCGCATATCGGTGGCATTGGGAGTTGCAGCAGGGGTGACTTTAGGAGTGTATCGAATCGTCATGGGTAACCCCCTGCACTATTATATTGTTGCCGGTTATGCATTTTTACTGATCCAAACCTGTTTTGCGCCCAAGCAAATCGTTCCCCTTGCTTATGATTCGGGGGGGGTTACCACTTCAACGGTTACGGTTCCATTGATTGCGGCATTGGGTATTGGGTTGGCTTCGAGCGTTCCGGGGCGATCGCCCTTGATAGACGGGTTCGGGTTGATCGCATTCGCGTCCCTTTTCCCTATGATCACCGTAATGGCGTATGCTATGATTTCCGAAAAATTAACGAAAAGGAATGCAAATGTATAACCATCCAGAGGAGTTAATAACTCATGCGTTTTAAAACTATTTTGGCAATGGTTAATGAGGATTATCAAGACCAAGTTATTGAATCTGCAAAATCTGCCGGTGCCACAGGAGTCACCATTTTAAATGCGCGCGGCGAAGGAATACATGAGCAAAAATCTTTTCTGGGTTTAACCATGGAAACCCAAAAAGACATGCTCCTATTTTTGGTTGAAGATTTTATTGCTAATAATATTATGGATGCAATTTATAAGGCAGGGCATCTTAATGAAAAAGGCAATGGAATTGTATTCAGCCTGACTGTTGACCGAGCCATCGGGCTGGAAAGTCAGATGCCTACCATGGAAAAAGATGCAAAAAACCGATATTTTTAATCCATTGCATTGAGGAGATAGCAATGCCAAACATTCAAAAAGTTCGCGATGTAATGATGTCTAATTTCACCAAAGTAGATGGTATCGCAAAAGTTTCTGACATCCTAAACATGATGAAGAACGAAAGAATCAATGCGGTTTTGGTGGAACCCAGAGACGAAAATGATGTTTACGGCATCATGACATTAAAAGATATAGCTCGGAAAGTAATTGGGGAAAATAGAAATTTACATGAAACCCATGTTTATGAAATCATGACGAAGCCAGTATTGTCGATAACCTCCGACATGCCGATTCCTTATGCCGCACGTTTTTTAACTAATTTCAATGTTTCCTACGCAATGGTGATAGAGAGTAATGATGTGATAGGAATGGTCTCTCTAAATGGAATGGTAAATAATTGGGTAGATTGATTAAATTTATCAACCTTTTTTCAAAGACGTTCCCGAGCGGCTGTCCCAGATTATTTTATCGGGGCTTGAAACATGGCTGGCTTCAGCACGCCAATGATCAAAACCAGCTTGTATACTCAATATCTTCACGCACTCATTCATTCCCCCTGCCCCTCCTATATGGGAATAAATTTTGCTCATATCTTTACTATAAGTACCTTGCTCTGATTTATAACGGTCTTGGGCTTCGGCAATATTAGCCAATGTTGCTTCCGCACTTGAATTGTAGTTGAAAATGTTTTTTTTCAATTGCGCATAATCCACAAAATAATTGACATATGCCCAGCCAAAAAAGGGAATCAATGCCGATAGCAACAACGCTTTTTTCCAGAACTTGTGATCAATGACAATCCCCAGGATCATTAGAACTACAGCGCCTCCCAAAGAAACTTGAGAAATCTGTTCAAAAATTCCTAATGCAGGAACTTTTTCACCGCAGGAGGGTTGAGCAAAAACAATATCAGGCCGCAAAAGCAGAACGAATAAAAAACTCGTAAAAGATTTCAATATTATGTACATCAGCAAATAATTCTATGGGATTCAAAAAACCTAATCTATTAATATATTTAACCGATTAAGGCTTACATATTTAACAACATTTTCATCAAACGTCAAATCTCTAATAATTTATTACTTCACAGAATTATTTCCCTGCGCTATTATTTAAGTTCTGAAAATTTTCAACATCCAACCCTGTTTTTTGGAGTTAGCAATAAATGAATGATGCCAACCGTTTCGTAGATAAAGGCGATAAAACCATATTAGATAATGAAACGGGCCTGATTTGGGCAAAAGAAGACTCCTTCCCCATAGCTCAAGATTGGCTAGATTTTCAGGCCGCTCTTCAATTTGTCGATGACATGAACAAAAAAGATTTCCTTGGGTATCATGATTGGCGCTTTCCTGAAAAAGAAGAAATAGAACAAATATTCATG
>JABIYR010000098.1 GCA_018702695.1 Nitrospina sp. | reverse complement strand
ATCGACGCATCAGTCGTTGGGAACATGAAACCGTATTAGAGGTTGTCGATGCTAGACTTGAGCAGCAACCCGATATGATGAAAATCCGTAGATTAACGGTCGAGCACCCTTTTGGTACGATAAAGTATTGGATGGGTTCAACGCATTTTCAAATGAAAACCTTGAAAAAAGTGGGCGCAGAAATGAGTTTGCATGTGCTCGCATACAATCTAAAACGCGTACTGAAGGTTATGGGAGCAGTGCCTTTGATGGAGGCAATGACAGCCTGAGAGGCCTGCATTTTCTAGGATAAAAGCTGGAATAGAGATGTTTTTAATAAATTACTATCCATATCAACAAAATCAGTAAGCTAAAATAGCTTAATCTGAAATTTTAAAACAATGAGAAACTTGTCTCCTGAGAAAACATCTGTGACCCACGTTTTCACACAGTCTGAGACGTTAGCTGCCTAGGTCAAATATTTTTCCCTTCCCATTAAACAGAGCTGCAATGATTGGTAGTTAGGTAATCACCATCACAATTCACTAATTCAATGACCTAGAAATTAAGTATGAGTATCTAAACTGGAACTAAAGTGCGGTATTAATAGATACGCACTGCACGCTTCCCACGCTCCCTCTCGTTCAGTGGGGCAGGAGTGCACATAGGAGGCTGAGTAATGTAGTCTATGAAAATGGGAATAACTTCTCATTCTAACCGTGGAAAAAACATGGGGAAATAGTGCTTGAGGAAGTGTGAATCTTCTGAAATTAGAGTTACTAATTATTAAACTTCAAAATTCCAGTTGAGCCGCATTCATTTTCTGTATCGGTCGGACTCAAGAAAAATTGGCTATTTACTGGACCCGGAATTAGGTGCCGCAGAAGGTTTGGTAGGGTCTGTTGGTAATCGGAGCGGGTGCGGCATAGGCTTCGTTTCCCGCGACCTCGTCGAAGGGGTGGTTCAAAACAGCCAGCAGTTCTGAGAAGGGTGTCATGTCTCCCTGATTGACTGCGGCGGCAAGGGCTTCTTCTACTTTATGATTCCGCGGGATATAGATCGGGTTGACTCGATCCATCGCTTGCGCGTTAGTCTCTGCTAAAACTCCATCTTGCTCAAGGCGTTTTTGCCAACGTTGCGTCCAGACGTCGAAGGCACTTGGCTCTGCAAACAGGTTTCGTACTGTGTCGTTGTCACCGCGCAAGGCTTGCGAGAGACGGCGAAAGACAGTTGTGAAATCTGCATTTCCTTTTTCCATCACTGATAACAGGTCGTTGATCAGTTTCAGGTCTAGAGGATCTTCCGTCGACAAACCGATCTTGGACCGCATTCCGGCTAACCAGTGAGACTCATAGAGTGGCTGAATACACTCGATCGTTTCGGTCAACAATTCGATGGCTCGTTCCTTGTTGGAATCGACAAACGGGATCAGCGTTTCCGCCAATCGGGCGAGGTTCCAAGTCAGGATCTCTGGCTGGTTCGCATAGGCATAACGTCCATGCTGGTCGATCGAACTGAACACCGTGCTCGGCGCATAGCGGTCCATAAAAGCGCAGGGCCCATAATCGATCGTTTCACCGGAGATGGTTGTGTTGTCGGTATTCATCACTCCGTGGATGAAACCGATATTCATCCAGCGCGCTACCAGTGCGGCTTGGGCATCGGCGACAGCCGCGAAGAATGCTAGGTATGGATTTTCTGCCTCGGCTGTGTCGGGGTAGTGCCGCGCAATAGCATAATCGGCGAGTTTACGGACTTTGTCTGAGTCACCTCGTGCGGCGCCGTACTGGAAGGTTCCGATACGGATGTGACTTTCGGCAACTCGGGTGAGAATAGCGCCGGGTAATACGGATTCTCGATAGACGTCTTCCCCCGTTGTAACAGCCGCCAGAGCGCGTGTCGTAGGGATGCCGAGCGCATGCATTGCCTCAGCGACCAAGTATTCGCGCAACACTGGGCCAAGAGCTGACTTGCCATCTCCACCGCGAGAGAACGGGGTGCGACCCGACCCTTTCAACTGGATATCGCGGCGTCGTTGTTGGGTGTCGATCACCTCACCGAGTAGAAGCGCGCGTCCATCCCCCAACTGCGGTGAGAACCCGCCAAATTGATGCCCGGCATAAGCCTGAGCCAACGGCTCTGAACCTTCGGGTGTTGTATTGCCGGAGAAAATCGCCAAACCTGCATCGGAATCGAGTGCGACCGGATCAAGGCCGAGCTCTTCTGCCAGTGCATGGTTGAACTGTAGCATTTTCGGGGCGACCGCTGGTTCTGCCTGGCAAGACACGAAAAAGCCTTCAAGACTACGGGCGAAACTGTTATCGAAGTTGAAGCATGGGTGATCGTGCACGCCCACTGCCTTAGTTGAACTTACCATCTGTATTCTCCCAGCGTCAGTTAGGAATTCAATCCATTGGCCTGTTGATTAATAGATGTATCAAGCGCATTCTTCAATGCAGGCTTCTAAATCTTTACCTATTAATTCTAGTATTTCATTTTTCAAAGTTTCATTAAATTCATTAATGCCATCTTCATCGCAATTTTCTATTTGCCATTCACAATCCAGATTTTTTTCAGCATACAGGTGTTTAACCTCGGTGATGGCATCTTCTAGAGAGGTGGCTTTCAATAGCGCTTCTAGATTGCTGTTTACTAGAATGTGACTGACATTCAAATCGTAATGAGCGGTGAACCCATCCCAAAAGATATTTTCATCTGTTTCTTCTTGGCTGATTCGCTCTACGATATCTTCTGTCAATCGGATATCAAAATTGTTGATTCCACCGTCTTCGCAGCCCTCAATTTTCCATTCATAACCTGAGAACAGATCTTTTTTATCTACCATTCTTTCAACTTCTTTATTAGCTTCTTCTTTAGTGGTTCGGGATTTTAACCGTACCTCAAGATTGGCATGGACATGAACATTGCGAGCTTTTAACTTAAATTTTCCCATTATTAATCCTCGATACCTTCCAAAAGGCTCTAAAACAATGACCCTATAAATAAGGAGGGCTTTTTATTTGATATATTTATAATTCTATTTTCTAGGGTTTAGAGTTGAGAAATACAAAAAGGATTTAATCCAAATCAAAAGTGTTGATTATCAAAGGGGCAAGTCCATCCTTGACTACATGTTTAAAGCGAAGGTGTTTTTAGGGAGAATACTTCTTAAGTTATGACTTTCGTCCAGCTGTTATAAGCCAATATTGAAGTGGAGGGGGAGAGTGTCCAGAACGGTGTCTGTTAACTTGGGTTGGCCCAGAAGTTCTATTTTTTCAAGTAATGATTGAAAGAAATATCTTGAGGGCAATGAGGGCCGCGGAGTTATAGACCTAAAACTAGATCGCCAATTACAGAGATTCGCACGCCGAAGCTCGTCAATTTTTGATCAAAATAGAGAGTCACTCCTGATAGAAAAAAGGAGAGGACTTTCTGAGAGCTTGTGCGAGAGCTAGTTGAAGGTGTTTTGTAGCTTTTTAGCTTTAAATGCTTTACGTAACCACTCTCTCCCATAAATTTCTACCGCCGATCGTAAGTTTTCAATCATCAACTGTTTTTCAAATTTACTGCTATATCGTTTGGCTGTTGCGGGCTTTGGGGCAACGGCTGTTTGTTCTAAGGTGGTCAGCATTTCAATTCTCCTCTTAATAAATTATTTATGATCAATGCCATAGAAAGTAGCCATTATTTTTGCCATTGGGCTTAAAGTTTTTGCCTTGGGCGTGCAATTTTTGCCGGGTGTTTCGGTAGTCTTAAGGGTTCTAGATTTTGAGTGTTTCGTGTTATTGCTTGAATTCATGGGTTCTGCCTTTCAAAATATTGACGATTTGATAACTATCAATATATTAAGCAAACCTCGTGCCAATTAAGCCAGTGGACTGGTTTTCAGGTTGTGAGGCTAAACTAAGCGTGTAAGAGGCGGTGGAGGTATGTTTTCGAGGAAAAGGGCGGGTTCTGCCAAGAAGTCATGATTTTGGCAGTTAACTGGGTGTAGTCAAAGAAGCTGAGCGCGTGATAGTTACGGAGTTATTCTACTTCATGCTCAATTTTGAATAGTTGAGGGTAGGCTCTCGGTAGTTTGTCTGGCTCAACCTGATTTCTTAGTGGAGGGAGGAGTCATTCCCCCTGCCAAAATTATTTCTAAAACCAGGTTTTTTTGTAGACGGATTTGCGGTTGCCCCAAATATTGGAGTTCTGTGACTCGATGAATTCTTGCGTATAACCTTCAATCTTCAGCAATTCAATTCCAAATTGAGACATTTGCGGGATCAGTAAATCGTTGGCTTGAAAATGCCACCACTCAGACCCTAAATAATTTCTATCGGTAGAACGGGTGAATGACCGACGTGGGCTGATGGGGTGAAAGCCGTGTCTCTTGCAAGCTTGGGTGAAGTTGACGAAATGGCCTTTGATTTTTTTTGTGAGATCTTTGCCACTGTTCCAATTTTTCCAGTGTACGGCATCCAGTTCCATATCTTTACCACCGGAGGCGCGACTCCAAAGAGTCCAGTAATTGGGGCCGGAATTTGTCCGGGTGAGAATGAAAGGGTCTTTTGATGGATTGAAGAAACCGGACGTGGTCGCTAGGTCAAAAGCAAGGCCGGTGTAATGCATGGACTTTGCCGAGCGGTTCGCCCCGACTCCAGCTGTGAGCGCGCGTTTGCCTCCGGCTGTGGTGACGAGACCTCCGAGGTCAGAAATTTCTTTACGCAATAGATTGAATTTTTCTGCCGCACCTTGCCGCAATTCTAACGAGTCAAAACCTTCACCGCCTGGCTCGATATCGGCGACGCATTTAACAAACGGTAGTTTGGTAGATTGACGGGCGTATAATTCCTGCAAATGCCACAGCGTTTCTGGCCCCACAATGCCGTCAACCAGTAGCCCCTCTTTGGCTTGGAATTGTTCGATATGATCTTCAAAGCTGTCATCGGTCAACACTTCCTGAGCATTCAAGATTTTGTGGAATATCAGGAGTTCTGAGAAATAAGTCATTGCTTGTTGAGTGGCCATGATAAGTCTCTCTTGTTATTTATAGTTAACGCTCTTGCTGAGGACCAAGTATAGGGGATTCGTTCTCAAAATAGATTGATATTTCGCGCCTAATGTAAAGCGATGTCAGGAGGTCGGGTACGTGTGTCCTAATTTTATAACCGGGTAATTGTTAGGGGGACATTATCGGAGAGTTTAAGGTGTACTAACGTTCATAGGGGTAATGCGTGCTCAGGTGCAATACGTAGTCGCCCTCATCTTTGATTAATAAAGGGGGCTTGTTTGGGGGAGGCTCGGCCGGGGGCTGTGTTTGAGGCGGCTCAATTTGGGTCTTAGGAGTCACCGATACGCGGTCTCCTGTTTTCCAAGGCTCGGGTTCTCCGGCTTTGCGTTCTAGCGCAATGACCAGAATATGATGGCTCGTTGTGTTCCATCTTGAGCTACTTTGTCTGTTGTCTCTGTGGCGTCGTTCGTTCTCCAATGGGTGTGGTCCTGTATGGGTGCGTCGTTCCATCAAGCGAGTGTCACGCACTCTTAAAATAACACCTTCACTGACATGGTGGGGGTGCGAGGTTTTGGGCGCGCCCAACCCACCATCGGTCGGGAGGGTCCAGTAAGGAGAACGAATCTTGCTGATGTGTTTCTCCGGTTCCGGCTCTCTATTATGGTCTATCGGTGCGCTCAACATGCGTTTT
>JABIYR010000181.1 GCA_018702695.1 Nitrospina sp. | reverse complement strand
AATATTTTATTCATTTTTTTCTGAAGGCACTCCTTGAAATGACTACTCGCTGTGAGGTAGACGCTTTTACAAGTTCGATTTTCACAAGAAAATTCAAATTTGAGATGAATTTAGTTTATATTTAAGGAGGTATTTTTAAGGACTACCTCTTTAATCAAACATCTAATTCGCAGAAACACTTAAACTCTTCTACCCACCAATAAGATATAACTATGAAAAACAAAACAAGTTTTTGGCTTGTCAAACAAGAGCCCTCTAAATATAGCTGGGAAACTTTTTTACTGGACGGCGAAACGCTATGGGATGGCGTGCGAAATTATCAGGCCAGAAATAATTTACAGTCCATGAAAAAAAACGATTTAGTTTTCTTTTACCATAGCGTTACAGGTAAGGAGATAAAAGGAGTAGCCCAGGTAATTCGGGAAGCATACCCAGACCCCACAACCGATGATGCGCGTTGGGTGGTGGTTGACCTGAAACCAATTTCAACGATGAAGAATTGTGTCAGCCTTGAAGACATCAAGTCACATAAAGATCTTCAGGATACAGCTTTGGTCAAGCAATCCCGTTTATCAGTGATGCCCATTACATATAAGGAAAGTCAGGTGATCTTGAAATTGGGAGGAATCCGCCTACAGGCCAACCTGTTATAAAATCCATTGACTTCAAAATAATGGAAGGTTAAATTCATTTTGTTACATATTTGTTGTGGGAGCCACCTATGAAGTCCTGAACCTACCTAATATAAAAGTCCCCTGAATCTGCATGGTTGCAACGGTTCAAACCAGCAATCAACTTCTAACCCGGAACAACTATCGGAACAAAAATTATGACAGTACGAATCCTATCAGTACTCTTAATGGTGACTCTATTCGGTTGCTCTGGAGATAATACCGATAAAGAAACAAAAACAATCTCAGCACCAGCGAAAGTATCACCGCCCAAACCTCCGCGAAAGGACTCCCCGACAACACAACAATTGCACCCAGACTTACATATCAGCGGGACAGAGAATAATCATATTTCAGGTGTCAATGCAGCCGCAGACCATATGAGCGGATCATAAATAATGAAACCTGTGTTCTTCGCATTAATTGTTTTATTCAATTTGATTATTTTTGCTCAGCCAGGGTGGGCTTATGACAAAGAGACAATCGCCTGTCTGGAACAAATAAAACCATTGCTGAAAAAGAAGGACCAAGTGGCCGAGTTAGATGGCATTTGGGGGCTGTTTCAAAAAACACCTGAGTTCAGAGATAACTCAACCCAAAGTATTAATCTTGACAGGAGCATCAATACGATTCTTTTTCATTTAGACTATTTATGCACCACCCTGCATGGCATTCCATTTAATGAACTAGCGAATTATGTTTCGAAAAATCTTGCAGAGAAAGATGAAGCTCAGTTTAGAAAAGAATTGCTCGTTTTAGGACGGGGAAAAGAAGAACTCGATATCTGGTTTAAATTTATTACCTTTGCCATCGCCAATGAACATCGAGTTTTGCTTCCACAAAATATTTCACGCACGATTAAATTGTCGACCCCCTATTTCGAAAAATACTTAGAATTAGCAGAAAACATAGAACGTAAAGAAGGCTTGAATATCATTATCGAGCAAACTGAGAACCTGATCGATCAGATCGATTTGTTTTTAAATAGTGATCCATCACTATCACAGTCTGTCTTTGAGAACTCGCAAGTTCCCTATGTTGATTGGGACGAAAATCATGGTGGTTCTTAACACCAACGTATTACAACTAATAATATTCATATAGCTATTTAGAGGACACAATGAGTAATTTTCTAGTTATAGGCGGGACGGGAGTAATGGGCACTTCGGCTATTCAGGCGATTCGTGAAAAATATGGCGATAATGCCAATATATTAGCCAACTGGTACGGTAAGGAAGAACCCGGTTTTACCATCGAAGGCGCAAATGAAACTCTTTTTGGTGATATCAATGACCCTCAGGTTTTGGAAAAGATAAAATCCTTTGATGATGGTCAATTCGACACCTTATTTTATGCCACCGCTCTTGGTGAGGTAGGAGTTCCCATTGCAGAAGCCACACAAGAATCAATAACTCTCTCCAACAAACTATCATTTGATCCTATCCTGAAACTAGAAGCCGAATTATCGGTTAAAACAATTGTCGCCTACTCAACTTTTTATGTAATTCGTCACCAACTATCTACCTATGGTGCAATGGGTCACTCAAAAGAAGCTATTGAGAAGTGGACGGTAGAAAAAGGCAAAGCCAAACATGTATGCATTCGTGCTGGGTTATTTGAATCCCAATCCTCACGCGGAATCAAGTTGCTCCTGCGAAAAACAGCCAAAAACCCTGAAAACTTGAGAGACCCCCTTTTACGCTCCTATTTTGAAGGGCAAAGCTCAAAAGAAGGGATCAAGAAATTCGAAGAAGGCATATTTAATGAGGAGAAAGAGGCATATGGTGATTGTCGAACCACAGCCGAAGACCTGTACCAATCACATTTAAAGCTATTTGAGGCACCGGAATCCGTATTCATCAACGTTTGTGGTAAGAAAATCTGGCTGACAGATAGCCCTCTTCTGCTAAAGGATTACCTTAAATAGGTATGTTTTGTGTTTTGGAAAATGTGTTTTTACAATGTAATAGCTTAAACTGTGAAAATGTCTTCTCCTCAATGCATTTCATTTAAATTGATTTCGGGATATTTTTATTCAATAATCATCATGATAATAGAAGAAATTTTATATGAATTTTCTAATAGATTATTTAAATGAATGATTCAAAAAAACCTTCTGTAAAAAATGAAGTGCGCCGAATCTCTGCCGATGAGAATCTGAACACTTTGCTGAACAGTGTTGTCGATGAGGTGAGTGCTTACGCTGAGCGTCTTGGCGGCCAAATAAAAAAGCTGTCTGATATCGGTCGCGCACTTTCAGGTGTTTACGATCTCAATACCCTTCTCGAAATGATTGTCGATCAGGCGAGAAGTTTTACCAATGCTGATGCAGGAACGTTATACATCGTTGAAGACAATACACTCCGATTTAAAATAGTTCAAAACGACAGTCTGAAAATAAGAATGGGTGGAAAGACCGGTGAAACCATTCCCTTCCCCCCTGTTGAATTAAAGGAAACCAATGTCTCAGCCTTCGTAGCCCTAAAAGGAGTTTCTGTCAATATCCCCGATGTTTATGATACGGACCTATTTGACTTCACCGGGCCTAAGAAATTTGATCAATCCACCGGATATCGTTCTAAGTCGATGTTGGTGGTTCCTATGCACAATCACGATAATGATGTGATCGGCGTTTTACAACTTTTGAATGCGAAGAATCCGTTGAATGAAGAGGTCATTGCATTTTCACAAGACTATGAAAATCTTTCAGAGTCTTTAGCTTCACAAGCCGCTGTTTCCATCACAAACGCCAAATTAATTTCAAACATGACCGAATTGTTTGAAGCATTTGTAAAAGTCATGGCTACCGCTATCGATGAAAAATCTCCTGTTACAGGGGGCCATATTCGTCGAGTGGCAGATTTGACCCTGACAATGGCTGATGTCATCAATGAACTAAAAGAAGGATGTTTTAAAGATAAAACCTTCAGCCCCGATCAACTCTATGAGTTGAGAATTGCCGCTTACATGCACGATATTGGCAAAGTTACATCACCGGTAGAAATCGTTGAAAAAGCGAAAAAACTACAAACTATTTTTGACCGCATTCAACATGTTCGTTTAAGAATGACTTATATAGGTCAAAAAATCATGTTGGAGAGCCAGGCCACCAAAATTGAATTATTGCAAAATGGAGGTGCCAATCCATCCGAAATCGCATCATTGGATAAAGCGACGCAAGATAAGCTGGATGAACTGAACGATATAAAAGAGTTCATCAACCGATGTAATGAGCCGGGCGAATTTCTCGACGATGAAACGCTGGATAGATTGAAAGAAATATCGGTAAAAACATTTATTGATGATGGCGGTGAAGAACAGCCTTTTCTTACCGATGACGAATTGGTCAACCTTTCTATTCGACGTGGAAGCATCACTGAAGCGGAAAGAAAGAAAATGCAAGATCATGCGGCTGTAACACTAAGAATGTTAAAACAGATTCCTTTCACCAAAAAACTGCAAAACATTCCCGGTTTTGCCGGAGCGCATCATGAATTCATCAATGGTAAAGGTTACCCTTTGGGGCTAAAAGGCGATGAAATACCTTTTGAAGGCAAATTGATGGCCGTGACAGATATTGCAGAGGCCTTGACTGCCTCAGACAGACCTTATAAAAAAGCAATGCCTTTGGAAACGGTTTATAGAATACTCAGATCAATGGTCGAAAAGGGCGAGCTGGACAGCAGCCTAGTAGAACTTTTTATTGAAAAAGATGTCTACAAAATCTATCAGGAAAAACACGAGAACGATAAGTCAGCAACCATCTAATACTTCCTAACGGCTTCCTGTTCATCGAGTTTAAACACCCTCCCCTTTAATCAAACATCCATACAAAATTTATTTACTTTTGGGCTTATAGGGTCCTGTACGAAGGTAGTTATCATTCATCTTCACATGAGCATCTATTTGTGGTGCGGCTTCATCTTTGCCATCTGGGTGACCATCATCAAATTTTTTAGATAGAAGGTTCTTTGTTTTATCTGATAATATTAAAGACCTTTGTTTTCTAACTCGCGTTGTTTTTTTTCCAAAGGTTTCGTTATATTTTTTTTTATCCTCATGAGACATTGCCAGAGTCATAAAACCTCATTATTTGTTAAAGGGTTTGAATCTCTTTATTCTTCACTAAGAATACGACATTTTTAATATATTTAATATTTAATTTTATGCCCATTGAATTAATTACAGAAGCTTTCAAAAATCTCGATTTTCAGAGTGATGAGGATTTAAAAAAAATCATCGCTGATCTCGATCATTTTGAAATAGCGCGACGGCTTCATGAGTTGAGTCAGGAGCATAAGTTAAAGGTTTTTTACCTCCTTGATAATGATAAAAAAAGGCAAAATTTTCTCTATGAAACAGATATGGATAGCCGTCAGGAAATCCAGGAAAATATAGATCAAGATTATTTTGCCGCTCTTCTTGACGAAATGCCAGAAGATGAAGCCACAGATATTATTCAGGAGTTATCTGGAGAGGCTCAAGAAGAGATCCTGAGTAAAATGGAGGTCAAAGACGCGGAAATCATTAAGGACCTGATTCGCTATGGAGAGGAAACCGCTGGCGGATTGATGACCCCTCATTTTAATAAAGTATTTTTTGAGGATCGAGCCGGTGATATTTTCACCAAAATCAGAAGAGAAACCAACAAAGAAATTCCTCCCTATTTTTATGTGGTTGATGATAAAGACCGACTGATGGGTTTCTTCAAATTAAAAGACTTGATGAACATCCAAACCTCAGCCCTTGCCAATGAGTTCATTCGACCCAGCACCCCCAAGGTGGATATCAATGACCCTTGCGAGCGGGTCGCGCAAATAATGGGGCAGGAAAATTTAAGTAGCCTGCCTGTCGTAGATAACAATAATATCATTCAGGGAATCATTACTTTTGATGATGTAATTCGATCTATGCAAGATAGTGCAAGTGAAGACATTTACACCATGGTCGGAACCTCAAAAGTTGACCCCTTCGCAAAAAAAATAGGCAATAAGATTATTGCACGCGCCCCCTGGTTGTTCACAACATTCGTTGGAGGCTTAGTCAGCGCCTGGATATTAGGGAATTATCAGGCAACCCTAGCCGATTTTGCCGCTGTTATTTTTTTCATCCCTTTTGTCATAGGACTGGCAGGCAATATAGGAATTCAGGGAGCCACCGTCATTGTTCGAGGTCTGGCAACTGGAGACATTCAAAAAGAAAATCTTGCTATGGTAATCAAAAGTGAAGTTTCTGTAGGAATTTTAAATGGTGTGATTTTTGGATCACTCTGTGGCAGTTTAGTTCATTTGACTGCAGAGACCTATCTAAACATAGATCCTGTATTAGGCTGGGTGGTGGGGACAGGAATCATTCTTGCCGTTTCCATTGCATCACTCCTCGGCTCTCTCGCACCGATCATTTTCATAAACTTACGGATTGATCCGGCCATCAGCACAGGCCCAATCATACTGGTCATCAATGATATAATAGGGCTGGCCATATACTTGGCAACAGCGGCTTATTTTTTTGCACAAATTTAAACTTTACTCTTGCTCAGCTAATTCGATTTCCATTAAAGCTGTGTCGACCTCGACGTAATCGCCTTCCATCACATATATTTCTTTTATGCGACCCTCAAACTCTGACAATAAGGTGAAATAGCCTTCAGAAATAATCTCAGCAACAGGCGTACCCGGCGACACCTTATCTCCTTTATTGACAAGATATTTGTCTACCTTGCCAGAGGTCATAGTGTTGTACATGGCAGCCATGATGATATATTCTTCCATAAAACTTTCCTCCACATCCTGCTTAAATATATTTATTCCAGAGCTATTAACCCGTATAATTGAGCCCTTAACCTAAACTCATTATTTCTTATGAAATTAAAAGTCGGCGACAACTTATATGAACCCCTCTCCAGAAATAATGGGGAAATCACCGCTGTCATTGAACATCCCATTGGCAAGCTGGTTAAAGTACGCTGGCGGATTGATGGTGAACTCCCGCATGACACCGAGCTATTTTACAAAAAAGTTCAAAAGTGTATCCGCGATGGTAATTACGAACACACTCCTAAACTTGATTGAGTCAAACCCATTTTAATGTTTGTATACGGTATGAGACGGGCGGCCTGCGAGAATATTTTCTTTACCCCAGTTGACAACATTGCGGAATTTTTCTGATTGCATGAATTCATTGAAGGCATCCTCAGAGTTCCATTCAGAGGCAATCAAATATGATTGCGCATCATTCACATCTTTATATAAAAAAGATTTTGAATGCCCTTCCATTTCATTCATCACTTTGATGACTGCGGCAAAAGCATCTTCAAATACTTTTTCTTTTCCCGGAATCATTTTGTAATTCATACCGATGGTGACCATATTATTCTCCTTTTAAGAAATCGAATAATTAATAATAATTTTCAAGCAACCAGTTCTAAGTTTTTCACCCATGAATCGGCCTTGATATCAAAAGATTCTAATCCAAATCTATTCTTTATAACTGCTAGATTTTCCTTTTTATGACCGATGTAAACAGACACCCTTTTTGCGGGAACCCGAAACGTAACAGATCTAGGGGTGTCTTTCAAACACTGAATCATTTTAACCATTTCATCACGGGCCATTCGACAATCTACTAAATGGCGAAATGATGGATGAAAAGGACCCACCACAAAATTTTCCAGTAATGACGGTTCGGGGTGCAAACCCACCCTGACTACAGGAATCCCCGACTCTTCAAAATTTACCATCGCATCCTTAACCACCTCAACCATTCGTTGCAAACTCCAAGGGGTATAAGACCCTTGTTGATACAGGGTGAACAAATCGGTGTTTTTAATCACCAAGGTGGGGTAAATTCTCACAAAATCGGGTTTCAGGCTTATAACATCTGCCACCGATTTACTGAACTTCAATTCATCATCGCCTGGCAATCCCGGCATCAATTGCAATCCTAAACGAAATCCCTGGGCGCGTATTTTTCTCGTAGCAGACCGGACTATATCATAGCCACATTCACGGCCAGCTAATTTTAAAACATCATGGTCTGTGGATTGTATTCCCAATTCAACCGTCTTCACATGATACCTGTTTAACAATGCCAGCTTGGCATCATCCACCAATAAAGCATGTGTCGAGATGCGGATAGATTGAATTTGCTCAGATATTATCCAAGGTTGAACAGATGATAACAAATATTCCTGACGTTCTAACGGTATTCCCGTAAAGCTTCCGCCAAAAAAAGCGAGCTCTCTTTTTTGAGGCATATTTTTTGCGTCCAGGCCCTCAAAATGAACCCGCAAGGATTCTTTCAGCATGGCACGATCTGTTTTTTTATGAGTTCCTGTGATCTTACTTTGATTGCAAAATGAGCACCGGTAGGGGCATCCCTCATGGGACACAAATACAGGAACGATCATATGTTTTTTCTTTTTCACAGAGTGAGTCCGGGTAGCGTCGTCAAACCAATTTGGAAAGATAAGTGATAAATTGGTTCAGGGATTGCCAAATACCTATCAAAACTAGAACTAAAAAAAAACCACCCAGCGCAATGCTGAAGCCAAATATTAATTTCGACCCAAGCGTTTCTGGCTCAAATTTAGGAGGCTCTTTATCTTGCGGTATCGGATCTCTTTCGTAAGGTAATCGTTTATTGACCATTGCAGGCGGGCCTTGATGATGAGAGGTTATTCTTTACACTCACAATGTCCATCTTCAGTCCAATGCATCGTTATATAGTCAGGGAAAACTGTATCCTTATCAAAATTGGCTAATTCCAGTTGTTCGCAGGTCAGGTTGCGGACATCCTGTAAATTCGCACCATGCAAATAAGAATCCGTGAGTTCAGCATTCTCAAGATCGGCATTGGAAAGATCGGCTTCGCTCAAAACGGCTTGGGTTAAATCAGCACCGGCTAATTTAGCATGGCGCAAATCAGCCTTTATTAAATAGGCCGCCGTTAAGTCGGCCGCTGTTAAATCAGCGTTATCAAGCTTTGCACCCATCAATTTGGCATTACAGAGGTCGACACCCCGCAGTTTATTTTTGGACTGTTCAGCTTGTTTTTTTTGAAAAATCCAGTCTTCCAGCATAATGGCAGGCTTCTAAAAGTATGAGGCTAATAAAACCAGTTTCAAAACATTTCAGGTTAGATGCCAGAAGTTAAATATTGGATTCATTTGTGAAGCTTTCCATGGCAATTTTGGCCGCCGCCTGCTCTGCTTCCTTTTTGCTTTTTCCCAAACCATTACCCATGATCTTGCTCTTAATCATCACCACCACCTCAAACTCCTTGGCATGGTCTGGCCCCAGTTCGTTGACCACCTTATAAGATGGGGTACAGACTAGTTTATTCTGGGTAATTTCTTGCAAATCGCTTTTGTAATCACGAAAGGACCAAGAATCAGCAAATTTTTCTATTTCAAATTTCAATAACGGCAAGAATACTTTAGATGTGGATTCTAAGCCTCCATCTTTGAAAAGCGCTCCCACAAGGGCTTCAAAAGCATTGGCAAGAATCGAAGATTTATCTCTACCTCCAGATAAGTGCTCACCTTTACCGAGCAAGAGATATTCGCCTAAGTTTAATTGTCTGGCAAGACCTGCCAAGCAGGATTCATTGACAACGGCGGCACGTATTTTAGACAAGGTCCCTTCCGCATAATCTTTATATTTATCGACTAGATAATCACTCACTAAAATATCGAGGACAGAGTCGCCTAAAAACTCAAATCGTTCATTGTGTTTGACCAACTCGTTACGCTCATTAACATACGACTTATGGGTGAGGGATTTATTGAGAAGTTTTAAGTCAACGAATTCATGACCTAAAGTTTCTTGAAGGGAGCTTAATTTTTCTATGCGATCTGGCGAGACATCAGTCATGTCGAAAATCAGTTAGAAATTTTCTTAAATATAAGAACCCCATTTGTTCCGCCAAAACCAAATGAATTGGAGACACAAACATCCAACTTTCTCTCACGAGCTACGTTGGGAACATAGTCCAAGTCACATTCAGGGTCAGGGTTGTTAAGGTTTATTGTCGGTGGAATGACATCCTTTTGCATAGCAAGAAGAGTATAAATAGCCTCAACCCCCCCTGCCGCACCGAGTAAATGCCCTGTCATTGATTTAGTGGAACTGACAGCAAGTTTATATGCATGGTCTCCAAAAGTAGATTTAATGGCTTGGGTTTCGGTAGCATCTGCACCCGTGGAAGTCCCATGTGCATTGATATAGTCAACATCTTCTTTATTGATACCAGCATTGTTCAGTGCTAGTTTGAGACAGCGAGCGGCCCCTTCACCACCAGGGGATGTTGCCGTAATGTGATAGGCATCGCCATTCAACCCATAGCCCACAACCTCTCCATAAATTTTAGCACCACGTTTTTGGGCACTTTCCATTTCTTCGAGAACCAGAACGCCCCCACCCTCTCCGATTACAAAACCATCTCGGTTTTTATCAAAGGGTCTGCTAGCACCTTGAGGGTCTTCGTTGTTGGTAGATAAGGCTTTGGCCGCATTAAAACCCCCGACGCAAAGCGGAGTGATGACCGACTCCGTTCCGCCAGCGAACATCATATCGGCATCTCCATACTGAATCATTCGCATGGCTTCACCAATGGAATGCGTCCCGGTAGCACAGGCTGTGACCACGCAGGAATTTGGCCCTTTGGCCCCCAGATGAATTGAGACCTGGCCTGAGGCAAGGTTGGCAATCAACATGGGAATAAAGAAGGGAGTTATTTTTTTAACCCCTCTTGCTTTGTATACATCGTGATATTTTTCAATCGCAGGCAACCCACCTAAACCAACGCCAACGATAACTCCGACACGTTCTGCATTTTCCTCGGTCACTTCAAAACCGGAATCTTCCAAGGCCATCTTGCTACAGGCCACAGCATAATGAATAAACCGATCCATCTTTTTTACATCTTTGTGATCAATATACTCTTGTGGATCAAACCCCTTAACTTCTCCGGCAATTTTGACAGGAAAATCTTCATCAGGAGTGAAGGTTTTAATCGTATCCACTCCTGAACGGCCTTCAAATATAGCCGCTTCATTTTCCTTCAAACCAATACCTAAGGGCGAAACGATCCCCAACCCGGTTACAACAACTCGTTTTTTCATGCAATGACCGATTAATGTGACCGATTAGTTGGTCCGGCTGTTTATATAATTTGTAGCATCTTGAACAGTAATAATTTTTTCAGCCTCTTCATCGGGAATTTCAATATCAAATTCCTCTTCAAGAGCCATTACCAGTTCTACCGTATCAAGAGAATCTGCACCCAAGTCATCAATAAAATTAGCTTCTGATGTCACTTGCTTCTCATCAACACCCAACTGGTCAACAATAATTTCTTTAACTTTATCTTCAACTGACATAATATTTAAAACTCCTTATTCGAATCACATCAACATACCACCATTAACATTAATGACTTGCCCTGTTATATAACTGGACCTATCAGACACCAAAAAAGCCACACAACGCGCCACATCCTCCGGCATGCCTAGTTTAGCCATTGGAATTCCCTTAATCAATTCCTGCTTCACTGGCTCCGCTAAAACTCTTGTCATCTCAGTATCAATAAAACCGGGAGCCACCGCATTCACTCTGATTCCTCTCGACGCAACCTCGCGAGCCAAGGTTTTTGTCAAACCAATCACCCCAGCTTTAGAAGCTGAGTAATTAGCCTGTCCTCCATTACCCATCACTCCGACGATGGACGAAATATTTACAATCGCACCGCTTTTTTGTTTCATCATCTGCTTTGCGGCCTGCTGACTGCAAAGAAAACTACCCTTCAGATTAATATTGAGAACTAAATCCCAATCGCTTTCTTTCATCCTAATCATCAAGCCGTCGCGAGTGATGCCAGCATTGTTGACTAGGATATCAACGGGTTTTTTATCTTTTAAAATAGAACTGAAAACCTGCTTCACTTCTTCAGGGTTCGAAACATCGATTTTAACTGCAGAAGCCGAACCGCCATTTTTTATTATTTCATCTGCGGTAGCTTGAGCGCCTTCGAGGTTAACATCACCTAAAATCACATGGGCACCATTGCGCACCAGTTCTTCACTGATGGTTTTACCAATTCCTTGCGCCCCACCTGTGACCAAAGCTATTTTATCTTGCAGTTCCATTAAAATTTCCTGTTCATTTGTCGCTTGCATTTAAAGCGGCTAAAGTTTGTGACAAAGATTCTCGGTCACCGACCTGATAGCAGCTGATATCCCGATTAAACCTTTTTATCAGGCCGCTCAAAACTTTACCCGACCCCAGTTCGATAACTGTATTCACTTTCTGATCTACCAAAACCTGCATGGTTTCTGACCAGCGTACTGGCGAACAAACCTGTTTCACTAAAGCTGATCGTGCCTCACTCCCCACCGTAATGGGTTTAGCCTCAATATTGGTGATCAGAGGACAGGTCAAGTCTCGAAACTCGGTCTGTTCTAATTCTTTTTGTAACCTTATTTCTGCCGGTTTCATAAGTGCGCTATGAAAGGGAGCACTCACTGGCAAAAGAATGGCCTTTTTGGCGCCTGCCTTCAATGCTTCTTCGGAAACTCGGTCGACGGCCTCTTTATGACCGGCAATGACCGTTTGCATGGGACTATTCAAATTTGCGGGTTGAACCACAAACGATTCGCTCGAAACCTGGTCACATATTCCCTGAAGTGTATCAATCTGCAGGCCAATGATAGCGGCCATTGTTCCCACCCCTACCGGAACAGCCTCTTGCATGAATTGGCCCCGCAAGCGTACCAGCCTTACAGCATCTTTAAACTGCAACGCACCCGCAGAAACCAAAGCCGAAAATTCACCCAAGCTATGGCCCGCTACCAGTACAGAATCTATACCATTTTCCTTTAATATATTCAAGGCCATTGTACTATGCACCAACAGCGCAGGCTGAGTATTTTGTGTCAACTTCAAGCTGTCTTCAGGGCCATTAAAACAAATACTTGCAAGATCATAACCTAAGATGTCGTTGGCCTCTTCCATCAGCAAGCGTGACGATGGAACATGGTCATAAAGATCTTTAGCCATGCCTACAAATTGAGAGCCTTGACCGGGAAAAACAAAAGCAATTTTCACCATTTTATCACCGCCGATCCCCAAGTTAATCCGGCACCCACAGACCCTAAAACGGTTGTGTCACCCGGTTCAATGCGACCACTTCGCCTTGCCTCATTTATACCTATCGGGATAGAAGCGGCTGACGTATTGCCATATTTTTGAATATTCATGAATACTTTTTCCAACGGATATTTGAGCCTATCAGCAACGGCACTAATTATCCGTTCATTAGCCTGATGCGGAATTAAAAGAGAAACCTCCTCCATCGACAAATCATTAAACTTTAAAGCTTCGCGGATGACATCTGCCATTCTCTTAACCGCTACCTTGAACGTTGCATTGCCAGACATTTTAATAAAATATTTTTTATCATCAATATCATCTTTATTGATGCCTGATTTACCAATTCCACCGGGTACACAAATCAAGTCAGACAAACTCCCATCTGAGTAAATATGCGTAGACATAACACCCAAAGGTTTACCCCATTCGACCCGTTTCAGTAATACAGCCCCTGCCCCATCGCCAAATAAAATACAGGTAGACCGATCTGTCCAATCGACAATCCTTGAATTGACCTCACTGCCAATCAACAGAATATTTTCATAGCGACCCGTTTTTAAATATTGTTCTGCGACGGAAAGTCCAAAAATAAAACCAGAACAAACCGCTGACACATCAAACGCGGCGGCTCCAAAAGCCTCCAGTTCATTTTGAACAAAACAAGCGGTGGAAGGGAATAAGACATCCGGACTAGAAGTACAAACAATAATAAGATCGACCTCTTTAGCCTCCAAACCGCCAGCCTCCAACGCTTGCCGTCCAGCTTTGGCGGCCATTGACGATGCGCACTCATCTTTCGCCGCAATCCGACGTTCGCGGATGCCAGTGCGCTCCACAATCCAAGCATCAGACGTATCCAGTTTTTTTTCTAGCTCCTGATTGGTGAGAATTTTTTCAGGTAAATAAGCACCCGTGCCAGCCACAACAGCTTTAAAATTTTTAGAGTCAGTCATCGAAGCGAAAGATTATGAGGGTTCATTTTTGCTTTGTTCTGAGGAGTTTAGCTCGTCAGGGCTAGGTTTAACATTAGCATCTGATTCCGAGTCGGCCCCGAAAGCAATATTTTTGATCTGATTCCACAAAGTACCTTTAGACGTTTCGATATCCATCAAGTTTGATTCGATATCTTCACGAATATGTTCTGTTATATTTTTTTCACTAAATTCCCGAGCGCGATTGATGGCATTTTTTATCGCCTTGGGTGATGAGCTTCCATGCGCGATGATCACAACACCGTTTACCCCTAACAATGGAGCCCCACCCGTTTCAGAATGGTCCACCTTTTTCTTGAACTGGTCTAACTGTGGCTTTAATAACAAATAACCCAGCTTCGTGATCCAGCTACTATTAAACATTCTTTTGAGATTGGTGCCAATCATATCAGCCAAACTCTCACTAATCTTGAGAGCAACATTACCAGTGAAACCATCACAAACAATCACATCCGCATTGCCACGATAGACCTCTTTACCCTCAATATTACCGATAAAATTGATATGGCTGGCTTTGAGCATTTGAAACACTTCTTTAACGATTTCATTGCCTTTGCCATCTTCCTCACCAATACTGAGTAACCCCACTCTAGGCTTTTGCTTGCCGAGAATGTACTCAGCAAACACATGACCCATTATTCCAAATTGAAATAACTGGTTGGTCTTACAATCAACATTTGCACCGGCATCCAAAAGAATAGCATCTCCCTTTAAAGTGGGCAGTTGAATTGCAATAGCAGGCCTATCGACCCCTTTCAAGGGGCGTAAGATAACTGTGGAGTAAGCCAAAACAGCTCCGGTGTTGCCAGCGCTCACAAAAGCTGACGCAGAACCATTCTTAACGAGGTCCAACCCAATTTTCATGGAGGATTTACGTTTAGAGCGAAGAACCTTACCGGGAATATCGTGCATTTCCACCACTTCATCGCAGTGCACAACTTCTATGGGCAGTTCGTGATTGGGGTCGAAACGGTCCCAAACAGCATAAATTGAATCGGAGATACCAGTTAGAATGATTTCCGTATTATATTCCCTCGCAGCCATAACCGCACCTTCAACAGCGGCCTCAGGAGCATGATCGCCCCCCATGGCATCAACCACGATTTTCATTTCTAAACCTGGCTCCATTCAAAAGGACATTGGGAGTTTTTGCGGGAAAAGAGTGACCTGATTATTGAACCAACGAGGGTGTTAAACCGCTTCCACTTCCATCACTTCTTTACCTTTATAGAAGCCACAATGTGCGCAAATATGATGTGGACGAGCCATTTCATGACATTGCGGACACTCAACAAAAGTAGGAACCGTGAGAGCATGGTGAGACCGACGCATACCCTGTTTAGACTTGGATGTTTTCTTCTTTGGGACTGCCATAATATCTCCCTATTTAATCTTATTTTTTAGTTGTTGTAAAACTGCCAAACGTGGGTCGCAAGCATTCTCTTTCTCGCAACCACAATCATTCTTATTCAAATTCATTCCACACTGAAAACATAAACCTGCACAGTCTTCACGGCAAAGCTTAATAGGCGGCAAACTCAATAAGATCGAATCTCGCACCGGGCCAGTCAGGTCGATTTTATCATCGACATAAAATTCCTGATCGATATCAAACTCAGTCAATTCAATCTCATTTGCCAAGTTATTATCTTCTAATTGAGGAACAAAATAAACCTTTAGCTTCGCATTCACTGGAAAGCTAAAATCCTCAAGACAACGCGAGCATTTTACCGACAATTCTGTTTGCAACTCGCCTTGGCATATTATTTCATGCCCTAACTTTTCCAACTTCCCTTTAATACTAACATCTTCCTTCAATACACAATCAGTCGAGTCTAGATCAAAATGCTGTTTGCTTTCCAGCAGTTTAAAATCTAACCCCTCATCGTGGATATGATCAATTTTTAAAAACATGGCTTGAAAAAACCTTTGAATTCAAACCCTTTAAAAACACGGAAGTCAATGTCAGAAGGAGGGAAATTGAAGATGAATGTTATCTTTTATACAAAATTCAGTCAAGAAAATAATTGCTTAAACTCTCTTATACTCTACCCCCATCTTTCCTGATCTAGTTATATCTACGCGTCATTGATTACCAGCCATAGTGAAAACTCGGACAATTTATTTGATCATCCAAATAATTTAGGATAATATTTGGATAAGCGTGAAAAACGAAGGCTCCACTACGGCATTCCAAATTTTATCAGGTTAATTAGTATATGTCACTGACCGTGCCAACAATCATTAAAAGACAGGTCAATTGGGGCGATCAGGCCCCCTATATGCATGTAAATAATAGCCTATTTTTTAGGTGGATGGAGTCATCATGGGCCACATTTCTGATGGAATCCGGAACTCCAGAGTTAATACAAGGTAACCAGTTGAATTTAATACTCGTTTCCATTAACTGTCAATTTAAAAAACAAGTCAATTTTCCCGACACTATCCTGATTACCTGCGAGTTGAGTGATATTCAACACGCATTCATCATTTTTAAACATCAGGTGTGGTCGTCTAGTGAACAAGCGCTCTCATCCCACGGTGAATCCAAAGTCGTGCTCTATGACAGACAAGTCGAAAAAATTAAAACTATTCCACTCCATTTAAGAGAACTATTTGGTAAGCACCAAATAAGTGGAAGTAAAAATGTTCAGGAGTTTCTAAAGGGAAACCTATGAACAAAATACAAAAAACCATTTTATTATTGAGCATTTTAATATTTGCGTCCTGTGCGGCTATAAAACCCGTTGGTCTTGCAGGTTTACCTGTGCATCAATCAAGCAAACTGCCTGGAGTCCAATTTGTTCCCTTGTTAACAGAAGACACCGCGAAGGCAAAAGATATTTATGTAGGATGGTTATATTTAGCACCTAACATCACAGTGCCTTTACACACACACTCCTCCAGTCAGGAAAAAATAATATTAATAGAGGGCGCCGCAACTTTATTGGGACCGGATCAAGAAACCCCTTTTAATGAGGGGGACTCTATAAGAATCCCTCCGAATCAACCACATGGTATTAAAACTGGGATAAAAGCCGTTATTCTTTTTCAACAATATGATCCAGCTATTGACGGAATGCGAATTTACCGTTTCCCTGAATTGAGTGGAGATCATCATGCAAGGTGAAAAAAGATTCTTAATACTATTTGAGAAGTTTTTCCCTGATCCTTTTATATTGGCATTTTTCTTATCTTTATTGGCCCTTGTCTGCTCGGCCTTTTTCGGGTTTGAAGATGTTCAAAGCAAACATATAGGAGAAAGATTCCGACTTGCGGGCCTAGCTTGGGCAACAGGTATGTGGAAATTTCTCGCCTTTGGCATGCAGATGTCACTCATCGTTCTTTTCGGGTTCGTTTTAGCTCAAGCACCTTTGGTCACGCAAGCCATCAACCGTTTGGCAAGCCTCCCCCAAAAGCCACGTCATGCAATATGGCTCACAGCATTCATGGCATGTTTCAGCGCTTTAATTCACTGGGGCCTCGGTTTGATTGTAGGAGCTTTATTAGCAAAAAAAATGGCAACTAATTTAGAGGAAAGGAATATTAAGGTTCACTATCCACTATTAGCAGCCGCTGGCTATAGCAGTCTTCTGGTTTGGCATGGAGGTTTGACAGGTTCTGCCCCTCTAAAAGCCTCAAACATGGAAAATCTGCCTTATTTTTTTAAGGGCGTGACCGTTCCTCTCTCTGAAACAACTTTTTCAGAGCTTAATGGGGTCATTGCCTTTCTATCTTTAATCATTATCCCACTATTTTTTGCTCGAATGCATCCCAACACGGAGCAGGTAAAAAGCATCGGTGATTACAATAATTTAGAAATTGAAAAATCTATCGTCCAAGTGAAAATCAATTCAAACGGGGGTGGATTAGAATCTTCCCGTTACCTTCCTATTTTATTTTCCGGATTTTTACTGTTTTGCATATT
>JABIYR010000096.1 GCA_018702695.1 Nitrospina sp. | reverse complement strand
GGGGTCTGCTAAAATAAAATTATTGTTCACGCCCGGAGAAAGAATAAAACCGGTTGTCGAGTTCATCAAGCTGGGGCCTTTAGATATTCCCAGCATCTTCTTTCGCAGAATCACCGATGCAAACATCGTACTCACCCCTACCCCAGGATGGCCGCTAGAAACAAATATCCATACTCTGCGAATTCTGCCTCGTGAACTACAGATCAACCCAACCGATGATTAGTTTATAGAAGAGTTCTTCCGAGATTCTTTTGATACCACTCGCAAGTTAATTGCAGACCTTTTTCTAAAGATGTGCTGGCTTCCCAACCCAGAGCTTTAATTTTACTACTATCCAAAAGCCTGCGAGGGTTGCCATCGGGTTTGGATGTATCAAACCTCAACGCGCCATCAAATCTCATGACTTTTTTTATCTGGCCCGCCAACTCTGCAATGGAGGTCTCTATACCCGTTCCCAGATTTATAACGTCTGGCTGATCATAATTATTGAGCAAAAATATACAGGCATCGGCCATATCATTAACAAAAAAGAATTCGCGTTTGGGTTTGCCTGTCCCCCAAATGACAACATCTTCTAATTTTTGTTGCCGAGCTAGGTGAAATTTTTCTATCAACGCCGCCAGAACATGACCATTTTCATCAAAATGATCATTCATGCCATAGACATTCGCAGGAATGACAGAGATGAAATTCGCACCATATTGTCGCTGGTAAGCTTGGCACATCTTGATCCCCGCCAGTTTTGCAATCGCATACGGCTCGTTGGTGGCCTCAATAGCACCTGTCAATAGATCTTGCTCTTGCATAGGCTGGGCACATAGCTTCGGGTAGACGCAGGAGCTGGCTAAGAATAGAAGTTTTTTAACGCCCATCCTGTGAGCCAGGTCAATAACATTATTCTGGATGGAGAGATTCTCAAATATGAATTCGGCAGGATATGTATTGTTCGCATGGATGCCTCCTACTTTTGCCGCCGCTAAAATAACGCAGTCAGGCTTTTCTTGCAGGAAAAATTGTTCCACTTTTTTTCTATCGGTTAAATCCAGAGCATTACGTGTTCGCGTCACAACATTGTCATAAGACAAGCTCTTCAACCTCCGAACCAAGGCAGAGCCTATGAGACCCGTATGCCCTGCCACATAAATTTTATCTCTTTTTTGCATGTCTACGAAGTCGGTCTATGTGGTTACAAAAACTCAATCTATCGAATTTAGCAGGTCGCATAAGGATTTAATTCGATCTTCTGTTAAGTCAGGGTAGTTCCCGATATAAAATCCAAAAAAATGAATATGCTCGACCACAGGATATTTTTTATATTCATCTTTTCCAACAATATTTTTCAAATACGGTTGGCGCAGTTGGTTCCCTCCGCCAGCACTGCCCCGGCGAAACTCAACCCCCACTTCCTTGAGGCGGCTCATCACCCTGTCACAGAAATCAAAGTCTGGCTTTTTAATAACTAGGTTAAATGCGTAGTTACAACTGCCTTCCAACGCGAAATCGGTTTGATATTTGTTGGCATCTAGGTTATCCAGAAAACATTTGAAATGATCACGCCGCTTCGCATTGTTTGCATCCAGTCTTTTCAGTTGATTGCGACCTAAGACCGCACCGATCTCTGTGTTACGCATATTATAACCGGGATAGGCAAAAATAAATTCCGGGTTTAATTCTGGATATTCATTAGCATAAGATTGAGTCAAGTCTTCATCCGTTGACTCTCTCACCATGCCATGTGAGCGAAGCATGCGACAGACTTGATAAAGCTTTTCATCGTCGGTCGATATCATTCCACCTTCGATGGTGCTCATATGATGTGCATAATAAAAGGAAAAATTGGAGACCCATCCATACGACCCCAATTTCTTACCCTTAAACTCAGCCCCGTGCGATTCACAGACATCTTCTATCAGAGCAATATTCTTTTCTTTGAGGGTCTGTAATAGCCTGTCAGACAAGCCGTTAAACCCTTGTGCATAAGTGATAAAAACGGCTCTGGTATTTTTGTTTAATTTCTTGATCACCTGATCTTCATCCATGCACAAAGTCTTACGATCAATGTCCACAAAAACCGGTGTAAAACCTGCAAACAAAACAGAAGAAATATCTGACACCCATGTCAAAGGAGGAAGAATGACCTCCCCGTTGCCGTACAAATGCTTCATGGCTGCCATCGTGAGAACATTGGCAGAAGATCCCGAATTCAAGAACACACTGTATTTGACCCCGAGCCACTGCGACCATTCCCGTTCAAACTCACGAACATTTTTTGACTGAGTGAGGATGGAATCGGTATTTAAAAACTCGATCAGACAGTCTAGGTCTTCACGCGGAATATTATTTGCCATCAAAGGCCAATCAAGTTTCATCTTTCTCCTTCGTTATAAAATATTCCTTCAAAATGTCCAATCGCTGTGGAGTTCCAATATCGAATAAACGCGCCGCGCTCGCATAGCCATACAACCCCTCACCTACAAAGGAAGGGAACACATCATATTCCAACGATAAATTTTTACCCTGCGGAAAAGCATTGAGTGCTTCGCGATTAAAAATATAAATTCCGGCGTTGACCCAGCCCGCGCCAGGGGGAACAGAGGCTTTTTCATTGAATCCCATAATGGCATGGTTTTCATTCAAACTTACAGAGCCATAATCTTGCGGGTCATCAACAGAAGTCAGAGCAATGGAGACTTGGGCTTTCTTCTCAAGGTGAAACGCCAGAAATTGTTTCAAATCGATTCGACAAATCGAATCTCCATTGAGCACAAGAAAAATTTTTGAGGCGATCAGTCTCCTGGCTTTGACAATAGCTCCTCCGGTTCCTAACGGGGCATCCTCTTCAGATAGAACATATTCGAGCCGATCATTTTTTTGCTTATAATAATCACCGATCACTTCCGATTTATAACCGGCGCATAAAATAAATTTTTGCAAGCCAAATTCGGAGGCATCGCGAATGATTAAATCCAAGAAAGGCTGGCCGTTGATATCGACCATCGGTTTGGGTAGATTTTTTGCCACTTCTCTGAGTCGAGTACCCAATCCACCACAAAGGATGACAGTATCGATACCAGCTAATTTAGGCTCTGGCATATCAAGCGAGGTCGGCCATATCAGGCTGAAACATGACAATCTGGCTACCTTGAGATTCAAACTCAAAAGGCACTCTGAGAAGGTCTCGCAATTTATGCTCGATAGCAGAATGCTGTTGCGGAGGCGCGAAAACCAGCATGAATCCACCGCCACCGGCCCCCAAAAGTTTTCCGCCAATAGCCCCTTCCCCTTTGGCGGCGGTATAAATCTCATCAATGTATTGACTGCTTATTCCATCACTCAATTCCCGCTTCAACATCCAAGATTCATGCAATAGTTTCCCAAAATCCGTGATGCACCCGCCTGAAGTTAAAATTGAAACCCCTTCCTCAACCATTTGATACATCGTTGTCAATTGCTTGCCGTTATTAGGGATATTATCAATCTTCTTTTTTGCGACATTCGAGGCGTATCTTGAGATACCAGTAAAAAACAGCATCATATGACTTTGAAGCTCCTGAATGCGCTTTGCATCAATCAAAATTGGAGTTTCTCTGTACGCATTTTCATTTCCTGGGTCAAAGTCAACTCTGTTAAACCCACCGATAGCCGCAAGAATTTGATCCTGAGATCCGACATTCTCTTTAAGAAGATTGCGCTCTAAATGAATCGCTTCCAACGCCAGACGTTTTTTTGTCGGCATGATTCCCTTCAGTGCATAAAGGGCATGTAACATGCCAACGGTAAAAGAAGAACTGGAACCCAGACCAGTTCGCGCTGGTAAATCGCCATCATGGTGAATTTCCAACCCTCGGTCAATATCCATAAACTCAATGGCGGCCCGGACAACAGGATGTTGGATTTCGCCCTTGTCCTTCACTGTCTCGACTTTAGAATAGACAATACGATATTTATGTTCAAAAAAAGGCGGTAGGTATCGACAACTTATATAACAATATTTATTGATCGTGGTTGCCAGAACCGCTCCACCGTTATCATTGTACCAAGCGGGGTAATCCGTCCCGCCGCCAAAAAATGACATTCTGAATGGTGTTCGACTGATAATCATGACCGACCCTCAGCTGAGCTGAAACCAGTATCAGATATTTGCATATTCACTTCTCTTAATAACCTGAAATCCTTTTATCAACTCTTGTATCCCAAAAGCCAGAGAGTGTTCTGTTTTAAAACCAGTGGCCTCAATTTTAGCATTGCTGACTTCATAATCTCTTTTATCGACATCTTCGCCAATCTCAGCTTCGCTAAAATAAAAATCGGGCACTTGTTTTTTAATTTCCTGACAAAGCTCGGCCTTGCTCATATTTGCCTCGCTCAACCCAACGTTATAAGGCTCCCCTTTCATGCTTTCAAAATATTCCAAGCCATGAATAAAAGCTCTCGCGGCATCCCTTACATGAAGGTAGTTGCGCTTAAATTGCGCTTCAAACAAAATTAAAAACCGATCGTAAACAGCACGATAAGTAAAATCATTCACTAGCAAATCTAGGCGCATTCGAGGGCTAACACCGAACACGGTCGCAAAACGAAACGTCATACAATTCTCAGAAGCCAACAAATGGTTTTCAATTTCAACCTTATATTTTCCATACAAAGAAACAGGGCGAAGCGGAGTTTCTTCGGTACAGAAAATACCCTTTTCTCCCACTCCATAGCCACTATTCGTGGTCGGGAAAATCATGATCTGTTTTTTACTTCTCGATTCCTCAATATTTTTAATCGCATCAAAATTGATGGTCCGCGCACCAACCGGGTCTTTAGAGCACAATGGAGCCCCGGTTAAACAAGCTAACGGAAGAATCGCATCTGGGGTTTTTAGCAACCCTTTCACCAACTCTGCATTGCGAACATCCCCATTGATAATCGTGAGGCCTTCATGGTGACAGCAATCCAAAAGGGACGTTTGTTTATACATAAAATTATCCAGCACTGTAACTTCATGGCCTTTGAGCAACAACATCGGAACAAGAACCGAACCGATATACCCCGCTCCACCTGTCACCAGAATCTTCATCAACGATTAATCCTTTATGCTTAAATAATAAAATACTTAAAAACCATTTTTCCTGACAGAACAACCCTTTACAAGCCGAGGAGTTACACTTAATTTTTCAGACCATTTCTTTGATCACACCGGCAATTCGCTGCACGTCCGGGTACAACAATTGTTCCAGCGTATAACCGGCGGGAGTCGGTATATCAGGCAAACCAATGCGTCTGACCGGAGCCTTGAGAGAAGAAAAACATTTCTCCGCGACCAGACAACCAATTTCTGCGCAAACGCCTCCCATTTCCCAGCCCGTATCCACGATAAGAATTTTCCCCGTTTTTCGCACCGACTCGAAAATAATATCCTCATCCAGAGGTTTTAGCGTTCGCAGGTCAATCACATCGGCGGTGATGCCAGAATCTGAAAGTTCGCCCATAGCCTGAGTTGCAAGTTCTATCGAATGTGATGTTCCGACAATAGTGAGATCGTTGCCCGTTTGACGATAAACCCCTTTACCCAGGGGAACTTCGTAGATCCCTTCAGGAACCACACCCTTGTTACGCATGCACCAGCGGTGTTCAAAAATCAGCACCGGGTTATTATCAGCGATGGCCGCGAGCATCAAGCCTTTGGCATCATACGGAGTACTTGGCATCACGATTTTGAGACCGGGCACACCCAAGAGAAGCCCTTGAATCGCCTGAGAATGCTGAGCCCCAGAACCCCAGCCACGCCCAATAGCCGCCCACGACACAAGAGGAACACTCGTCTCGCCGTTATCCAGATAATGAAACTTGCTCGCATGGCTCACGATCTGGTTAAAGGCCAACAACAGGAAATCGGGGCGGTTATGCAAGTAGACAGGCCGAATTCCATTCATCGCCGCACCCGTACAAACGCCAAACAAGCCTTCTTCAGAAAGCGGCGTGTCGAAAACCCGTTCTATACCAAAATTTTTATGTAGACCTGTCGTGACCCCAAACATTCCTTTCGGGTCATTCACTCCCTGCCCCAGAACGATCACATTAGGGTCTAACCCTAAAGCTAAAGCCAATGCTTCGTGTAGCGCATCGACATAGGAAAGCACTCGGCCTTCTTGAGGACTGGGGAGTTCTTCAGATTTTGATGCAATTAAAGCTTCAGCCCAAGGCATAAGCACCTATATTTTTAGAGTTATGGACTATAAACATGTGTGTACAGATCTTTTTCTTCCGGGTTGGGGCTGGAAATCGCAAACTCAAAGGCCTCTTGAATTTCTGCTGTGATTTCTTTTTCAGCCAAATCTTTTTCAGCCGCATTGTATAAACCCTTTTTAACGAGGTAGTCATACAAACCATTGATCGGGCAAAACTGCTCCCAATGGCGAACTTCTTCTGGATCACGATACCCCGAGGCACTGTCATCGCCTGCCCCGCCATGCCCGCGCCATCGATATGTCAGAGCCTCAATGAATGTTGGCCCCTCGCCTTTTCTTGCTCTAGCAACGGCTTTCTGGGTCGCCTCATAAACATCCAAAACTTGAGTGCCATCTATCTGCACCCCCGGAAGACCAAAGCCTTCGGCCTTTTTATAAATTTCAACATTTGCCGGTTGGCGCACTTCTAACGAGGAACACACAGAAAAAAAATTATTTTCACAAAAGAAAATAACCGGCAGTTTTTTTAGAGCCGCAAAATTAACCGCCTCCCAACAAGCACCTTCTTCCGTGGCCGCATCTCCCAGATAGGCGACGACCACCTGCTCTTGTTTTTTCAACTGAAAACTCAGCGCCGCCCCCGTAGCAATGGGAATGGCCCCGGCAACAATCGCTGACGAGCCTGCCATCCCAACGCTCTTATCCAAAAGATGCATCGAGCCGCCACGCGACCCAGCACAACCATTAATCCGGCAATACAACTCAGACAGCATTCCCTTGAGGCTTCCGCCTTTAGCAAGATAATGTCCGTGCGTCCTATGACCGCAATAAATCAGATCATCTTTTTTTAATGCCGAACAACTGCCAACCGAAACCGCCTCATGCCCCATAACAAGATGAATCGGAGATTTCATTTCATCTTCGTGATAACGGCTTTCGATCTCCTCTTCAATTCTTCGAATACGGAGCATGTCGCGATAAAATGCAACCAACAATTCCTTATCAAGGCTCAAAGCTTGGTTTTCGCGAGAAGAATATCCCCTGCCGCTATATTTATATTTAATCGTCAATTTGAAAACCCCTCAATAAATTGATTCATTTCATTCCATCCCGATGCCTTCTCTTAAGCTTTACAGCCATCATTTCATGAATATGATCCACCACAGGCTGGCCAAATTTTTTCTGGATCATACTTAAAAAAGAAGCATTGCTAAAATATTTCTCAAACGCCTCATCACGAAAATCAAGCACATCCTGCCCTCTCAAGGTATCCGTGGGCAAGGGCAAAGAATCGTAACCATGCTGAGAATACCCAATCCATCCTGGACCTCCCGCATCATCAGGAAGAGGAGATTTCATAGCTTTGGCTCGTTCATAGAGAGGAGAGCCGGGGTAAGCCATCGCACAATAAAAATTAGCCCATTCCGCATTGATCTCTTGAGCCAGATCTAAAGTCTCCTGCATACTTGAATGCGTATCATCGGGCAAACCAAAGATGTAGTTGGCAATAATATAAATATCATGCTCTTTTATTCTGTCGGTCACCTTGACGATATCGAGATCGCCAAACCGACCCTTATCAACCCCATCGCGAACATACTTACTGCCCGACTCGACCCCAAGAGCCAACCAGTTAAAACCCGCTCGTTTTAATTTTTCCAAATACCGATCTTTGACCGTATCGACTCGCGCATACGCCCAAATATTAAGATCATAGCCTCGCTCTATGATCAAATCGCAAATACCTAAAACATGTTGCTCGCTGAGAACAAACATTTCATCGGGAATTTTTATATTCTTCACCGAGTATTTGTTCACCAACACATCAATCTGATCCACGATCAATTTTGGCGACCAGTAACGGATCCCCGCACCCCCAAAAGGCGCGTTGATACAACAAAAGGAGCATTTGTACGGACACCCCAAACTCGTTTGCAATGAAGCATAAGGTTGTCGGTGTTCAATATCATCAAAGCAATGCCAATTATGCGCCCGATAACGACTCATATCCAACAAATCCCAAGCCTGCCCGGGAATATGTAGATCAAGGTTCTCAAAGTTATCTGCATTCGGGTTTGAGCAAACCGTTCCTTCGCTCCAATACCATAAACCCGGAACATGGCTGAATTGTTGACTCCCTGCCTTCAGCACTTCTACCAATTGGTACACCGTTTCCGGGCCTTCTCCACAACATACAAACTTATAAGGTTCTTCACTCAAAGTTCTTGCAGGAAGGGCCGAAGCATGAGTGCCCATTACCATAGTGTTGAGCTGAGGCGCTCTCTCGTGGGTGCGCGTGCACACCTCTCGCCCCGCCGGCATACATTGCGTCGAGGCCGAGGGTTGATGACCATAAATAACAAAAACCGTTAAAACCGCATCGACCTCCACAATCTTATCCGCCGTGGCATCGAAGCCGATTGACTCGGCCTCTGCATCCAGAATTTCAACCGACACTCCCTTCTGCTGTAGAAATGTGGCCAATAAAGTCGACCAGACAGGGGGTTCTATTCCGGTAAGGTTTTCGGCAAGCCCCTGAAAAACTCGATCTCTGCTTGGGGGAGTAACCAGAAGAACATCTAATTTTGGGGTCATGATTTTTAAAACAATGCGAAGGTTAGACAGATGTGGCAGAGTATTTCAGAGGCATTCTCAAAGGGCTAACTCAACCATCCCATCAAGACCTAAACACAAAAAACATCAAACCGGGTAAATTATAACTGCCCTCACCCCTCAGTTCAATGCCTATTAATCCACCACCCATGACCTCTCTAAAAGGAAAGACCATGACGGTTCTGCCCTTAATTTCACATCTTTTTCAGAACTTGCATCGCTTGCAAAATCCCCTTTTCGCACTGGCAGTGAGAAAAAATCGACAAAAAAAGGGCCAACCCCAAAAGGGTTGGCCCTAAAACTATGGCGGGGTCGACGAGACTCGAACTCGCGACCTCCGGCGTGACAGGCCGGCGTTCTAACCAACTGAACTACGACCCCGCGGTCGTCTTATATGGTAGGCGGAACAGGGCTCGAACCTGTGACCCCCGGCTTGTAAGGCCGGTGCTCTCCCAGCTGAGCTACCCGCCCTTGTCAATCAATTAAGGGCTCCATATCTCTAACGAGAATGAGGAGTATATAAATGAGCATCCACTCTGTCAAGAGATTTTGTTTGCTATAAAATTTCCCTCAAATTATTGAACGGGTTGACTTTAAAATGATTGACTCCCATCTGCCATCACTATAAGATGGATTTTGCAAGCTGAAACAGGGTTTTCAGCCTTTTTTCAGGTGTTTCCAGTTTTCTGAACCAGCCCCGAATTACGTCACCATGATAGATAAAATCATGGCTTCTCTCGAGAGCCTACCAACGGAAGATCTTCTCAATATTCGAACAAATCTTGATGAGCTGATCAAGTCAAAATATGATGATGATCTGGGGAAAAGAAAAGGCAGAAGAGCTAAGGTCAAAATTTCCGGTAATTTAGAGATTGAGCGCGAAAAAGAGTTTTTTTATAAGTTTCATAAAATTATCATCCAAGAAATGTCTGTCAACGGGCTAGTTTTTTCTATAAACGGAACCGTCATTGACGGTGATATTTTATGTGTCTCTTTTAGGGTGCCCACAACCGGAGAGAAAAAAATTATTGATTGCCAAGCCATACGAGTCAAAGAAGTAAAACCAGGAACCATTCCCCAATACGAAGTCGTCGCCATGGCAGTTGGCAAAGAAGCGGTAAAAAAATATAAGGACATACTGAGAAAACGAGGTCAATAGCCTTTGACGCAGAAATCATGAAGCCATCTAACCCCACCTTGGGGCACCTCATTGAACTGATCGGCAACGTTGCCGATGCTCACACCGTCGCTCTGTTTATCATGGAGCCTGGCGATAAAACCCTCGTCATGCGCGACCATTTCACCCTCAGCTACAACCTCGATCGGGGAGCAAAAATTCCTTTTGGAAAAGGCCCTATCGGCCTGACAGCGCATACGCGAAAGTCGCAATTGATCGAAAATTTTGATCAAAACACACGCCTTCTCGGCATCTACAATAAAAATGAAGAACTGAAAAGTTTTATTGCTCTTCCCGTGATTTATGGAGATCAGGTAGCCGTTTTAGTGGTCGACTCCAAAGAACGATATCAGTTCTCCATCAAGCTACAAAAAATATTATCTGATTTCGCTCAACAGATAGCATGGAACCTGAAAACCGATCTACCAGTTAGCCCTGAAAATCCATCAGCGCGACCTTTTTTGCAGGAAATCAACGCCTACTGCCGCCTCCTCATAGAGTCGCCAGATCGCTCATCAATTGTGGATCGATTGACCCAAATTCCATCTACCTTAATGCCCTGCACAGCAATTGCCGTCATTTGGTTCGAAAAAAAACAGCAGGAAGGGCGCATCATCGGTCACCGAGGTTTTGCCAATGACCTTTCCGAAACCAAAGTGCTTTATGGCAAGGGGCTTGTAGGTTCCTGCGCTAAAAACAGGTCCCCGCTTCTCATGCAGATCCATGAAGACAGAAAAACCGTGATCTTTTCTGAAGACGAAAAACCTGAAGACCTGCAATATGTCGCCACGATACCCATTCAACTCAATGACACGCTATACGGAGTCCTCATGCTCGGAACCTCGGAAGCAGATGGGATGAACCACTCCGATCTAGACAAACTGGCATTGGTCGTTTCCACCGCCGCCGCCGCATTATATTGCACCGACACAAAAGACCGCTGGATCTATGATAAAAATCTCGATCCTGTCACGGGAGTTCCCAATCACCGGTTTTTAGCAGAATTCCATCTTGCCGTATCAGAAGAAGTATTTAAGCCCGACCGTCGCGTATTTTTTCTTACGTTCCACATCACCAATCTGGCTGAACTTTATGAAACACACAGCGTTGACCGGGGTGACGCTTATCTCAAACAATTGATGGCTTTGTTCTCAAAAATGATTCCTGCGCAAAAATTTATTTTTCGCTTGTCAGAAACCTGTTTCCTGATCATGCTTATGGACCGCGATCAGAAAGAAACGGAACACTTAAAGTCTAAGTTGAAACACCTGCTTGAACACAACCCTCTCAATGTCAACGGAGTTTCCATGGAAGCCCACACTCAATGGGGAGTTTCCACCTACCCCGATGACGGAAGAGAACTGTTCAGCCTCATCAACCAATCACGCACCCGATTGGCTCAAACAACGAAAGCGATGGCATGATAAGACAATTATTCAACAAGTTTTTCAGTATGTTCTCGACCGATCTGGCAATGGATCTGGGCACAGCCAACACCCTAATTTATGTTACCGAAAAGGGCATCGTTCTGAACGAGCCTTCCGTAGTCGCGGTGAATGTGGACGACAACAGCATTGAAGCGGTAGGACTGGAAGCAAAAAAAATGTACGGACGAACTCATGCCCGCGTCAACACAGTCCGCCCAATGAAAGACGGAGTTATAGCCGATTTTGACATCACCAACCGGATGATCCAGTATTTCCTTAAAAAAGTGCTGAGCCAATACCGATTCTTCAAACCTCGTATGGTTGTCGGCGTGCCAACCTGCATCACGCAAGTAGAAAAAAAAGCCGTGATCGATGCCTCGCTCATGGCCGGTATACGAGAAGTCTATCTGGTCGAAGAGCCCATGGCCGCCGCCATTGGGGTGGGTATTCCCGTACACCGTCCGGAAGGAAACATGGTCATCGACATTGGCGGTGGCACCACTGACGTGGCGGTCATCTCTCTTTCCGCTATCGCCTACGGCGAATCTGTACGCGTTGCCGGAGACGAAATTGATGAATGCATCGTCCGTTACATGCGGCTTCAGCACCATCTCAATATCGGTGTGTTTGAAGCAGAGCGTGCCAAAAAAAATATCAGCAGTGCCTTTCCACAACCGAGCACTCTGACAACTGAAGTCAAAGGGCTGAATGTAAAAACCGGCGTTCCCATGTCCATCCTCATAAGCGATGAAGAAATACGTGAAGCACTGAAAGAACCGCTGACCACCATTATCGCGGCCATCATGCGCGCTCTGGAAAAAATCCCACCTGAACTTTCCTCAGACATCCACTCAAACGGTATCTATCTCACAGGAGGGGGCGCACTCATTAGAGGGCTGGATAAAATGATCGAAGAAAAAACGACTCTGAAAGTCTTCATCCCCGAAGACCCTCTGCTCAGCATAGTTAAGGGAGCCGGAGCGGTTCTGGATGATTTTGAAAATATGAAAAAAGTCTGCATCAACTGATCCCGTTTAGGAATGTCATGAGCCCATCCTCAAAATGTCAGGAATGTGGCACTTCGGTCGACAGCCTACCGACTGTCATTGAGTATCAAGGGCAAGAAATTTTTCTCTTCGACCCTGTGATATGCAATCTCTGCCTGCACAAACTCTGCGAAAGTCATTCCACAGAATGTGCCAATTGCGGCGGTTGCATCCCACCCTATTCCCAAGTCGGCGTGCTAAAAGGTGATGCTGGGCGCAATCAAACGATCCATATGACGACCACATGCAATACTGCGGGAAGCGCGTTCTACGGTTACTGGGGCAAAGGCCAGTTGCGAGATTTCGTGCAAATTGAAGCCTGCTCCTAGCCACTCGCCACTCGGCGTGGACCAGCAGAAAATCATTGCGGAGGGGGCATTGAGTCCGGTATGATCGCATAAACTTAAAATCTTTGGATATCCGTCATGCATAAAGTTCATTTTGAGAGTGAAAATCGTACCATTCTGGTCGAGCCGGGAGAAAACCTACGGCAAGCGGCTATCCGCAATAAATTCAGCATTTATGCGAATATTCATAAAATATTAAACTGCCGGGGTCGGGGTCTTTGTACAGCCTGTGCTGTCCAGATTATTGCAGGAAAAGTGGAGCCACGTAATGAAGTCGAAACAGAAAAACTGGCTAAGAAGCCTACTGATTTTCGCATGGCCTGCCAAATCAGCGTCAATGATGACCTGACAGTAAAAACTCACCCCTGAAGCGGTTCAGCCAATCGATCAAAACTATTTGACAACCCTCCGTTAAAGTCACAGAATAAACCATGCTTGTAAAAGAACATTTGGATGAGATTCACCGTCACGCGGTGGAGGAGTATCCTTTTGAATGTTGTGGAATTGTTGTGGGCAAGCCGGGTCATGACGAGGACAATATTGTCTACCGTTGCAAAAACATTCAAAACAAGTTGCATGAAAAAGATCCTGAAAATTATGTTCGGGATGCCCGCACGGCGTATAATATAAGTGCGTTAGAACTTCAGAAGCTTTTAAGCACCGCTGACTCGCAAGGAATGATCTTCAAGGTTTTATATCATTCCCACCCCGAGCATGATGCTTATTTTTCAGAAGAAGACACCAGAATGGCTCTCTTCGATGGGGAAGCCCCCATCTATCCTGATACCAGCTATCTGGTGGTTTCTGTTTATGACAAGAAAATCCGGGATCAGGCTTTTTTCAACTGGAACCCGGAAACTAAAACTTTCGAGCGGGCGTCGAATTAAATTCGGAGCGCGTTATCGCAACATATTTTATTTAAGGGGAATCTTTTATGGCTCTGCTCATTAACGAAGATTGTGTGAATTGTGGTGTCTGCGAACCCGAATGTCCCAATGAAGCCATCTCCGAAGGGGATGATATTTTTGTGATCGAATGGGAGCGTTGTACAGAATGTATCGGGTGGTACGAAGAAGCTCAATGTGTGGAAGTCTGCCCTGTGGACTGCATCCCCAAAGACCCGGAACATGTCGAAACAAAAGAACAGCTCCTTGAGAAAAAAGAAATACTGGTAAACGGGGGATAATGTTCACCAAGGCTGGACAAGCAATGGTGAAAAACCTTAAAAACAAGAGACCCAATGAGAGAAGAAGTCGAAGAAGTATTGGAAAGTGTGCGCCCCATGCTCATTCAGGATGGCGGAAATGTTGAGCTGGTAGACATCGAAGACGGCGTGGTAAAGGTTCGGCTTATGGGGGCCTGCGTCTCGTGCTCAAGCTCTACCATGACACTCAAGATGGGCATCGAAAAAGCCCTGAAAAAAGCGATACCCATGGTGCGCTGTGTTGAGGCGGTAGAGTAGTTTTCCCGTACCCCTGTTTAGCTCGAATGTTTTGGACCTACCCCTTCAAAGGGGCCTGCGTTCCTGAAACTTTAAAATCGCATCTTTTTTCTCAAACAGCAACAGACCTTTATGATCTTCTCAAAAAAAATCACATGGTTGGTTTCATTCGCATCAGCTTGGATTCTAATTTTGTTTTTTGCGTCGCTTGCGTTCGCATTGCCCAATGAGACAATCCCGGCCCCCGATTTCACGCTCAAATCGCTGAAGGGAGAATCGGTCAGTCTCCATCAGCACAGAGGGAAATATGTTTTGGTGAATTTCTGGGCCACTTGGTGCGGCCCCTGCAAAATGGAAATGCCCTCATTAGAGACCCTTTACCAACGCCATAAGTCTAAAAAGTTTTCTTTGCTTGCCATCTCCAACGATATGTTTGGAGCCCAGATTGTGGAACCTTATATCAAGGCCAACGGTCTTAATTTCCCCATCCTGCTTGACCAGCAATTGCAAGCCAGCAATAAATTCGGGGTGGTCAGCCTTCCCACCACATTCATGATCGACCCAGAAGGAAATATCATCGGCGAGCTGAGAGGGGCAGAAGATTGGGCTAGCCCGGACAACCTGCTATATTTTGAAAACCTGTTGAAGGATTGACCACGTTGTCCATGAAATATTTTTCTGCCTTACCTTTAGAGAACAATTCATTTTCACGCTTAACAAACAAACAGTTTCCGACGTTATTATTGCTTGGCATATTTTTGCTCTTTCCTCATGCAAGTTGGTCGCAAGAAAAGCAAGAAAAAAGCGATTATTCGCTTGAAGGGGACATGGTCTATATTCCCCCCGGCCCTTTCATATTCGGCACGAATAAAAAGGATGAAGCCGCCGAAGCACTTTCTCTCGGCATTCCAAAACCTTGGTATGCAGACGAAACCCCCGAGCAGAAAATATTTCTAAAAGAATTTTATATTGATCGTTATGAAGTCACCCATAAACGTTATAAAAAATATATCGAAGCTCTTGATGCCGTGCCACCGCAGAACTGGAAGGGCATCAATTTCCCCGAAGGCAAAGACAACGTCCCTGTCACTCACGTCAGTTGGTATGACGCGGCAAACTTCTGCCAATGGGCGAAGAAAGAATTACCCACAGAAAAATTATGGGAACGTGCCGCACGCGGAAAAATTGGCAACGACTATCCTTGGGGCAACGCATTTCAAGCAGGATTGGCTAACCTGTCCAACCGATCTGGAAGCAAGAACAAGCCTGTGGCAGTCGGTTCTTTCCCCAAAAGCATCAGCCCGGAAGGGGTGCATGACCTGATTGGAAATGTATGGGAATGGGTCGCCGACGATTATCAGCCTTACAAGGGAAGCACGCATCAAAGCCAATATTACCAATCGGAGTTAAAAATTCTGCGGGGTCACTCCGCCAGTGATATCGGGCATTTCCCCGGTGCCTTGTACGATCAGGCCATCAAGATGTTTTCTCGTAGTGGCTATCGGCAGTACTCCAACGCCGATGAACCCGGCCCAGACGTAGGTTTTCGTTGCGCCAGTAGAACTCAACCTGCGTCGATGAAAACAACGACCTCTACTTTCTCTAAGAGCATGAGGAATTCAACACCCACTTCGACGCTTTCTGCCAAGACATCAAAATCCGAGGCATCTCCATCTGCACCCTTGAACCCTTTTCAGCCCAAACCAAATCTACCCGAATCGGGAATCGTGGCCCTGACATTATTGGCATTCATCGCAGGCGTGTTCAGTTTTTTATCTCCCTGCACCTTACCGATTCTGCCAGCATATTTTGCAGTGACAGCTCAATCTGATCGCGCCCGCATGGGTCGAATGTCATTGGCTTTCTTTTTTGGGCTTGCCACTTTGTTTGTCGCAATGGGGGCCTCAGCCAGTGTTTTAGGGCGAATTCTCCGGGACTATATGTTTCAGATCACTCAAGCCGGAGGCTTCATTGTCGGCATATTTGGGATCATGACCTTGTTCGGAAAAGGTTTTTCTGGTGCCACCTTTAAAGGCAAACCCACTTCCACTTATGTGGGCTACTTCCTGTTTGGTGCGACCTTCGCATTGGGCTGGACACCCTGTGTCGGACCGATTCTTTCCAGTATTCTCATGCTCGCGGCCTCAGAAAAAACCGTTTTACAAGGAATGCTCCTATTGTTTTTCTATGCCGTAGGGTTGGGTCTTCCTCTCATCATCGTTGCCACCATATGCGGCAACCTACCGAAAGACGGGTTGTTTTGGACCCTGCTTCGAGGCAAAGGGTGGGATTTAACTCTGGCTGGAAAAACTTTTTTCCTGCATACCACAAACCTGTTCAGTGGTTTTTTGCTGATCGCATTGGGCATCATTCTTGCGACCGGCTATATGACCTATATCAATAGCCTCATTCCGATAGAAGTTCAGATCTGGTTCAGTGAGTTTGAGGAATCCTTTTTACACTTGTTCATGTAAACCATCCCTTCCATATTAGGGCTCAAATGAGTATTGAGGAAGGTCCATCTAGATAGATAAGCCATTGAACTTTAGAAACTTTATTTGCTAGAATGAAGGAAGGTTAATTTCATTCGGGGAACAAGCATGAATCGGGTATTTAAAATTCTGGTCGTTTTGTTAATCGCTCTCCCAGCCTGTTCGGGGGTGGATTCCATTACAAAAAAACGGTGGAGCAACACCGAAAATACGATCACCATAGTAGATATGACAGCCAAGGATTTCCGCCTCATGGATGCGGGTTCTAAAGTGCAGGGGGCTATTGAAGAACAACTCCACTATACGGGGTATGTTCTGGCCGGGAAAAATGCCCGCTATCACTTAAAATATAAGGTGATGGAGTTTGAGGAAGGCAACCGAATGGCACGAATCGCAACCCTAGGTATGGTCGATTCCGCAAAAGGGACAATGCGAATCAAAGTGGCCCTCTATGATCAAGATGAGATGGTCGGCGCGTGGGAAGTCGATTCTTGGGTTGCGGGAGGAATCACCGGCGGCTCAGAACAAGACCTGTTTAATACAGCGGCAAAAGAAATTGCCGAGCACCTACGGGGCGATTTTTAATTTCCACAAACCGCTTCTCTTCACAACGCTTCAAGCCCTCATACATCTTTAGCGCAACGAAAACCAATGAAGTTCAGCTTCGTGTCTGGGGCCATCCAATTGCGGAACCAAGTGGGTGAAAACTGAATGGTCAGATGCGTCTGCAACACCCCACCACGAATCACTTTGAAAACCTGCGTCTGTCCGGCTAAATTATAATCGTCCGCAACCCATTCCCAGACATTATGGCCCATGCCGTGAACGCCATAAGGGCTGACCCATTCAGGTCTTTTATCCACCGGCTCTGGCATGAAACCTGAAAACCCGTTATTGGGATGCGCGACAAAAATTTTCCACGACCATTTTCGCCCGTCTGTTCCACGCGCCGATTTCTCCCATTCGGCTTCAGTAGGCAAACGCTTGCCCTGCGCCTGACAAGAGGCTTCGGCTTCTGAAAAACTCACATGCGCCATCGGCCACAATGCTTTTTTCGTTATAAAAGAATGTTCGGGATGAAATTTATTATAGGCTTCGTGGCTCATTTCATAACGATCAATAAGATAAGCACCCGACTTGATGAGTTTTCTCCCTTGAGTTGCTGGTTGCTCGTCACTCCCCATAATAAATTCCCCCGCCGGGACGTAGACCATCTCTTTCGGGACAACGACACCGGCAGGGACCTCTACCGGAATCTGTTTAACACTGTAGGAGTCGCAAGAGATCAGGAAATTTAAGAAAAGAAATAACACAAAGCGGTTCAGCATAGACAACACTCCAACCCTTGTAATATTTCTGTATTGGCTTGATTGATCGTGATGCAAAATACGGGTTAGCCATCCTCAGGCTTTGAGACGTTGCCGGGACGCTCATCAAAATAGTGGAAGACTTCGCCCCCGTTGATGGGCAAGGGTTTTTTATTAAAGTCTAAAGGGTGGTCAACCCCAGGCTGAATGGTTCCATCCACCGAATACGGCCCACTGTTCGACCAATAATTGCGTTTGCGCGTATCAAGAAACTTGATACTGGTGATGTATTTAATATTTTTATAGCCATACTTGAAGGGTGCGATCAACCGCAAGGGGAAGCCATGATCTGGGCTTAAGGACTGGCCATTCATTCGCAAAACAAAGAGGACTCTCGGTCGGAGCAACTCCTCCAAGGCAAAACTTTCGTAATAGGAATCGGCCGACTGGATATAGACAAATTTGGCAGACGGGTCGGGCTGAACCTTCTTAACCAGTTCTTCAAACCGGAATCCCTCCCACTTCGCCTTGGCTGACCAGCACTCCACACATTTAAGGCGCGAAACCTGAGAATGCATTTTCAAACCGAACAGGTCTTCATAACCCAAACCAATGGGGTTTTTAACCCTGCCACCTATTGCCAACCCCCAGCTTTGCATATCCACCCCCATAAATGGATTGGCACTGCGAATATGAAAGTCAGGGTTGTCTCGGTTTTGAATATATTGTTTGGGGATGTTTTTGTCGTTACGAAAATCTACCGCACTTGCGGCTTTTTTCGGCACCAAAGCCGATAAGGCCGCCAGAGAAAATATTTTCAGAAAATTTCTACGATCCGATTTCAATGGTGTGTCCATACCTGCCCTCTAATCAGCGCAAACCCAGAACATCCTGCATATCATAGATGCCATTGGGTTGGCCTAAAATCCATTGTGCCGCCCGAATAGAGCCACGAGCAAACGTTTCCCGGCTTTGAGCGCGGTGAAAAACTTCAAAGTTTTCTCCCATCCCTCCGAACAAAACTCGATGCTCGCCGATGATGTCCCCGGCTCGCACAGTGTGAATGCCGATTTCTTTCGGAGTCCGCACTGCAATGCCTTTTCTGCCATAGACCCCAACCTCTTCAAGGTCGCGCCCCAATGAGTCGGCAACAATTTCTGAGATACGCACCGCCGTACCGCTGGGGGCATCTTTTTTAAACTTGTGATGCGCTTCGACAATTTCTACATCGTAGGCATCGCCCAACACGCGGGCCGCATCGGCAACCAATTTAAATAATACATTAACCCCGATACTCATATTGGGAGCCACCACACAAGGAATTTTTTTACTGATTTCATCGATCTGCTGGCGTTGCTCAGGAGAAAATCCTGTGGTTCCCACCACCACCGCCTTGCCCTTTTCGGCGCAGACCTGCAAGGTTTGCAAGCTCGACTCAGGTGTGGTGAAGTCGATCACCACATCACAGTTCGCAAGTGCTGTACCCAGATCATCCGAGACCTTGACCCCTTTTTCATCAATCCCTGCAACATGACCAATATCTTTCCCTAAGTTCGGGCTTCCAGACTGTTCCGTGCCTCCGCCCAGTTCCACGCCTTCCATATCTTCAATGCACTCGGCAATGGTCTTTCCCATGCGTCCGGCTATCCCTATTACAAGAATCTTGCTCAATGTATTCTCTCCTCTATCAGCCCAATGCTGGAATTAATTAACAATCATTATTTTTGATCGGCAAAGAGCCAATCACACCAACGAATAAGCTTCGAGCACCGCTTGCAATTGCACCAAATGTTCCTGCGTTGGCGGGCACAAAGGCGGACGAAATTCATTCTCGATTCGGCCCATCAACACCAAGGCGGCTTTAACCGGAATCGGGTTGGTCTCGACAAATAGGATATCGCTCAGTTTCAACAACTCATAGTGTATAGCCTTGGCGGTTTGCACATCTCCAGCGCGAGCCGCCTGATATAGTTTGGCACATTTATCAGGCACCAAATTGGCCGTCACCGAGATGGCCCCTTTGCCACCGATAGCAAGGATCGGCCATGTCAAGGCATCTTCGCCAGAGATCACAGAAAAATCTGGCCCACATGAAGCAATGATTTCACTGACCTGCACCAGAGAACCCGAAGCCTCTTTAATGCCAACAATATTCTTGACTACACTCAAACGCGCTACCGTACTCGGTTCCATATTGATAGAGGTGCGACTGGGAACATTATAAAGAACAATTGGCAAATCGGTCTCTTTCGCCACCGTCGAAAAATGCAGGAACAACCCCTCCTGCGTCGGCTTGTTATAATAAGGGGTGATCAACAAAGCCCCATCGGCACCAATTTTCTGAGCCCGCTGAGTCAACTCGACCGCTTCGTGTGTGGCGTTCGACCCCGTGCCCGCTAAAACAGGAATACGCCCTTTACACGTTTCAACCGCGATGCGAATCACCTCTTCATGCTCAGCATGGTTCAAAGTGGCCGACTCGCCCGTCGTCCCACAGGGAACAATTCCGTCCGTTCCATTTTCAATATGAAACTCGATCAATTGGCGCAAAGCCGGGGCATCCACTTTTCCGTTTTTAAACGGAGTTACAATGGCAACATACGATCCTTCAAACATGGGTTTTTCTTTCCAATTAACCGGTTAATATTCTACCAACGTGCCTTCAAAGGCAATGCGTGCGGGGCCTTCTAAATACACCACCGCGCTTTCCAGCCCTGAGCTCAAGTCAAAATCTACTTTCAAAATATCTCCGCCCTGAGTCTCAACCGCAACCGGAGGTTGTACCTTATTTTTCAATGTCGACAATAGTGCCGAGGCCACCACGCCCGTTCCACAGGCTAGGGTTTCGTCTTCAACACCCCGTTCATAAGTACGAATTTTCAGCGCACTCTCACCAACTTTTTGCACAAAATTCACATTCGTTCCGGCTGGAGCGAAGGCTGAGTGAAAACGAATGCCGTTCCCTGCCTCCTTCACATTCACATCCTCAACATTGTCCGCATAAACAATGGCATGCGGCACACCCGTATTAAGGCTGTCTACTTGAAATGACGCTCCATTCAAGTCCACCGCAATATCCTGACGTAAATTTTCAGGGGTTGTGAGTTTGATTTTCACAATATCGCCCTTCACCTCCGCGCCGATGATACCCGCCAGCGTTTCCAACGTCATCGAGGTCGGAGCCATTTTATTTTCCACCGCATAACGCGCCAAACAACGACCTCCGTTGCCACACATTTCGGCTGAGGAACCATCGTCATTATAAAAATCCCATTTGATGTCAGCACGCTCCGAGTTCTCCACAAAGATCACTCCATCCGCACCCACAGACATCTTACGATCACAAACACGCCGAACAAAATCGCGCTTTTTATCGTCATCCATCACTGGCACGCGATTATCAATGACAATGAAATCGTTGCCGCTCCCACTCATTTTCGTAAACCGAATCGTCATTCCTAACCCTTTATTAACAATAAAATTGATTTCCTTATAAGATGCCAAATAACCTCGAAAGATTTTAGCCTCCGACATTCTGACATAGTGCCCGATTTTAACACACCCAAGTTGCTGAAAAACCTTTTTTAAGACAGTTAGAATTCCGACTAGTCACAACAATCCCAGACATAGAGAAGGGGTTGCTAGATTACCACCCTAAAGTTGTGATGGGAGCCTCAACAAAACCCGATATGTCAATCACCCCGACTCTCTTTGCAAAGGAGAGAACAAGTCTTAACCCAATATAAGCTCCCCTTTCAGGGGGAATTTTAAGCCAGGAGAATTCTTTGCCATCCAGATACACTGATGGGCTATTGGCCCCGGCGGCTCGCCGTTTAGACTTTCCAACCTTTATCAGCGCTGAGTTTTAGTAGGGCGGGCAGGAAGGTGATTGAAGCGATGAGGCAATTGAACACGCCAAGAGTGAGCACCATGCCTAGGCTGTAAACTCCGCTGTGGTCGGCAACCATCAGACTGCCGAAACCAATCATGGTAGTCAGCGAACTGAGCAGGACAGCTTGACCGGTGCTTTTACCTAGAACGCTGGAGTGTTTGTCTTCTTCCTCGCGGTAGCGGTGAGTGATATGAATGCCGTTGACCACACCAACTCCTAAAATGAGTGGCAGGATGACCAAATTCGCCATATTCAGTTTCAGCCCAATCAGTTCCATCACTCCCACCGTCCAGATTGACCCCGCCAGCACCGGAAGCAGAACGAAAAAAACCGTCAGCGGATTGCGGAACAGGAAAAATATATAAATGATAATCGCAGTCATAGCGTAAAGCCCGCCGTTGACATACCCCTCTGTCATCAGTCGGGTGGACTCAAACATATGCACGGCTGTGCCAGTAACCTGCGGGTCCACCGAACGCAGATCGTTTAAATATTTCTGGCGTTCGTCCTGATCCCAGATATCAATACTGGGAAAGATATTGATGACATAGTTCCCTTTTTGCGAGATGTATCGTTTTCTCAAACTTTGTGGAATCTCATCGAGCCGCACAGGCTGAGGCTCGGCATTGGCTTTGAGTTCCTCCATGAGGTTACGATAATCGGTGAACAATAATTCAGAAAAATCACGCAATCTTTTTTCGGCTAGCTCGGGTTCTACCTTTTTATTTTGTTGCTGAAATTCTCGCAGACGTTTGCCAGCGATTTGCACCTGATCGAGTTCATCCCCCTCTTCAGCGCGACCCTGAAGTTTGAACTGAATGCGTTTGAGAGTTTTGTTTAAATTTTGCCAAGAAAATGCAACATCCTCCGGCTCTACCTCTAACTCGCTTAAAATGGGCGCGAGGTCTTCTTTAATCATTTCAAGCTTTTCAGTCTGGTGTTCTGGAATCACCCTAGCGATGCTTTCTAGCTTGGCAACTGTTGGCAAAGCCTTCAATTGAAGTTCTTTTTCATGCACCGCTTCCAGAGAATCGGCCAGCATCGCCGCAGACCAGGCAGAACGTCCGGCACTTGTTAAAATTTTCATTTCATATTGAACCGCCTCAGTGCCTTTGGCTTGCAGGTTGAGCAGGTTATAGTCAAAACGCAGGTCTTTTAATGACAGGGAGGCGATGAGAACGAGAACAGTACACAATCCTATGATGAGGTAATAATGGTCAAACAGTTTATCCACCCACCCTCTTTGCTGGGTGCTAGCAGTTTTTTCCGCTGCGTATTGAGGCTTACGCCATTTTTCTTCCAGCGTAATCAGAGCTGGAAGCACTAACAGCATGGCGACCATGCAAAAGAGAATTCCCCATCCGGCGATCCACCCTAATTCCACGATACCGATGAAGTCGGTCAGCACCATCGCTCCGAATGCCATCGCGGTGGTGATAGCACCGGAAAAATTGCCTCGCCCTGTTCCCTGAACGGTTTTTTGCAATGCGGGCAAAATTTCATTGCCGCTTTGTCGCTCTTCTTTATAGCGTTCGAGAATATGGATGCCAAAATCAATGCCCAACCCGATCAAAATCGTCGTGAACACCACCGAAAGAATATTCAGATGACCCACGGTCAAGGTGGTGAAACCCATCGTCCAGCACAATGCCAGCAGGAGGCAGAACACCGCCAACAGCGGTTTGACAACGCCTCGGAAAGCGATGCTGAACAGTAACGCCACACCGATTAAAGCAATTTTCGATGCGGTTTCAACATCTGCCTGAGTGGTCAACATTTCATCGCTGGATATCACGTCTTCCCCCGTCAGCCCCACCGTGACACCGGGGAAGTCTTGCCGGGTTTCGGCGATGACCTTACGGGCCAAGTCCACCGCATCTTTATAACCCGTGAAGCTGGTTTCGTCGTCGTTGGGCACTATCAGCAGGAAAAGCAGGTCTTCATTTTCTGAGACCATATAACCTTTTTCTTGTAGAGAGTCTGAACCGCCTGCAAACAACGCCTTCCACGGTGAACGATAATGAGTGTCTCCATTTAAATGCAGGGTCATTTCTTCCAACAGACGAATGAGCAAGCTGAGGTCTCCTGCATCAGTCTCTTCGTCGTCGTCCGCACCGAGAAAATCGCTCATCAAGGAATCAACCATTCCTGAGCTGATTTCAGCATTGATATGAGACAACAGCGTGTGCAGACCGGGCGCATTGTTCACCCTCTCCAAAAACCCTTGGTGATCCATGAGTTTTTGAGCCAGCGATTGCAGTTCTTTTTGATCAAGATAAAGCAGAAAGCGGGAGCGGAAATAACGGGTATCAATTTTATAAACGACTTGAGAAAATAGATGCGACTGAGCTTTTAGCTTTTCTGCCAGAACTTCGGCGAAACCTGCCATGTCTGTCGGTGTTTTCCCTTCCACCACGACCACCATGCCTTCGAGGTCTTCAAATTGACCGCGATAACTTTCATATTGCTCCACATAAGGCAGGCCCTTGGCTACCAAATCACCGCGTCCGGTTTTAAAGGTGAGTTTTTCTGCAGTCACCCAAACCGAAAGAACCGCTAAAATCAAGGATAGGGCGATAACCGTCAGTGAGTGCCGGTAAGCAAAATGTTCAATGGTATAAAAGAAGCGATTGAGGATGCCACGATCCGGTGAAGAAGGCATGGAAGTTCTTTCAACCCACAAGCGTGGGATGCAATGAGCACGTGAAAATCTTTTTTATATTCCGCGTCTCGGAAAGGTAATAATTTATGCTGGTGAGAAAGGGGCTGACGGATGCGCTTGCGCCCATTGCCAGCGCTTCGTTAGAAGCGCATCCCCAGAGTGAACATATGAGCGTTGAGCCCGATATTTGGAAATTGCATTCCGGCATTGGAAACATGGAACAATCGGTAATTGATGGAGTAGGCTCCATCTTTCTTGAAATATTCTAATCCAGCCCCGGCATGAAGCAGGAACTGGAACTCGCTACCCAATTCGCGCTCGGCAACATCTTTCCAGTTCGTCATTGAAAAACCTGTACCCAATAAAACATTCGGCGCCCATCTTCTTTTGGGGCTCAAAAACTTGTATTGAACCATCAACGGCGACCACCCGAGGAGGAATTTATCATCTCGGTCTGCAAAGGCCACTCCGGCTTCCATATGATAAAACAGAGACCCTTTGTACCAAGAATCGCCCCCGATCAAACCCGTTATATTATGTTGCCAGTTGGGGAAGAAATATAAAAAACCCAGGTCGGTACGATTTGGCCCCGGAGGAATATCGGCTGTCCAGCCCCACCCCAACTGAGCACCAAAATCAGAGCTCCCTTTTTCAAACCTTTTTGAAAAAGTCTCCGCCCCTACGCTGATCGTGGTCAACATCAAAAAAACAGCCATAAAAAGCGCGATGCGCAATACAGTTTTCATAATCCAGTATGTTCCCTGAGTAAGATTTATTTATGCTCTACTTGTTTTAAAATCGCTCAACCTTAATTTTTAAAGGCTAAATTGTAGCATACAATCGCTATAATTCTAGGCAATTATTTGCATTTGTCTTCATTCGGGTTTGTGCTATAATTCCCCTTTTCTCAAACAAATAAAGGGATTTTCGCTATGATGGGAATAGGTTTTCCAGAGTTAATGATCATTTTGGTCATTATCATGATTATCTTCGGGGCTGGTAAGCTTCCAGAAATTGGTAGCGCTTTTGGTAATAGCATTCGGAACTTCAAGAAATCGATGAAAGAAGCTGAAGAAGGAACAGAGGAGCTTGATGAAGCCTCTGCGGAAACTGCAGAAGCTACGGATGAGACGAAAGAGGTGTCTGAAGGAACCAGTGAGACACCGCAAGCCGAAGAAACGGTCGCTTCAACCCCTGAGACAGGTGACAAATAAGTCACCCAGCCACCTTGTTTCCTGCCTTCCCCATTTAAGGGGTATTTTTGCAATGTTTCGTCCTCATTTGACGAATCGCTTTGCGGTTGTGTGCATCCAAATGTAATGAGGCTAAATAAGGAGGAAACTGCAAATCCCGGCAAGGTTCTAATATAAAAGAACCCTCTGCCTTTTCCTGACTTCAAACAAAACTGGATTTGCTCTTCATATGTCCTTCACTCAGCAAAAAGAAGAAAGAGAGATAGAAGAAGCTCTTGTCAAAGACCTACAAGCAGGAAACCTTGAGGCTTACGACAAGATAGCGGAATCCTATCAAAAAAAAATATACGGCCTCAGTTTCAACCTGATGCGCAACCAAATGGATGCTCAGGATGTAACCCAGGAGGTTCTGCTGACATTATTCAGGAAGATCAATACGTTTCAGGGCAAATCAGCATTTTCAAGCTGGGTTTATCGCATCACATTAAATGCCAGTTACATGAAACTGCGGAGTAAGAAAAAAGAACCCAATGTCTCCATTGATGAGTTGTTGCCCTCTTTCAACGGAGCAGGGTTCCAGCAAGAAAAAATACAGGACTGGTCGGAAAATACAGAATCTCTATTGTTTTCCAATGAAACAAAAGATGTCATCAAAAAAGCCGTAGACCTGTTACCTGAAAAGGAAAAGGTGGTTTTTTTACTACGCGATGTAGAAGGGCTTTCAACTGAAAAAGTCAGCGAAATATTAGACCTGACTGTTCCTGCGGTCAAGTCGAGACTGCACCGGGCTCGGTTGTTTTTGAGAAAAAAACTTTCTGGCTATTTTGAGGAATACCGTTCCAAAAAGGGGGAAGCATGATCTGCTGTAAAGAGTGCGTTGACCTGTTGTACGAATATATTGAAGGGTCTCTAGACTCGGGCACCACAAAATCCCTTGAAGAGCATTTTCAAGAATGCCCCCCTTGCATCGCTTTTTTCAACACCTATAAGTCGACCCGCACTTTATGCCGAGACACCTTGAACGAAATTGAAATTCCCGACGAAGTGCGTCACACCCTACAAAGCTTTCTAAAAGAACAAAAAAAACAACAAGAAAAGAAATAGCCCTCTTCCCTGCTATTCGTTGACGTATTTTTTTACCCATACTGGTGATTGACAAACCCCATACGTTTATCTATATTTTTTAGGTAGCTTCAGGTTTCGCGCCTAAATCCGAATTATTATTTTGTTACAATTTTGAGGTATAGGAAATGGTTGAAATGAAAGTTGAGGGGCTCACGTTGGACCCTCTCACCAATATGCCCATCATTATTTTAAAGGATTCAACCGGTTCCAAGGCACTTCCCATCTGGGTGGGTTATTTTGAAGCCAATGCCATCGCTCTGGAAATAGAAAAAATATCCACACCGCGCCCGATGACCCATGATTTGCTCAGAAACCTGATTGAAAATATGAAGGCTGAGGTCAACCATATTCTTATCAATGAATTGAAAGACAATACTTTTTACGCCATCATTTCTCTAGTATGTGGAGACCAGACTCTCTCTATCGACTCGCGCCCTTCTGATGCCATTGCCTTGGCATTGAGAACCAAGTCATCTATTTTTGTGGAAGAACAGGTCATTGAGGCGGCTAAAAGCCTGGACCTCCCCGACCCGGCAAAAATGAAAACCGATGATGACAAACAATGGAAAGACTGGCTCGACAATATAACCCCAGAAGACTTCGGCAAGCTTTAATCTAAACAAGGTTCCCAAATATCCTGCCCATGCCAACTTTTTACCTAATTTTATCGCTTTTCCCCTCATAATGTTAATAATAGGGTTTATTCCCGCAATTCAAATTGAACGCATCATCTTTATGCAGAGGGTTCAGTGAAAAACATAGGGTTATTTTGCAAGCAACATTCCACCGTCGACCCTAAAATAGTGCGCCATCTGGCCCAATGGTTGCGCGAACGTGGTTGCACTCTTTTCACAGATAAAGGTACTGCAGAACTCATTGGCGAAACCAATGCCTATTCTCAGGAAGAAATTCCCACCCGTTCTGACTTGATCATTGTGCTGGGTGGAGACGGAACGCTGTTAAATGTTGCACATATCACGCACCCACACGGCGTACCCATTCTCGGCGTCAACCTCGGTAGCCTGGGCTTTTTAACCGAGACAACTCAAGACGATCTCTACTCAACCCTGCAAAGCGTTTTGAATGGAGAATGTGAAATCGAACACCGTATGTTACTAAACGCTTCTTTGTGGCGCAATGAAACCAAACTCTGCGATTTTAATGTATTGAACGAAATTGTAATCAATAAGGGCGCGTTAGCTCAAATCGTTAACCTCACCGTATTGGTCAACGACCAGCCCATGACATCATACCGCGCTGACGGGTTGATAATCGCTACGCCTACAGGCTCTACCGCGTACTCGCTTTCGGCAGGCGGCCCCATCATCCACCCTAGTATGCATGCTTTGGTGTTGAGCCCCATTTGCGCTTTTGCTCTGACAAACCGACCCATTGTCGTCCCCGATACGTCTCAGATCAAAGTAAAATTGAGTAAACGCCATGATGACGAAGATGTCCGAATCACCCTCGACGGAAAATTAGGGTACAACATGGAATCTGGTGACATCCTAGAAGCAAAGAAAGCCAGTGTCTCAGTAAAACTGGTGCAGGCCCCAGGGAAAAACTATTACCACACCCTGCGCAACAAATTACATTGGGGTAGCACAGCAGAAAATAAAAGCTAAACCGCTTAGCCTGTAAGGCAAATAACGCTAATCATTGCTAAAAATCGGCAGAGGCTCTCTGCTTAAGTCATGAATCAAAAAATCGTTGCCTGTGGCAAAAAAATAGAGATTGGAACCCGCGTTGTTTTATGGGACGAAGGCTTTGCCTGCCCAAATAAAAGAGGCCGGTCTACCTGCTCTCAGCATGACCCCAAGCTCAATGACGCGCCATCCCAAAAAGATTCGGCCTACAAAATCCTGAACCCGGCGTTAGCCTACCAAGAGCTGACGCAACGTGTCCACCAACTCGTTCTGCATTACGATGCCTGTTATAGCTCCCACCATTGTCACCAATTGATGGAGGAAAGCACCTTCAAGGGCAGTCATTTCTATCTCGATCTCGATGGAACCCTTTACCAAACCTGTGACTTGTACTGGAAAACCAATACCGCGCCCGCTGATGACCGACAAGGAAACGAAAGAGCGATTCATGTTGAAATGGCAAACCTTGCCTCCGAAGCATTGGCTTGCGAGTCAGAATGGCTCCCATCCGACCACGATAAGTATCGTAAGAGAAATGGGCAATGGGTTCTCGACCTCCCCGATCGCTTTCAAAAAAAAATTCTCACTGCCGGGTTTAAGCCCACCCCATCACGCACCTATGGGGAAAGGGGTTATTTCAGTAAAAAGATCAATGGGCGCATGATCCGTATGTGGGATTTTACAGAGCCACAATATCAAGCTTTGATTCACCTATGTATTGGGGTCAATCGCCTTTTGCCCGGTATTAAACCGCAAGTGCCATTCGACAAAAAATCTGGCCGCCACCCACTCGACAGATTAAAAAATTATGCCAAATTTGCTGGCATTCTGGGTCATGCGCACGTGCAAAAAGGTGAAAAGGAAGTGACCTGCAAATACGACCCCGGCTCGGCCTTCAACTGGCCTCGGCTCAAGAAAGCATTAGAACAGCAAGCTAAAAAAAGCTGAGTCGAAAAACCCACCTCTACCTACTTAGATTGAATTTTCGCACTACAGTTTAAGCGATCGATTGTGTGCGAGAGTTTTAGGTTGACGTTTCGCTCAGTTTGGGAGAAGCTTGATTGATTCCATAAACTTTGCTACAAACCCTTGTTATGTATCACTCCTTTTTCATTCGATCTGCAATGACTCTTTCCGCAGTTGTGTTCTTTTTGCTTCCGCATTGGGTCGCCGCCGAAACTTGGTATGTAAAAAAATCGGCCACTAAAATGCAAGCCGAAGCGTCTGCACGTTCTAAAGTTTTGACCAAGCTAAAACAAGGAACGGCTGTGGAAGTGAAGAAAAAATCTGGCAAATTTTTTCAGGTCTTGGCTAAAGGAAAAACAGGTTGGATTTTCCGATTCAAGCTTTCTAAAAAAGCTCCAGCCGATAGCCAAAACGATGAAGACGTGCTCGGTGCTTTGGGAGGCAGACAAAAGATGACCGCTCGTGAATCCACATCGGGTTCCAGCATAAGGGGTTTGAGCCCTGTTTCAGAGCAACACGCTCGAAAAAAAGGAGCGACCCCCGAGAGCATTCAAGCCGTTAAAGATATGGAGAACTTTAAAATTCGGCCCGAAGAACTGGACCGTTTTCTTGAAAAAGGAAAACTGGGTGAATATTCCCAGTAAAAAATCCATCATGCAAAAAAAATATTTTAAAATTTTCGGGCCGTCTTTCTTCTGCCTGAGCTTGGGGATCGCCATCATTTTGATCGGCGCTACGCCATCTTACGCCTTCAACCTCGACCGTTTTCTTCAAGAGGTGGAAAAATCTAGTCAGCCTAAACCGAAAAAAAAAGAACACGACCTTACGGGTGAGGAACCAGCCCCAGCAAAGACCCAACAAAATGACGGTGGCATGATTGGTCTGGGTCAATCACTGGGTATCTTTGATAAAAAAACCTCTAAAATTCTGCAACAAAGCGTGAACACCCTGCAAGCCCTGCAACCCATCGCCTATAAAGAAGAAAAGGCAATCGGGGGCAGACTCGCAGTAGAAGTGTTCAACCGATATGGAGGCGCTTATAAAGACCCAGAGTTGTTACGTTACATCAATCTCGTTGGGCAAGCCGTGGCAGATGTTTCCAGCCGCCCAGATATTGATTATCATTTTGCAGTTTTGAATACCGAGAACCCTAACGCGTTTGCTACCCCCGGCGGTTATGTTTTTGTAAGCATCGGATTATTAAAACTGATCCAGAACGAGGCACAGTTAGCGGGGGTGCTGGCGCACGAAGTCGCTCATATTAGCCAGAAACATGCCCTGCAAACTTTAGGGCGCAGTCGAAGTTTACAAGGCATCAGCGCTCTAACACTCACCGTTATGGATGAAAACCCGGGGCTGTTTGACAAGCTGATCGATGAAGTGTCTGAAGTCCTTTTCACCCGAGGTCTAGACAAAGACCTTGAGTTCGAGGCAGACCGATATGGACGAGAGTTTGCTTATCGCATGGGTTATTACCCAGAAGGGTTGCAAAACTTTATCCATCAACTCGGCAAAAGCAAGGAAGGGGAAAGCTCCATCTTCATGAGCACCCACCCCTCAACGGGCGAGCGTTTTAATCGATTGAAAAAAAGTATGAGTCGGTACGAAAAAGCATCCCTCTATCCCATACTGGGAAAAAGATTCCTATCCAGCATTAAAAAGGTTCAGTAACTAATGAAACGAAACACCATTTTTCGGGATGAACTTCCCGGTGAAAAGAAAAGTATTATCAATTTATTAATGACTGGCTACATCGTTGTGATTTCCTGCTTGGGTTATGCTGCCTTTTTCCTCTATGTTCAACTTGGGCAAGTAGAAAGAATTGTCGGAACCATGAACCCCCAGACGTTAACACCCGAGCAGATGGAATTGCTCAAAGAACGCGTCGTACGCAGTGCCGTGCAATTGAAAAATGAAATGATCGGCATGGCTATTGTCGGGAGTCTGGTTGCCGTGATCGGCGGGCTTTACACTATTAGCATGATCATTCGGCCATTAAAAAAACTGGTGCTCTTTGCAGAAAAACGCGGGCAGGCTGAACTTCCAGAAATTAAATCCAATACTGAAATCAAACAATTGGCAACCGCAATCACGCTGTTAACGGAAAGCCTAGAACAAAGTCCTTCTAAAAAAGAGCCGGCTTCATAGTCACCCTGATTCAGAGGGCAGACCTTTTTCAGAAATCGTTATAGTCTCTGATTCGTCCGCTCAACTCATCTTTAAAAGGAATGGTCTCCCTTTTGGGAATTCCCACCTCCTGCAAAAGCTGAGTGTAATACCGAAAGGTCAAAATTCCTTTCAAACGCAGAACCATGGCCTGAATTTCTTCAGGTGACTGCGTACCCGGCACCAGATTATTGCAAAGCAATTCCACGGGCATGGGTTCATTGGAAAGCTGAGCAACAAGAGTTGAGACTTTAGAGATCTCCAAATCACTACGAAACACCTTCCGCTCGCCAAGTTCCATTTTTATATACTTCACACATTTTTCGTGCAGGATGAGTCTTTGCTGCCACGGATCCATTTTTTTCCATTTTTCAAATCGAGCTTTAATGGGTTTATGTTCACCCATTTTACGGATTGCGTCGGCACGAGCCTGATATTCTTTACGATAATTTTTACGCACCTCTACCCGGTTCAGCAACTCATCATCATAATATTTTTCGTGAAATTTTTTGTCCTGCTTTCTTTTTTCTCGCCATTTTTCATGTCTAAGAGTGATCACAGCTTCTCGGCTCATGGTGTCAATTTCATGAAACAGCCGTTTGGTTTCACCAATATGAAAAGATTTAGCCTCATCAATCATTGTGAGGTATTTTTCTGGATGTTTTGCTTCTAACTCAGCCAAAACAGGTTTAAATGCTTCCCAGCGCAGGTTACCCTGCCATCCGGCAAAAACCAGCCCCGCAAAAATCATCAATTTTATCAATTTTCCCATGCTTTTTTCGTCCTGAAGACATCATTATTCTTGCTCACCGCTACTACCTCAGGCCCATTTTCTCAGTGGAATAAGACCTCATTACTTATCGGCTTTTTACAGGATCTGTTTAACCCTTAACGGGAGGCATTGATTGATATAATGCGAACGTGGCTGTGCTGAGGGACAGTTTTTGCATTTCAGCGTCACAGCAATGCAGAAACAAGGAAGAAACTTTTGCCAGCTCTTAAGTTAAAGAGGCGAAACCAGTATAGTTATTGGGGAGGCTTAATGTTTAAAATGGCGGGTGCCAGTAAATAACATGGCTATCTTATTCTCATTGGCTGCTTGCAAAACCTCTTCATCTCGAATCGAGCCACCGGGGGAAATGATGGCAGTGATCCCATGTTTTGCAGCTTCATCCACCGAGTCCCGGAAAGGGAAAAATGCGTCTGACGCCATAACCGCGCCTTGTAAAGGTTTGCACGCTTTCTCAACAGCCACGCGGGCTGAATCGACACGGCTCATTTGCCCAGCACCGATACCAAGAATTTCCTGATCTTTAGCATAAACAATGGCATTTGATTTGACATGCTTCGCCACAATCCAAGCAAACTTCATGTCTTCAATTTCCCGGCTATCAGGGTTTCTTTCGCTCGCCACTTTGAGCTGATCCTCAACATAGGTCAAGGTATCCGGGCTTTGAACCAACAGCCCACCCCCTATGCGTTTTAAATCTAACTTGGCAGTATTTTCAGCTGGGTTCCACTCTGGCATCAACATCAAGCGGACATTTTTTTTCGTGGCGAACAGTTTCAACGCTTCCGGTTCAAAACCCGGTGCCACAACGGCTTCCACAAAGTTTTTGACAATTTCTTCTGCCGTCTCAGCTGTCACCGGTCGGTTAAAGCCAAGAATCCCTCCAAATGCTGACGTGGGATCTACCTCGCGCGCCACCATGAATGTTTTTAACTGATCCTCACCCAAGGCAACACCGCAAGGATTCGTATGCTTGATGATCACCGCGGCACCCTTATCAAACTCTTT